>CANHIS010000081.1 GCA_947460255.1 Bacteroidota bacterium
ATCCTGAGATTTTAAATGCTTAAAACTACTTTCTAATTAAAACGCCCGAATAGCGCGAACATAAAAGTCAGTTGATTTTGCAATGTTAATCGCATAGCCATTTCCAAAATTGAAATACCAAGCATTCAAGGCTAAATACTCGGAACTTGTCCAGAATACATCAAAAAATGGTAGAATGGTTGCTCCACCAATTGTACTCAAAGTCTTGTTCACGTTGAACCTGTTGTGCCACAACAAACTCATTTCATCTACCGAAGGCAAGTACCAATCGTTTTGTCCACCAGCAACTAAATCCACACAAAGTTTAGCAGCACTTGAGGTGTGGCCATTTTGCGCTACAATGGCGTTGCTATTTGTGAGCCCATTCCAGCTACTTTGGGCTGTGGCGCCAATCTGAGTGCCAGTAACATTACTCCAGAATTGAGCGGCACTTTGGTTATTCAGGGCTACAATGAGACCATGTTCAACGCCAAGATTGTCTTTCCACAAATGAAAGATAACACCACCGCCAAACTGTTCACCAATGTAATGGGTAAAACCACCACCACCTGAACCAGCTGGACCTTGGGGGCCAACTGCTCCATTACATACATATTGCGTAAGTGCCGCATTAATTTCACCAGGTTGTAGACTTCCGTTGGAGTTAGCATCAACACCATATTCCAATTTAACGCCACCTGTGGCACAGTTCGCACCAACAGGTTCAATGGATGTTTTCACTATAGTGTTTAGTCCGTTTGCACCAGCTTGTCCAGTTGGACCTTGAGCACCAGTTGCGCCTTGAGGCCCAATTGCTCCGGTTGCACCTGTTGGACCAGCTGGCCCTGCAGGACCTTGCGGACCAGGAATGGAACTTCCACTAGACTCTGCGTACAATGCGTAAGGCACACTGAGCATTTCATTGTTGGCGGTGATTGTGTATGAAGTTCCACCTGTTGGATCCGTTTCTGTTTTCAAAAAGTAAGGGCCATTGCTCCAATCAATTGCACCCAGATTTCCTGAAATCGTGGTTCCATTGCCAATTTCAAGGCTAACCAAACCATTGGTATTGGTTATGGGCGTTTGCGTTTCAACGTACACTGCAGTTCCATTGCTGGATCCTTGCAAAACGCTAATCTGCATGCCCACTGTTTGATTCACAACCAGCTGATTAGATGAATTTCTAATGACTGCTTGAAAGCTCATCTTAGAAGGAGCCTGAGCGAAAGTGTTAAGCGAAAACAGAACGCTAAATAAAAAATATACAATGTGTCTCATCATTGATTTTCAGTTAAAATATGCTGTAAATACAGGAAATTCCTGCAGTTTGATATCCCTTGCAACATAATAACTTATTCCAATCTGAACAACCTTAAACTCTATTTTGAACTATTGATTTTATCCTGATCAGGTAATCTTTTCAACTGAATTTTATGGAACAATATTGAAATGAGAAATTAATCATTAATAAATATTGGGTCACATTTTTTTTTAATTACTGAATTCGAAACACACAGCACCTTATTGTAAGAACAAACACTTATTAAATTAATTATACTCTTTTAAGACTTATAAAATCACAAATGCATTAACTTAGAGCAACTTTAATGATCAATTTCCTTTCTTAATCCGTAAATATGAACTATAAATCTACACGCAGTCTTTTGTTTTTAACACAGTTACAAATGGCCGAACTTGTAACGGAAAAATTACAAGAATATAGAAAAAACGAGAGAGCAATTAACAGAAAATCTGAAGAGACAAAAAGGATTTATACTTATTTGTCCCAATATGAGCATTTACGTGAATGGTCGTATAAAAATGAACAAGATGACTATGATATACCTTTCGAAAAATTAAATCCACGTTTTATCAAAAATATTCTGAAAAGAATTGGTGCCGCAGAGATGATTATTATCAATTGCAATTTATTAATTGAAAAATCGAAATCTGAAATTCCAATAATAAACAAACAATTAGAATCATTTTTTCACCTAAATAAATGCATACCTGAAAGTGAAATTCTTATGCGAAGAAAATTAGCAGAACAATTAGATAAATGTATTAATGTGATGGAAAGGAAGGAACTACGTTTGCGAACGCTTAAATTAAAGAGACGTTGGGCAATAGCAGAAGTGGATTTCCACAAGGAATACTTGGTTGAAATCTCAAAAACGGTGGATATTACAGCATTAGGCTATACAATGCCATAAGTGAAATAGTTTAGAAGCAAAGTTTATCATCTAGGCGATCTCTTAATTCAAAAATGAATTAAAGGACGGAAAAAAGCGCACCCTCAATTAAAAAATTAAACAACCGGACGCTTAGCCTCTTAACTTCAAGAAAACAATAAGCTATCGCATTAACAGCTCTATAATCTTCCGATCGGCATCTGCCCAATCCAAATCTTTTAATTCTTTGATAGTGCCTACTTGAAGTGCATCGTGCTCTATCAACTGGATAGTTCCTTCTACAACCTGCACACGAAATGGGATTAAATGAATCGTAAATTCCGGATAATCATGCTGAACGGCTTCCTTGCGTTCGAGAATTTCGATTTTTATCTGTAATTCTTCCAACAATTCGCGATGCAAAGCGGATTCTGCACTTTCTCCTGCTTCTACTTTTCCGCCCGGAAACTCCCATTTACCGGGCATCTTCATTCCGCCGCCACGGCGAAAAGCATAGAACTTTCCTGCTTCCTCAATGATCCCACAACAAACTTTTAACTCAGGTTTCATGCAGCAGAATAGCCTGCAATCAGAATACCTAATACTTCCTGTGCCGCAAGCGGAATGCTGGTTCCAGGACCAAACACCGACGATACTCCTGCATCGTACAAGGTTTGATAATCTTGTTGCGGAATTACACCTCCTGCCACCACAATAATATCTGGTCTTCCTGCCTTATTCAGCTCCTCAATCACCTGTGGAATCAAGGTTTTATGTCCACCAGCAAGCGACGAAACGCCCAAGATGTGCACATCATTTTCCAATGCTTGTTTAGCAACTTCAGCTGGAGTTTGAAAAAGCGGTCCAATGTCAACATCGAAGCCCATATCCGCGAAGCCGGTAGAAATCACTTTAGCACCACGGTCGTGCCCATCTTGTCCCATTTTTGCCACCAAAATTCGTGGTCTTCTGCCTGCCAATGCTGAAAATTCATCAGCCATTTGGCGAGCTTTATTGAGTTGATCGTTGTTCTTCACTTCTGCAGAATAAACACCCGAAATACTTCTAATTGTAGCTTGATATCGACCGTACACTTTTTCCAAAGCATACGAAATTTCTCCCAAGGTTGCACGGTGGCGAGCCGCATCAACACTCAATTCTAGCAAATTCCCTTTGCCCGATTTAGCAGCATCTGTAAGTGCTTCTAATGCAGAGTTCACTTTTTTCTGGTCACGCTTCGATTTGATCTCACCCAAGCGTTTCAATTGACTTTCACGCACTTTGGTATTGTCGACTTCGAGAATTTCGAGTGGTGTTTCTTCGGCCAATTTAAACTGGTTCACCCCAACAATCACCTCGGTTCCAGCATCAATTCTGGCTTGCTTTTTTGCAGCAGCTTCCTCGATCCGCATTTTTGGAATTCCTGTTTCAATCGCTTTCGCCATACCACCTAGTTCTTCCACTTCTTGCATCAATTTCCAAGCTTGCTCGGTAAGTTCACGGGTGAGATTCTCCACGTAATAACTGCCTGCCCAAGGGTCAACCGCTTTCGTAACGCCAGTTTCAAGTTGAATAAACAACTGTGTATTTCTCGCGATCCTAGCAGAAGCATCGGTAGGTAAGGCAATTGCTTCATCCAGCGCATTGGTATGTAAACTTTGCGTACCGCCAAGTATGGCCGCCAAGGCTTCGATTGTGGTGCGTGCCACGTTGTTATATGGATCCTGTTCTGTTAAACTCCAACCACTTGTTTGACAATGCGTTCTGAGTGCAAGCGATTTTGCTGATTTCGGCTCGAACTGTTTCAACAATTTCGCCCACAACATCCGCCCAGCGCGCATTTTGGCAATTTCCATGAAGTGGTTCATGCCAATTCCCCAAAAGAATGACAAGCGTGGAGCGAAATCGTCGATTTTCAATCCAGCAGCCAAACCAGTACGTAGGTATTCTAAACCATCACTCAATGTGTATGCAAGCTCAATGGCAGCAGTGGCGCCAGCTTCGTGCATGTGATAGCCCGAAATACTGATGCTGTTGAACTTCGGCATCCGTTTCGACGTGTAGGCAAAAATATCCGCAATAATCCGCATACTCGGGGTTGGCGGATAGATGTAAGTATTGCGAACCATGAACTCTTTAAGAATATCATTTTGGATCGTTCCACTAAGCAATTCCTCTTTAACCCCTTGCTCTTCAGCAGCCACAATAAAAAACGCCATAACGGGCAAAACTGCACCGTTCATGGTCATCGAAACACTCATTTGATCGAGCGGAATTTGATCAAAAAGAATCTTCATGTCTTCCACCGAATCGATGGCTACACCTGCTTTTCCGACGTCTCCCTCTACCCTTTCGTGGTCGCTGTCGTAACCACGGTGCGTGGCTAAATCAAACGCAACCGACAGACCTTTTTGTCCGGCCGCCAAATTGCGACGGTAAAAAGCATTGCTCTCTTCAGCAGTGCTAAATCCAGCGTATTGACGAATTGTCCACGGTCTAGAAACATACATACTGGTATATGGACCACGGAGGAAAGGAGCAACACCTGCAGCAAACTTCAAATGTTCAGCATTTTCGAGGCTTTGAGGATCGTAATGCCCACGGATTGAAATACCCTCAGGTGCTTCCCAAGTGGATTGCTCAGTGCCTGAATAATTGGCTTTAGGCTTCCGGATACTTTTAAAATCGGGAGTTTTCATAGTTATTCAGGATCAAGATTCAGCTACAAGCACTTTTTGAAAGATCGATTCAGCATCGCAACCCATGAAAATGTAATCGTCGATGTTCGTTAATTTTTGCGCAGAATCTGCGGATGGCTTACCTGCAATCCAAACCAATCCGTTCGGCCATTGGTCGGATTTCAGCATTTCTACTGCGGATGGATAGTCTTCATCGGCTGCACAAAGCACCACAATATCAGCTTTCATTGCGAACGAACTTTTAAGCTGATCAAGCAGTGCTACCGATGGATCTCCAAGGTTCGATTTAATGCCTGCCATCGCAAGGAAATCTTTGGCAAAACCAGCACGGGCACTGCGTTTGGAAGCATCACCGAATACTGCAAGAAATGCACTCAAGGATTTCGATTTATTGAGGTAATAACGAATTTTTTCAATCACTTCGGCTTCTCGAAACGACTCGATGGTCTTGATTTCGGGCAATTTGCTGAGTGGATCGCGCTGCTTATGTGGAGGTTCAATTCGAGCCGACGATAAATCTGCAAATTGAGAAACTCCTACCAGCACACGTTTCCGGGTGGAAATTGATTTACGAAGTTCACCTGCTGAAGCCTTCACTTGATCCTGAATCCACGATGAACGCAATGCTGCAGTAAATCCGCCCTTGGCTTCCGTTTCTTGAAACAAGTTCCAAGCACGGTCAATTAATTCGTGTGTGAGTGCATCAATGTACCATGCGCCAGATGCGGGATCGAGCACTTTATCGAGGCGACTTTCATCATGCAATAAATGTTGGATATTTAGTGCTAATCGACGTGAATTTACATCTGGCTCTCTAAAAAATACATCGTGTGGTTGAACGGTCAAAGAATCGGTACCGCCCGATACTGCAGCCATTCCTTCGGTAGTTGCACGAAGAAGATTGTTGTAAAAATCGGCAGTTGTTTTATTGCGTAAAGCGGTGATGGCAGAAATTTCAAGCGGTGTAGTTTTGCTGTCTATTCCGTAGGCTTCTAAGAACATATGCCACAGAATTCTTGCCGCGCGAAATTTGGCAATCTGGAGAAAATAGTCGGATCCGGAAGCCAATTCCAATCTTGCATTGGATGCTAAAGTTTCCAATGAAATTCGCTTTCCAAGCTCTTGGAAATACTCGTTAAAGGTAGATAATGAAAAAGCTAATTCCTGCACTGCTGTAGCGCCCGATTCGTGCCAAACAGCACCTTTGACAACTAAATTTCTGTACATGGGCAATGCATCCGCTGAGGCTGATATCATTGCTTCTAAAATGCTGAAACTCTCGTTTTTACTGTATGGGAAAGCGCCTGTGATGGCGTAATCGGTGAGAACATCATAAGTCACAGACCCACGAAGTTTCTGCTTGTTGATGCTGCGTCTGGAGAACTCATCAGTGAGCATAAAAAGCAACGATGGCGCACCTTCTCCGGCATCAAAGCGTAGCGAAATAAATTCTGGAACAATATTTTTTAAAGTCAGAATGAGCTCTTCTTGGTTGCTAATTCCGATTCCTTTAAATGTAAGTGAATTAGCGCCATGCTGTAATGCTTCATGCGCTTGTTTATTGGATTGAATGAGGTCATCAGTTAAAACATCAACATTCATTTCCCATTCGTTTGCAGCAGCAAATTCGGGATTGAGTGGCTTTCTGAATGGGCCAATAAAGATGGGTTCGGGCGCTTGTTCAGCGGAAAAATAAGATTGAATTTCGAGATCTTCCGAGCGCGCACGTAGCAACTTGGAAACATCGTCGGATTTCATATCTTTTTTGAGTTGCTCGAGCCATTGGTCGTAATTGGCTCCACTAAATTCTCCGAAAAGTTTTTCCATTCGATGATTTTGGGAAATCAAAAATAAGAAAGCCCGAATGTTTATTCAGGCTTTTGAGTTGAGTCTGTAACCAACCAAATTTCTTCGTTGGCTTTTTTCATGAAATAATGTTCTCGTGCAAATTTTTCTAAGCTTTTCGAATCGGAGAAAAGGTCATTTAAATCTTCACGGGTTTTCTTTATTTCAGTTTGATAGTATCGTTTTTCCTTTTTGAGGTCGTGTAATCCTTGGCGGGCTTGATACTGTGAAATCAAGCTGCTTTGATCAAAAAACATTACGAGCATTAGGAAGATGAAAGCTGCCAAAAAATATCTGTTTCCCCAAACTGGGTAGCGCTCAACAAATAATTTGATGAATTCTGGCTTTTTCATTTTTGCAAAAATAAATAGCTCATTCGAATTAAACGCTTGATGCCAGAATACTTATTAGCCTTTCGCTGTTATTAGCGAAGTTTTAATCCACCACGAGCTTACCAATCATTTTTGGAAAATTTCCAGGAAAAGTGCTGATGTAATTGTAAGCGCCCGATTCAGGAGCAGTAAAACTCACACTAACAGCGCTGGATGGGGCAGCCAATTCTGAAGACACCAAAACATTTCGGCCGGTTGCAATGTAATTGTTATTCGATCCTGCAGCCATTGCGTCGTTCACCACTTCTTGACCAGAACCCACATTAATTAAAACCCAGTTTTGGTACATCCCTTCGGTTTTAATCTGATTGTTGAGGGTGAGTTTCACTTTAACCCCCTTTTTCAGATTGATCCGATTAGGCTCAAACCGCACATCGGCAGGAGATGTTCCTTTTACATTGATGGTAATAAGCGTTTCACCTGATGCTGACTGGACTCCTGAAGTTTCAGATCCTCCGCAGGAGAATAGCGTGAAAATCAAGCCAATAGATAGGTTAAATAGGATGGTTTTGTTAGGAAAAAGCATACGAAAGAATC
This sequence comes from Bacteroidota bacterium, assembly GCA_947460255.1. Lineage (GTDB taxonomy): Bacteria > Bacteroidota > Bacteroidia > M30B66 > M30B66 > CAMCXT01. Next base: position 7,624 of record CANHIS010000081.1, read on the forward strand.
TGTTGCAAGATGTACAGAAATTCCATTGGATCGTCAGAAAAGACAGATTTTTTTTGATCTCTACCTGTTTCTAAAAGATGTTAACAATTTGAGGCATTGCGGCCGATACGGCTATCTTTGCCTCGATGGAGAATTTTCTAGTTTCCGCCCGTAAATATCGTCCTGTCACCTTCCGATCGGTTGTTGGGCAAGAAACGATTACCAATACCTTAAAGAACTCTATTCGCAACAATCACTTGGCGCAAGCCTTTTTATTTTGTGGTCCTAGAGGAGTTGGGAAAACAACTTGTGCGCGGATTCTTGCAAAAACCATTAACTGTTTAAACCTTACGGAAGATACTGAACCTTGTAATGCCTGCGAAAGTTGCCTTGGATTTAACCAAAGTGCATCGTTCAATATCCATGAATTGGATGCAGCATCGAACAATTCGGTGGATGATATTCGTGCCCTGATCGAACAAGTACGTTTTGCGCCTCAAATCGGGCAGTATGGCGTGTACATTATCGATGAGGTTCACATGTTGAGTACGCAGGCTTTCAACGCATTTCTTAAAACCCTTGAAGAACCTCCTCGTCACGCGATTTTCATCCTTGCCACTACCGAGCGTCACAAGATTCTTCCAACGATTCTTTCTCGTTGTCAGGTGTTTACATTTAATCGTATCAAGGTCGACGATATTTCTTCTCACCTCGAATTTGTTGCTAAGAGTGAGAATATCGAAGCTGAAACAGATGCTTTACATGTTATCGCCCAAAAGGCGGATGGAGGACTTCGCGATGCACTCTCGATGTTCGATCAGATTGTAAGTTATTCAGGCGGCTCAATGCTCACTTATAAGGCTGCAATTGAAAACCTGAATGTTCTAGATTACGATTACTACTTCCGTGCAACGGATACTTTTATTCAAGGAAGTTATAGTGACACGCTGATGCTGCTCAACGATGTACTCACAAAGGGCTTCGATCTTGGAAATTTCCTCAGTGGATTGTCGGAACATTTTCGCAATTTACTCGTGTGTTGGGATGCAGTTACTCTCCCTTTGTTGGAGGTGAGTTCAAATGTTAAAAGCAGGTACCAAAGTCAAAGTCAACAGAGTGGTCCAGTTTCATTGATTCGAGGAATCGATCTACTCAACCAAGCAGAAATTAGCTTAAAAAGCGCAAGAAACACGAGACTTACAGCAGAATTGGCTTTGCTTAAATTATGTGGTATTTTCAAACCAGAGCCTATCGCGGTTCCTGAAAAAAAAGGCCCTGAAGTAAGCGCTGCTGCACCTGTACCAACAGCTGGGAAGCCCGAAGAACCTTCAAAACAACCGGTAATCAACTTACGAGGAGTTTCACCAGTTCGTTCAACCGTTTCAATAAAGAAACATCTCGAAAAAAAGGATGAACCGACCTCTGCTGCAGAAAACCAAGCCAGCAGTCATTCAATCACCGAACAACTTCCAGAAGAGCCATTCGATCTGGAAATGCTTCAAAACCAATGGCATAAATACACCGAAAAGCTAACAGTGGAAGGCAAATTTTCGCTTTGCGGAACCCTCACAATCACGCAACCACAGCTTTTAGAAGGCCATCAGATTTCCTATATGGTGCAGAATGAAAGTCAGCTTAGGGAACTTGAAAGTGGCAAGCACGACCTCACTACGTTTTTACAAAAGCAGCTGAGAAATTTCAGTATTCGAATTCTATTGAGTAAATCGGAAATGCCAATTAAAACAAGGCCATACACGGCCGAGGAGAAATTGAAAGCACTGGAAGAGCAGAATCCCAATGTTGCTTTTCTGAGAAAGAAACTTGGTTTAAATCCAGGATAATTAAGGCAGCTGGAGCTTTTTCAGCATACTAATTGGCCCAGGACAATACGTTTCATGGCAACGAATACATGTCTTCACTAGGTTGTTGTACTCCAGCTTTTGATTGCTCACCTCTGCTATTGAAAAACGATCTACTTGGGCGAGAAACACATTTGCATATTCGGTGTAATGCTCGCCTTTCTTAGATTCAACGCTTGGTTTAGCGGTGTGAATTCGGTTGTATTTCTTGTAAAATGCTGGAATTTTATCACCATTCTGCACTTTCACGCGCACACGTTTCATGTCGTTCGCCATGGTTCGCATGAGCTTACTCAACTCGCTTTCAGCACGAAATCCACTCCAAGCAATTTGTACAATTACAAGAAGTGAAACCAAAAAAAGGCCTTTAACTTTCATCACCTAAACAGTGTGATTACTTCTTCTTGTAAACCAATACTCCTGATGCTTCAAAAGAAAGACGGGTTTCTGGCTCTGTGATTTTCTCGATTTCTTCTTTCGATTTACCACCATCTTCAGCATAATGACGAAGCATATCTACAGAAAGCACCTCTCTGAACGCAACGCCATCCATCACTACATTTCGGCCGCCAGCATCCAAAGGCACAAAGAAACCATAGTCTTTAAATCTTACCATCATTTGCTTTCCATCGCCAAGATCAACATTCATCCAGCAGCCTTTTTTCTGACAAACATCTACGATAGGTGCAGAGATTTTGATGGCCAACGAGTCTTTCCCATCTATTTGTTTTAGGAATGTTGTTCCGTTTACTGCACCATCTGCTTTGATTTTGGCGCCAAACGATTCAGCTTTCTGAGCGTTAACAAGGGATACAGAAAGGATTAATGCAAAAAAGATTGTGTAAAGTTTCATAGCTTTATTTTGGAATTACGAAGGTACTGCAATACTGGTTTTGATGGCGTGTAAAATGTGTCGTTTGTTTGGTGGTCCAGGCAAACGTTGAGCGTCAAAACCCAACGAATTCATGGTTCTTCTCACTTCTCCTTTGGCGCAATAGGTTACCCAAATCCCCCCTAATTTCAGAACATCAGCGGATGCTTTTAACGAATTGTAATTCCACATTTCGGGTTGAACATCAGGCGAAAAAGCATCAAAGAATACAACATCGAAATCATTGGAGAGCTTAGTGTCGGGCCATGTACTTAACACCTTGATAAAGTTGAAGTTCGGTGTTTGGTGGAGTTCATTCCAAGATGAGGCATGTAGCGCCTGAAAATCGTTGTTGGCATTAAGAATTGAGGATTCGAAATTCACCAAAGAACTTGGATTTACCGGAAACGCTTCAATACCAACATATTCAACGTTCTTGCCTGTCTTTTTTGCCCATTGCCAAGCGAGCAAAGCGTTGAGTCCCGAACCAAAGCCGATTTCTAAAATTTTAACAACATTGCTCGATGATTCGGGTAAAGTATCGAGGCCATTGTGTATAAAAACGAATTCGCTTTCTTCAAACGCTCCATGATGGCTGTGGTAAGTAGAGTCGAATTGCAACGAACGCAAAGTATTGCTTCCGTCTTCGGTAATTTCTACAACAACATCAGCAAATTCCATAAAGATTATCTTGATAGAATCTTAAACTCCGTACGGCGGTTTAACTGACGGCCTTGATCGGTATCGTTTGGTGCAATGGGTTCCCGAAAGCCATATCCTTTAAACTCCAAACGCTCCTTTTTGATACCCTTTTTCTCCACTAAATAATCAACTACAGAAATCGCACGATTGGTAGAAAGCTTTTCATTGTAGGTCGCAGAACCAACATTGTCGGTGTGAGAAGAAATTTCGATGCGCATGGTTGGATTCACATCTAACAGTTTTGCCAAGCGATCCAACTCGGCCATTGATTGCGAACGAAGGGTTGATTTATCGAAATCGTAAAAGATGTTTCGAAGTACGATCTTCTGACCTACTTCCAATTTATTCAACTCGATATCCTTGCTAATTTCTTGGTATTGCTTCGATTTCGGAAGATCTACGTTTTCTGAATAGAATAAGAAACCTTCCATTGTTACAGCGATACCATAGTTACGACCTGATGGAAGAGAGACAAGGTATTTACCGGTTTTTGAATTCGATTGAAACGTGGATACAACTTCGTTCTTTTCGTTGTCGGTAATCACGATAACAGCATTGAGTGGCTCTTTCGACAAGGCATCGGTTACGGTACCTTTCAAGATCGTTACATTAGAGGCAAACTTGCGGTCTAGCTTTGGTTCGATAACTGATTCACGTTCCAGAATTGAACTTGAAAGCAGCAATTGATCTTGGGTATTCATTACAGTTTCTTTTTCAGGCCCCAAGAGTGTGATCATGTAAATATCGGTTTCTCCGATGGCGTCCATCCTTGCAGATGAGTAATAACCATGTTTACCGGAGGCGGAAACCACGAAGAACACGTCTTTATCGGCAGAGTTAATTGGATAACCAACGTTTTCTGGTTCCGACCATTTTCCATTTTCGAGAATCGTTCTGAAAATGTCGTAGCTGCCCATTGTTTTGTGTCCTTTCGAACTGAAATACATGGTTTTACCATCTGGATGCATGTACACGGCTTCTTCGTCGTAAGGCGTGTTGATGGTTGGTCCTAGGTTTTCGGCTGGTAACCAATTGCCTTTTTCATCTTGACGGGTAACGTAAATATCAAAGCCACCGATACTTCCAGTAGGTTTGTCACTTACGAAATAGATGGATTTTTCATCATAAGAGAAGCAGGCATGTATTTCAGAAAACTCTGTGTTGATGGCTTTTCCACCAGCAGATTCAGGCTTCGACCATTTATCTCCTTCAAGTTTTGAAAGTAGGATGTCGCCTTTGTTGTCACCATCATCGAAGTAGATAAAAAGTTTCTGACCATCATTGGAGAGTGCAATTGTTGCATCATGTTCTCTGGTGTTAACAGGCGCTTGAAGATTGAGCGGCGGCGTCCAAATGCTATTTTGCTTGGTTGATGAATAGATGTCTTCGAAATACAAACCATCATCGGCGATGAGTTTTCCGGTAGTATTATCGCGGCGGGAAGTGAAAAACATGATGGATTCATCTGCAGAAATTACTGCTGCATATTCGCGGTACTTTGAATTTACTACTGGACCGAGATTTTCAATATTCACACGTACTGGATTGGCAACCAATCTTTTGCCTTCGTTACACTCAGTGATTCGTTTATCTGGATCGTAACCTGGCTTTTTCTCCTTCACACCTTTGTACATTGAATAGTACTTGATGGCATTGTCGAAATCGTGATTTAAGTGATATGCCTCACCAAGGTTAAACGCAATGTGTGGATCAATTGCAGGATCTAACTGATAGGCTTTCCGCAAAAAGTCGAGCGATTTAAATTTATTGGGAGAATTGAGATAACAAATCCCTAATTTGAAATTGAGAGATGCGTTGTTTGGATTGAAGGCATTTGCTTTGAGATAATAATCAATGGCGATGTACATCGTATAATCGGCATTGTAAAAATAATTATCTCCCGTTTCAATATTTTGAACAGCTTCCTTGAGGCCCTTTTTGTCGTTTGGAAAGTTCTGCTTGTTAAAATCGGTGTTTTGCTGTGCTTCGAGCGACAGAAACCCAAGTAAAAATAGCAGGCTTAAGATCTTTTTCATATGCTTAATTGCAATCTGCATCTAGGTAAGTTTTGGCGAATTCTACACCATTCAATGTTGCTTCATTCCAGTCTTTACAGGCGCCCGAAACATCTCGAAGATTTTCTTTGGCGATTCCACGATTCATGTAAGCGTATCCATAGTTTGGATTGATGGTAATAGCCTTATTGAAATCTTCAATTGCTCCTTGAAAGTCGCGTAGTTTGTTTTTAAGGCAACCTCTATTGTTGTAGGCAAAAGGATCTTCAGTATTGAGTTCTATGGCTTTATTAAAATCAACCATCGCGCCATCCAAATCTTGCATATCGAACTTCAAACGGCCGCGTTTTACATAGGTAGCACTTTGCTTTGGATCGGCCTTTATTGCATATCCGAATTCCACCAAAGCACCTTGCATGTCTCCAGAAACACGAAGTAATGTGCCTAAGTTGTTGTATGCAGAAACAAGATTTGGACGAATCTTCGTGGCTTCTCGATAATCGGAAATTGCTCCTTTGGAATCACCAGACTTTTGTTTGGCACTTGCACGGTCGTGGTAAGCTTCTGCAAAATCTCCTCTTGCATTGATTGCTTTTGTGAAAGTTTCTGTAGCTTCTGAGAAAAGTCCTTTTTCAAAGTAGATCCCACCTGCGTAGTAGAATGCTTCTGCGTTTGAATTGTTTTGATTACCTGCTTTAAGATAATCAGCTAAGGCCTCGTCTTTATTTTTGTTCAAATAATAAGCTTGCGCTCGACTGAAATAAGCCCTGTCTGATGCACTTGTGTCTTTTCGGATAAAGACTGAATAATCAGCGATGGCTCCAGAATAATCGTTCAGGTCTGCTTTACATACTGCACGATTAAACCAAGATTTCATCAATGTAGAATCGAGTAAAATCGCTTTATCGAAACTTACAATTGCAGCTTTGAGATCTTTGTTGTTAAATTGAGAGATCCCTTGATTGTATGCCTCTATTGCCAGATCTGCCTGTGCGTTCGCATTGTTAATCAAGGCGAAAAAACCCAGTAAAACGGCTGAAATTCTTTTCATAGGTACCCTTTTTTGCGGTTCTAATATAGGAATTAATGCAGCAATCCGCATGAAGACATAGTGATAATTCAATTAAATAATTCACAGCCAAAAGTGTTGATTTCATTGGCTTTTAATAGGAATCAAAAGAGAAATTATTTAATTCGATTTTGATGATTGATTATCTCTTCGAACAAAGTAGTGTCTTGGAATGTACTTAAATCGTAAATACCTGTGTTGTTTTCACGGAGTTGTGCATGAAAAATATCTTTTTTCAACACTTGATAAAATGCTTTCTGAAATAGCTCTGTGCAGTAATAAGCGGAGGTATCGGCATTATCGAAATGGTGGTCAAAAGGCTTTTTAGCGTCTGCATAATAGGAGACTCTAGAGGCTATTTGGGAAATAGTATCAGTAGAAGATTTAAAACGTACAACGACTATCGAACCTGGTACACTTTCATTTAGAAAACGCTGAAGGTTTTGGCGTTGCACCCCATCAAATTGAGCCACAGAACTCGATAATGCATGTACGACCTTCCATTGTTTGTCTTCATTGAGGATCATCGCACAATGAGAAACAGGACTCTTACTATTTTGTACTTCTATAATGCCATCGGAGAACATCCCATATCCTTTTCGGAGGATGATGTCTCCATGACGAAGCAACCCTCTATCTTCCTGACTCAGCGGGTAGAAAACTTGTTTAGTGTTTTCAGGATCCCAGAAGACTTTATAAGTAATAAAGCCTATGAGCAGAAGAAAGAGGGTTGCAAAAATCAGGAGGATCTTTCTGAGGCGTGAAGCCTGTTTGAAAAACCCCATGATCAATTACTTAGTTTCAGCAGCAGGAGCATCAGTTGCAGCAGGAGCAGCTGTGTCAGACGACATTTCTGCGCCAGCATCCATCATTCCGCCTTCCATTCCACCACCTGCAGGTGCACCTTCTTTAGGCATGTGTACCATCCACTTATCACCAGCTTTTTTCAAGTTGATTTTTTCGTCTTTGTCTTCTACTTTGTAGTTACAAACTGCTGTAGAATCACCTGCATCAACTGTACATTTAAGGTCTTTGTACTCTTTTTTAGCACCTTCTTTTTTCTCACCACCCATTGATGATAAGCTCTTCATGAAGTCGAGCATACCTTTGGTATCTTCTGTAGAGAATTCTTTTGCTTTCTCGAAATCTTCTGCCATCAAAGCATCAAGATAACCTTTAGCTGAACCTTCAGGTCCGTTACCGCCAGAACAAGAAACCATCACCGCTACTAGAGCGACTGCAGCAAACTGAAATACTTTTTTCATTTTATGAGAGATATGTGTTTAGACTGCAAAAATGAGGGTTATTCTTGTTAATTCCTAAACAAATTTTAACAGTTTTTAACAAATGAAAATGGTCGACCTTTTGCAAAATCGACCATTTAATGATTTGTATATCAGAAATTTAAAATCACTAGAACTGCGATGGCAGCTTCTCCAATAACATCTTAAAGAAATTTGTGAGTGGTGTTTCAACCATCATTTTCATAAACATGTTAATGTCGCCATTGAAGACAATCGACGATTCGCAACCTGTCGCATTTGCATCCGGGCGAATTAAAATATCGAGATTAAATTTAAATGGAACTTTACCATGAGAAACCAGTTTCAAGGTATGATTGGGTTGCCTTTCTTCGATTTTCATACCGATTTCTGCCATCCCTTTTATCGTGAATGTACAAGAATCTGTATCTGATTGCCAGTTTTCCACGCGATCAGGCATCAACTTTTGTAAGTTGTTGATGTCCGACAAAAAAGTAAAAACTTGTTCTGCTTGCGCTGCAACAGGCTTGAATCCAGTATCAATAGTGAGCATATTAGGCGATTTTTAGTGTGGTCCCCCAAGCTTCAGGATTATCTCTCCA
>CANHIS010000082.1 GCA_947460255.1 Bacteroidota bacterium
CCATTCATTCAGACATATTTGCCGTAAGCTATACAAATAAGTCAGTTTTAAAATACAACCAAATTATTGTTTATAAGGATCTTAAAACAAGTTGGAGTCGATTAAACAAAAGGCTGTTTACTGCTGATATTGAATCGCATAAAACAATTCGAAATGCTAGTTTAAATAATGCAAAAGCCATTATCGATTTAAATGGAGATACTATTTTAATTATCCCGTTCAATCCTAGTTATGATGTTATATCATCTTTAGGGAATAATTTTTTTGTGCATCGAAAATTTGACAGCTCAGCGAATTATAGATTATCCTATGTTTATTCCAACACCGCAGAATTATTGCCTTTGCCTGAAGATCAGGAATATAAGATTTTTAGCGATTCTTTTTTTATAGCGATTTCCAATAAACTAAATACGAACAATAGGAATAACGTGGGTTTGTATTACTTAGATGGTCGAAATTTTATTCCCGTAAAGTATGAACGGATTCAATTGCTCTCAAAAGGTTATTACTGCTGTAGGAGCAATGAAATTCTGATACGAACAAACAGGTCGGAAAGCAATAAAATGGATGCAGATATTCCTGTTCCATCCGAGCAAAAAGAGAAAACTACATTTCATTCGGATTTGACTGCTGATTTTTGTCTAATTGATTCATTGGGTAATATCGTTCCCAATAGCCAAAAGACAATCAACGAAAAATTTGACTACAGACGCACTGTTGAAGATGAACATCAGAAGTATCTCGATTGGGTGCAGGAGACTTTGAAGCTAGAGTTGAAAATTAAATATCCAAGAACCAATTCGCATTTCTGAAAATTAGTTATTCCTATCAGTATAGATTTGTAGGTATAATTAATTACCTAACTCTTTCCTCAGAATATTCTCGAATCTTGTTGCACTGATGTAATGATCTTCCAGCAATTTTCCATCCTTTATTAAAGAGAATGTTCCAAATCCTGACGGTCCGTTTTGAGCCTCCGCTGCGGTTTCTATTCTTTGAATATTTAGCTTAACTCCTTTTTCTAGAGCTTTTTTCTGAATTTCTACAGCTGCTTTTGCATGCCATGGACATTGATCGATACTGTCCAGAAAAAGTGTGTATGAAAAATAAGTAAGGGTTTCCATCTTAGTGGTAATAACGACAAAACCATTTTCAGATGAAAACCCTAAATTTTAGTGACCAGCAAGTTACGCAGATTGTATCTGATTTGCAAAGTAGTCAAGGTGATTACAGCCATTTAATGAAGATCTTTTTGGAGGCAATGATGAATGCCGAACGAGAAGTGCATAACCAAGCGAACTTTGATAAGAGCAATGGATATCGACCCCGGCGCGCCTTTGGGGGCGGCCGGGTGATGGAGTTGCGTGTTCCACGTACGCGTTATGGATCGTTTTATCCTGTATTGTTAAACGTTCTAAAGGACCAACAGGCTGAGATGGAGCGGTTGAGCTTTAGCTTGTATACAGCTGGTCTAACCACCGAGCAAATCGGTGATATCTTTGATGATATCTATGGGAAGCACTACAGCAAGCAGCGAGTTAGTCAGATGATGGACTTTGCTCGAGAAGAGATCCAGGCTTGGTTAGAACGTCCGTTAGATGCGTATTATCCGATTCTTTACATTGATTGCACGTTCGTGGCAGTGAGACGTGATGCGATGGTTCGTAAAGAAGCCTTTTACACTGTTTTAGGTGTTCGATCTGACCGCACTCGTGAAGTACTTAGCGTGGTAAATGCACCAACTGAGAGTAGTACTGGTTGGCAGCAGATCGTGCAACAACTTTATCTGCGTGGGGTAAAACAAGTTGGACTTGTTGTATCAGATGGTTTAAAGGGTATTGAAGACGCTATCGCGGCTGTTTATGGAAGTGTTGCACATCAACTCTGCGTTGTTCATTTAAAACGCGCTTTAGATCGCAAAGTGCACCTCAAGGATCGACCTGCATTACAGGCAGATCTCAAAACTGTATTTACATTGGATGATCCGATGGATAGTCCACAAAAAGGCTATCAACGCTTTGCTGAGTTCCTTAATCATTGGTCAAATAAATACAAAGCGTTTGCTTACCTAAAACACGAACCTAGATATATGCTTTACTTTACATACTTGGCCTTCGATCGCAATATCCGTTCAATGATTTACAGTACAAACTGGATCGAAAGACTAAATAGAGATTATAAACGTGTTTTAAGAATGCGTGGGGCATTACCAAACCCTGATGCAGCAATACTTCTACTTGGACAAGTTGCACTCTCCAGAAAAGCTTATGATCGGAAAATACCTAAATTAAATCATGACATAAAAAACTTCAATTGGACAGAATGAAAAATTAACCAACTTTACACCACTAAGAAAGGAATCCTATACACACTTTTTTAGACACTACCCATTGATCCGAGTAAAGCAAATTCCAACCTTGATAATTCTTTTGATTTAATTCATAATTAAGAATTTTGGGGAGCATATTTACATTATTAAATGTTTTACTCCACAATTCAAATCTTCCTTTACGCTCAATAAATTCGTAACCATTTTTTTCGAAAATACCTTTTCCTGCCATCCAACTTCCTGAACTCACCAAAGTGAAAATACCTGATTTTTCAGTATATCTAGCTTCCTCTTCACATGCCTTTATTAAACTTGATCCTATTCCTTTTTTCTGTGATGATTTTGAGAACTCAATTAAGCATTGAATATAAAGGTAATTAACTGCGTGAATCGGCCGCCAAGCATATTCTGCTGGAACAGATTCAATCATTCCTAATTGCTTACCGTTAGCATCAATTGCCAAGCGGATTTTTAAGCCTTCCGCTATTCTATTTAAATACCACTTTTTCTTTGCTTGAGAGCCCAGTGAATTTGAATTTTTTACACAATAAATCCCGCAAGCGTCTATATTTTCTGAGGTTACTTCTTGAATACGAATGTTTTCCATCATCAGAAAATTTAACAAACACTTGCGGGATTATTTATTTCTACTAATTCTTCACCAATTTCTTCAGCTCAACTCCTTTTTCAGTTTGCAATTGCACCATGTAAATTCCAGCTGAAAAATCCTTTAGTGAAATTGCATTTAATCCAACTGAAACATTTTGTTGAAGAACGACTTGCCCCGTCACTGCTACAACGCGAATAACTCCATTGGAATTTGTTTCTAACTGAACATCACCATTTGAAGGGTTAGGGAAAATCGAGAACGACAAATCATCATTGTTTTTAATTCCAACCGGACCACAATCAACGCATGCAGCATAACAAACTGTAGGGAGACTTAAATCGCTAGTAGTTGTTGTGAAAAAGCGATTGAAATTACCGCTTCCATCATTCATTGTGCAGTTCCCAACTACATCTTCAAAGAAACTTCCATTTACGAATTTATACATCGTTAATGTATTTTCTGGAATGGCTACCGTAACTGTATAAATGGTGTTGTCGCTAGTCGACATTGGTGTTGCAGTCGTTGAATATCCATTGAAATTGCCCGCTAAAAACACGCCCTCTGGTTCAGCACCAACAGGCAACATATTTACTGTAAATGTCACATCCACTGTGTTTACTGCTGTTGTACAAGCAGAACAGCTTCCCCAACAAACAATTGGTAAAACTTCAGAAACAAATCCAACAGTATCTGCACGGTCAAACACGCTTTGTCCGCCTAGAATTGTACATGGTCCCTGCAATAATTCGTATTCGGTTCCATTCACAAATTTGTATGAAATTGGAGTACCCGCTTCAAATTCAACAGTTAAAGAATAAATTCCGCCTCCAATGCTGGTTAATGGATTTGAGTCAGTTGACCAATTGTTAAACGTTCCCGCAATGAAAACACCAGCTGGAGCAACGGTTTGCTGGCTCATGTCAACTCTAAATGTTAAAGTTGGGTTCGGACAATTGTCGCAGCTTCCCCAACAAACCAAAGGCAACGTAATGGCTGTCGTTCCGATTGTATCAGCTCGATCAAATACAGATTCTCCTCCCAAAATAGTGCAAGGCCCTTGAATTAATTCGTACTCGGTGCCATTTACAAACTTGTAACTGATCGCCAATCCCTGCGGAATCGCGACAGTTGCAGTGTAAATTCCATTTCCAAGGGTTGTCATTGGATTTGCAGTAAGCGACCAATTGTTGAATGTACCTGAAACAAAAACTCCCGCGGGATTCACTGTTTGCTGGCTCATATTCACTTGGAAAGTAACATTTACCGGTTGAAGTGTTGTTGTGCAATTGCTGCAGCTTTCCCAACAAACCAATGGAAGTGTTACATCCGTTGAATTGGTGGTGTAAATGCGATTAAAATTCCCAAATCCGTCATCAACAGTACATGAACCATTCACTACTTCATACACAGTTCCGTTTACAAATTTGTAAGATATCGTTTGACCGGCATCAACTTCTATTGTGGTTGAATAAATGCCATTCCCAATATTGGTCATTGGATTTGCAGTGGTCGACCAGCTATTAAATGATCCTGATAAGAAAACGCCTTCAGAAGCAACAATTTCCTCGCTCATATTTACTTGAAAAGTAAGTGAAGATGTTCCTGTAACGCACGCAGTACAACTATTGAAACACACAACAGGTAAATCCGCATTGGTAGAAGTTACATTGTAAAAACGATTGAAATTTCCACCTCCATCATTTTGTGTACAATTTCCATTTACCAATTCAAATGTGCTCCCATTCACAAATTTGTAGGTCACTTGAGCATTTGCGGGCAATGCAATGGTAGTTTCATAAATTCCAGCAGCTAGTGCGGTCATTTCGTTTGCCGTTGTGCTAAACCCATTGAAACTTCCTGCCAAGAAAATACCATTTGGCGAAATTGATTGTTGCGACATATCCACCTGAAATGTGACCAAAGTCGCAGATCCAAGGCAGTTTGTGCAGCTTCCAAAACATACTGTAGGCAGTTCCAATAAAGTATTGTTTACAAATCCAAAACGGTTGAAATTTCCATTCCCATCGTTAATTGTACAATTTCCATTTACATTTTCATAATTGGTTCCATTTACAAATTTGTAGGTGAAATCCGTTTGAGGATCCATGAAGACAGTTGCTTCATAAATTCCTCCACCAATATTGGTCATTGGGTTGGCAGTTGTGCTCCAATTGTTAAAACTCCCCGCAAGGAAAACGCCCAACGGAGATACCGTTTGATTGCTCATATTCACCCGGAAAACAGCTCCAGGTGAACCTTGTGAAAGCACTGTTACAGTTTGAGTTACAGGTGCTGCTGCTGCGTAGAAATTGTTCCCGTTTTGACCAGCTTGAATATTGGCAGTTCCTGGTCCCATGATAATGATTGATTCTCCTGAAATGAGCGCTACAGCTTCGTTATCACTAAAATAGGTGAGTGAAAGTCCAGAAGTTGCAAAACCTTGAAGTGCATAACTCGGTGCTCCAATATTTTGGTCTGGAATAGGAGGAAAGACAATCGATTGCGGCTCCTTAACGACCGTTAATGTTCTTGTTACCGGAAGTGCTGCGGAAATATTGCCACTTCCATTTTGAAACGCCGTGATCGTTGTTGTTCCAACTGCATTTATATTAACTGTATTTCCAGACAATGATGCAACGGCACTGTTTGAACTTGAAAAAGAAACAGGCAATCCAGCGCTACTTGTTGCAATCAATTGAAAGTCTGGAGCACCAACAGTTACTGTAGAAAGCGGATCAAATGTGATCACTTGATTATTAGATCCCAAAGTAAACCTCGTGAGTAAGGCATCGCCTGCACCTGCATGGTCTAAAATTGACGGGCCCATTAAAATATTACCACGGATACTTCCACAAACAATTACATCATTGTTTGATGTAATTGCAATTTTAGTGGATTCATCTGTTTCTTCTCCGCCATAACCGAGTGCGTTCATGTAATCGCCTGCTGCATTGTATTTTACAATGGCAATGTCGCGGTTATTAATTGCATTCACATTTCCTCCACCAAAATTAATTGTGTTTTGAAAAGTAATTGTTGCATAAATATTTCCAGTGGCATCAACATCTAATGCACGACCAATAGCATCTTCCGTTCCTAGCATTTTCGCCCATTGGTAGGTTCCACTCACACTATATTTTACAATGTAAGCAGATGAACCTGAAGCAGCATCTGGAATTAATCCTCCACCAAAATTAATTGCATTATTGGCATAACCCGTTGCAATTACATTTCCATTTAAATCTGCACGAACATCATAAGCTCTGTTAAATTGACCATTCCCTATATTTTTATACCAAGCATTTACGCCTTGTGCAGAATATTTAGCAATAAATACATCGCTATTTCCTGCAGAATTTATTGGCGTGCTCCCATTTAAATTTGTTTCGCCCGAAAATGTTCCTGTTATTAATATATTTCCATTTCCATCCACATCTAAACCATAGGCAATTTCATTTCCTGCTCCACCAATTCTAAATGCACTTAAATAATTACCATTTGTAGAGTCGAGTGTTACAACGAAAACGTCTGAACCACCAGCAGATACAAGTGTATTCGATCCAACACTCATGGTTCCATTGAAAAAACCACATACAATTATTTTATTTTGATAACAAGCAACCGATTGAGCTGCATCAGCTTCACTACCACCAAAAGTTACAGTCCAAGAATTTGGATTGGTAATTTTATTCACTAAGGCTTGCTGGTTGCCGTTAATCGTAGTACTTCCAACAATTATCGCTTTTGAATTTGATGTTACGGTAAGATCAGAAACTTGATCAATTCCTGATCCATTGAATGCTGCAGTGCTTAACAATTGGCCATTCTCATTGAATTTGCCATAAAAAATATCTTCCGCTCCTCCATGTGCGAATCCTGTATTACCCATAGTAAAGCCAGGTCCTCGGTACACACCTGCTAAGTGCACATTGCCTTGTGCATCAACAGCGACGCCTTGAGCAGCTTCATTGAGAGAGGTTCCAAATCGTTTACTCCATAAAATTGATTGCGAAAATCCGGTGGTGGTTAGAATTAAAATCAAAAAAATAGAATAGAGTTTTTTCATGTAAAAATTGTTTAAGTGAACAAAGATAGTAGCTGCCAATTGAAATAAAAAACAAGCATCCTCATCAATCACGAAGCTGATAGAACAATAGTTTACAATCGAATGAGAATTTGGGCCAATCCATTTAAATTAACTCTTTATCAGGGAGTTAATTTAAATGGCCGCGCTTTTCGCTACAATGCCCCGATACCGACTTAGGGTAAAAATTCATAAAAAACGAAATGAATATCTCATTCCAATAAAACATCTTCTCGGGGCGATTTTCGCTTCAATCGCTTTGGCAAGATTCACGATAAATTAAAATTCAGAATAAAATGTGATTTTTATTGGATGTTCAGCTTTTATTTTACACGCTTAAACAATTGATATCCTTGGCTTGCTGTGTCAATCTTGGCTGGTCTTATTGAGCTGTTTCTCTCGATTTGAAATTCCATTTCATCTTTCGAAATTACATTCAATAGGCAGCGCATACTTCTCTGTTCATCAGCACTGTCGTTTATAAACATCACCAGATCTAAATCCATCGGTGATTTACTTTGATCAATTTTTGCTTTTATCTCAATCTTCTCGCCAGTTTCCACTAATGTAGGTTCATCAGAAATAATCACATTACCCGCAGCACTTAACTTTAACGTTGAATCTTCATGAAAAACGAGTTGCAATTCACGACCTTGGTCATCTGTGCTCACCCAAGTACCTATGTGCTGATTCTGAGAGCTGCAAGCTGAAAGAACAAAGAACAATATTAAAATTCCGAAGCTGAATATATTTTTCATGTAAAAGACAAATTAGAATTTTATTCTTGATTAGATAAAACAGGCAATAATTCTGATGCGCATTCAATCGCTAACTCTTCACAACGTGTAGAATCCATATTGGCCTTGCGAATTGATGAGAAATTATTTTCAAGTTTTTTCAAGTAACAATTAACATAATCGTTTTTTAATTCTCCAAGTTGATTTAGGTCTGTATTATTCATTTCATCGAAATACATTTTCTTATCTCGATCCGACCATTTTCCAATGGCAGATCCTTGGTCTATAACTTCTGTTGCACATATTTCAGCTAATTTTTTACAGCCTTCTAGATTGTTATTAGCCTCTTCGAATGACGCAAATTCTTTTTGAGATTTTTCATAATAGCAATCAATCCATTTAGTTTTGTCTTCCCCTAGATTATCCAAATCTTTTGTGTTTTCCATCTCTTTGTAAAAGAGCACTTTATCAGCTTTGGACCATGCTCCTTTTTTACTTTGCGTATTGCAAGAAATAAGTGCAGCCGAAAATAAAATGAAGAAAAATAATTTCTTGGTTAAAATTTTATTCATTGGTTAATTATTGGAGATTAAATGAAGTTCCCAATCCATTTAAGAACTATCATTTTGAGTTGGCTAACATAATTAAAAATTGGTAAATGATGATTGTCTGATTGTTTTCAAGATATTGATTTAAGGTAATCTTATTATTTTCAGAATCATTGAACTCTAGAGATCGCTTTGCATATCAAGGTTGCTATCTTCATTTCTACTAACTTCGTTTTTTCTATTATGCTGAGATTACTTCTTTCACTGTTGCTGGTCATTCCAATTCATTTGTTTGCTCAAATGCCTGCTCCAGAGTGGGCTTATGTTTTAAAAGGTTTTTACGATGTTGATTTAGCCGGAACCCAAACCGATGCTGAAGGCAATATTTATGCAGCTGGCACCTACGGTGGATGGATGGAAGTTCCTGATCTCAAGAAACGTTTCGATGCGCCTAAACATGTGGCATCATTTCTTATCAAAATATCGAAAAAAGGGAAAACACTCTGGGCACTGCCGTTTTTAAGCAACAATGACTCTAGAATTCGATCAATTAAATTGTTGAAGAATCAAGGTGTAGCGGTAGCTGGTTTTTGTGATCATCAACTTGTGTTTCCATCCACAAATGGAAAGACGAAAACACACAAGGGTGGATATGCCAGTTTTATAGCCACTTACAGCAAGGATGGAAAGCTAGAGTGGGCAAAAAGCCAAACTTCCGCATGGAGTGAAGCGACTTCTATAGATTCCGACAGTTCAGGAAATATTTATTACACGGGGTATTATCGCAAAGGATTCTCTGGAGATGAAATTAAGATTCCTGATTCTTGTTATACTTCTTCTGAATATTTAATTAAATACAATCCTAAAGGAGAAATTGTTTGGCAGCAGTATTTTAAGAATCAAGTTCTGCATGATCAACTAGATGGAAAATCAAAGGTTTTCGTTTCTCCTGATCAGAAAGTGTATTTCAGCACATCGATTAAAAATAAAAAAATAGATTGGTATAAAACAGCAGATAAAAGTGAAATAAATAGAGTAAATCGGCATTCTGGTTTTGTGTTATGCCTCTCTGAAACTGGCGATAAACAATGGATTAAATATTATGGTGGATACTGGGCATATGCCATATTAGATGCAGATTTTGATTCGGAAAACAATTTTCATTTTGTAGTAGATTTTGGCAGCGAATTTTATATTAACGAAGATGAATTGTCAATGAATGATGATCAAACCAGCGCGCCACAAGGATCTAGCAGTGGGATTTGTTGGGTAGCGCTTGATAATTCGGGTAAATTAATTGATGTGCAATTTCACACCGGAAAAAAAGGTGCATTTAATACTAGATCGCGTATTCTTCAATTCTTACCTGATGGAACCAAAATTATGGGTGGTGAATTTACTCGGGAATTGTCGTTTGATAATGCATCAAATGAAGCTTTAGTAATTTCAGGTCAAGGTCTAAATCACAATTCATGGCTGGGGTTATTTTCTGCCGACAATCAGAACATCGCTTTGTGGAAAACCCTGAGTACCGATAAAGGATTTAGTTTTCCTATTTGTGTTTCTTTAAATGGTAACAATCTTACCTCTGGTTTTATGTGCCATGAAGAACAATTAGTAACGCTAAAATCAGGCAATAAAACCATCTCAAAAGCAGAAAGAGGAAGGTACACAATAATAACCTCTGGAAAACTTGATTTCAGAACGAAATTGCCCGATATTCCTGTGTTAGCATCTTGTTCAAACGAAAAGTTAATCGAAGTTTTTGTTAGATCTGGAGTTGGAAATAAAAATGAAGCAATTGCATTTCTTGAAAATCGAACATCCACAGAAAACAATGTTGAAATTCAACAAGTCGCAAGCACAGATTCAACCATTGCTCTAGCATTCTCATCTAGCAATAATCAAAATTCGGGCGACCGGAAGAAGCCTATTCAAGAGGCTATTTTATATCCCAATCCAGCGAAGGAATTCACACGTTTAACGTTAAATTCAAACGATCCATCCTTGAATTATTCGTTGTATTCAAGTTCAGGTTGCTTACTATTGAAGGATTTTCGTAAGTCGGAAAATCATCAATACGATATAACAATTAATCTGTCGGGCTTGGCATCAGGCACTTACTTTCTCGCTTGCGAATCTGGAAGCTACCGGAAAGTATTCAGGCTCATCCATTTGAATGAATAGGCCTGAAAATATAATCGAATTTCGATCAATGAATTACTGATTACACATGGTCGTCAGGTAATTTAACATCACCTGTTCATCGGCTTGTCCAATCGACTCTTTGCCTGTTCTCTTATTCACTTTCACAACCATGCGTGGCACAACAGCTTTCCAAGCTTCTGCGGATCTTGAATCAACTTTTTTGGCTGCATGGCACAAACCGCAGTACTGATCATAGATCAATTTGCCTTTGTTCAATTCTGCCATTTGTTCATCTGTAAACTGAACTTTCGGCTTTTCAGACTCAGATGTTTGAGCAGGCTTCGTTACTTTCGGAGAACATGCTACCAATAAGGCAATTGCAGCTAGAATAGTGAGTTTTTTCATAGGATTTCGATGACGGAAATTACGTACAAATTCACGATTTAACACATACAGAAATTGAGTTTATTTGTAGCGTGCTCATAATCAAGCGGAAAGCCTACCGCTGATTTACCTTATCTTCGCGGCTCAATTCAGGCTATGCAAAACAGCAAATTCTCCGATCTCAATCTCAGCACCCCAATCCTCAATGCGCTGAATGACCTTGGATATACTCAGCCTACTCCCATTCAAGAAAGGGCTTTTTCGGCAATGATGGCAGGCCACGATGTTGTTGGTTTAGCACAAACAGGCACCGGAAAAACAATTGCATATTTGCTTCCTTGCTTGAGATTGTGGAAGTATTCAAAAGATAAATTACCTCAAACCTTAATTATTGTTCCAACACGCGAGTTGGTGGTTCAAGTGGTAGAAGAAATAAAAAAGCTCACGCCTTACATGAATGTAGAGGCTATTGGCATTTATGGGGGAGTGAATATTCGTGCACAACGCGAACAAATTATTGGCGGACTCGATATTCTTGTTGCAACTCCAGGTCGATTACTCGATTTGATGCTCGACAGTACGATTAAATCGAAAGTAATTAAGCGAGTGATTATTGATGAGGTAGATGAAATGTTCAGTTTAGGCTTCAGGCCGCAACTGGAACGTGTTTTCGATTTGTTGCCTCCTAAACGTCAAACTTTGATGTTTTCAGCTACATATTCGGATGAAGTTGATTCGATGATTAAGACTTTTTTCCGCCTGCCAGTTCGAATCGAAGCTGCACCAAGTGGAAGTCCTCTTACCAATATCAACCAAATAGCGTATCAGGTTCCAAACTACCATACCAAATTGAATTTGCTGAATTACCTTTTGGGCCAGGATGGTATGGATAGGGTTTTGATTTTTGCGTCAAGCAGAAAGCTAGCAGATAAATTGTACAATCACTTGGAAAATGAATTTCCTGGTGAGGCTGGAGTTATCCACGCGAGTAAAGCACAAAATGCCCGTTTTCGAGCTGTGGAGAATTTTTCCGAAGGGAAACAAAGAATTTTAGTTGCAACAGATGTCTTGTCTCGAGGGATTGATATCACAGGGGTTTCGCATGTTATCAATTTCGACATTCCCGAAACAACCGAAAATTATGTCCACAGAATTGGTCGTTCTGGACGGGCTGATGCAAAAGGTGATTCCATATCTTTCATTTTAGCCAACGATGCTGAAATGGTTCTTAAAATTGAAGAACTAATGCATTATGCTATCCCAAGAGCTGAATTTCCTGAGGCAGTTGAAATCTCTGAAATCCTGAACCTAGATGAAATGCCTCAGGTGAAAATGCCTGATTATAAAATTAAAATTAAGCTTAACGAAGGTGGTGGTGCATTTCACGAGAAATCGGAGAAAAACCAGAAAGTGAATGTTCGTAAAACACGTGATCAGCAAATGCGTGAGAAATATGGGAAACCCAAAAGAAAAGGGAATTAAGAACAAACAACTCTTGATTGTTAATTAAAACCTACTTCAAGATTTTCAACAGGTCTTTTTCCACCGATATTTCAGGCGTTTCAATGATTCTTCCCTTTTCAGTTTGATCCTGAAAAACAACAATTGTAGGAAGTTTTGTGATGTCCCAATTCTTGCAATTCTTCTTTTCGAATGGACATTCTTTTTCACGATTCACGCCAATTAATTCATATTTCCAATTCAACATTGCAGCAACAACAAGAAATGCTGGAACATGAATCTGACTATCTTCGCACCAAGTGCCCAAGTAAACTTTGAATGTTAGGTTATTGGAATTTACTTGTTCCAAAGCTTTTATGGTTTCTGCATCAGGCTTGTATCCTTTTGATTGCGACCAATTGGCAAACCATTCAGATTGAAACAATGTGTCGTTTAGAGTTCCTGTAATGATTGGCAGGCTATCGGTTTGTGCTTGGCTCATAAGGCTGAGGAAGAAAAAGGCTAAACAGATGATGGATTTCATAATCAGCATGCAATTTAGTCATTTAGATTGAAGCTCAACAAGTACATTAATTGCGCTCGTTATCAACTATTTAAAAGAATAATTCAGCACTCTTTGAACACACTTTTTAAATCTGCATACCTTGGCACGCTCGTCTGAGTTTGGAGTTCTATCAAATTTCAGATGTAAATTTAAGAATCAACAAATAGCTCAATTCACATGAAACTCTTCCTTTTTGCACTCTCGCTCTTTGGACTTTCTCTCCAAACATTTGCAGAAGAAATTCCAGTAGCCTCAAAAGTAACCGAAGTAACTGTTTATCGAAGTCAAGCCAAAGAAACTAGATTGGTGAATGTTACAATCCCAAAAGGGAATTCTGAAGTAGTTATCACCGGAGTTTCGATGCACATGATAGATCAAAGTTTGCAGGTTGCTTTAAAAGGCAATGCAACACTGTTATCAGCAACTACCCGAGTAAATTACTTCAATGAATTAAATGAAGAACCAACAAAAAATGGAGCTTACAAAAAGTTGCTCGATTCTATCCAAGTGTTTAATCAAGATTTAGCATGGTTCACTGAGCAAAGGGCTGTGTATAACGGTGAAATCGCATTAATCGAAAACAACAAAAAATTGGGAAGTAATCAAGAAGGCTTGAAGCCAGCTGAATTGGTTACGCTTACCGATTTCTATCGTCAACGCATGATGGACCTTAAAAAGAAACTTCATGACATCACTTATCGGGAAAATAAATTGGCTGAAAAACGTGATAGGTTTCAAGCTCAAATGGAAGAATTGGGACAAAATCCAAAAGAACCAGAAAAAGAAATCGTATTAAGTTTTTCTACAGAAGTTGGTGGGTCACTTCAGCTCATGCCATCGTTTATCGTTCAACAAGCTGGATGGACGCCAATGTATGATATCAAGGTAGCCAATACAACTCAGCCTGTAAACATTCTTTACAAAGCCCGAATTTTTCAAAATACTGGATTCCCTTGGAAGGATGTTAAAGTGAGCGTTTCAACTGCCAATCCAAGTTTGAACAACAATCGCCCTATTATGAATCCTCGATTCATCGATTTTGTAACCTATGCAGTGAGAAGTACAGTATCGCCAACCACATTGTCAAGTGCAACTATGAACATGGCACAGGTGCAATTCAACGATGTTGTTACAAGTGGTAGTGTTGCTGAAAAATTTGAATGGGACTCAAATCCTTTCAATTACGAAGTAAATATTTCAGAAACAGATATAAACGTTGAATTTGAAATTGCTGCTAATCAAAGTATTCCTACAGATGGTAAAGAACATATTTGTGCTATTCAAACCTATAACGTGCCTGCAACATTTAAATACCATGCAGTTCCAAAGCTCGATCCTGCTGCGTTTTTACTTGCAAAAGTAACTGATTACGGGAAGTACAATCTCTTGGCAGGTCCAGCAAATATCTTTTATTCAGACATGTTTGTAGGTCAAACCAATTTAAATCCAGCTGCTTCAGGCGATACTCTTCTTATTTCATTAGGAAGAGATGAAAGAATCGTAATTAAACGAATTAAATTACAAGATAAATCATCGAAGAAAATCCTGAGCGACACACAAAAGGAAACGTATGTTTATGAAACCATCATCAGAAACAATAAAACAACTCCAATTGAAATCGAAATTCTTGATCAGGTGCCAATTTCAAAACAAAAAACAATTGAAGTAGAAATCGAAGAAAAAGGCAATGCTGAATACAACGAAGAATATGGTAAATTACTTTGGAATTTGAAAATTAAACCAAGCGAAACTGCTAAAATTAAATTGGGTTATTCTGTGGAATATCCAAAAGACAAGCAGGTTATTGAGCAATAATAAAATACTGGTTTCTTTAATTAGAAACTATCAATTGGGCAGTTTATCTTCGGATAAATTGCCCATTTTGTTTTGGGACTGATTTTTTAATTCGATCCATTTCGACATATATTTTGTGCCTTGTGCTGTGTGATGCATAAGCATCGAGCCCATAAAATTCTTTCTTCGATGGATTTCTTTGTTTGATAAATCTAAAAGTTCGTTGATTTTTTCAATCAGCTTTTCTTCATGAACCGCTGTAGAAAAAACATTCCGAATTGTATCAATTCCAATTTTTTGTGAGGTTTCCCAAGTATCTTGATTGGTGTATAGTTCAATTGCTGCCTCAATAAACGCCTCTGGATTGTCGGCAATCATTCCATTCCATAGGCCTTGGTAGACCATTCCTTCAGCACCAATCGATGTTGTTACTGTTGGAGTGCCCGATTCCATCGCATCCAATAATTTCCCTTTTAATCCAGCTCCAAATCGCAATGGAGTCAATAATACTTTCGAGTTTCCAATTACTGTTCTAGCATCTTCGGCTCTTCCATGAACGATGAATCCAGTTTTTTCATCATGCATTTCAAGTGCCTGCTGAGAAATATAAGCTCCATAAATATGAAGTTTGGCGTGAGGCAAAGATTTTCTAATGGGCAGCCACAATTGTTTTTTGAGAATTTTAACTGCATCTAAATTTGGTGCATGAAAGAAATTTCCAATACTCACAAAGTCTTTTCTTTCTTCAAATGACTTCAGTTTTAAATTCTCCTCCAAATCTGATTTAAATGGCAGATAGTGCAAAATGCTTGTTGGTATTCCAAATTCAGTTTCAAGCAATTCAAATTCATAACTTGAAATTATCAAGGATACATCGCACCTTAAAATTGACGCAATTTCACGTTTGGCATGGTCGTTTTGGAGATCAATTTTTCCTGGAATAAACTCATCTTTAATGGCTTGATGCCTTGCATGTCGAAGGAAATGTAAATCTTCAGTATCAAGAACCCTTAATGCATTTTTGCAGTATTCAGCTACTCTCCATCCGAACTGCTCTTCCATGATAAATCGATCAAAC
>CANHIS010000083.1 GCA_947460255.1 Bacteroidota bacterium
AAATATGGTCATTAATCCATCGTTGACCCAATGTTCTAATGATAATCCAGCAAATTTTAAATGCAAGAGTTCATCGTAGCTCCTGCCCCACTGAGAATTCGCAATGATCAAAGAAACCACTGTGGCGAAAATGAGAATTATTCCACCGGCTTTTTCACTTTCAAAGAAAATCTTGAAACGCTTTGTTATTCTCTGTTTTTCCACCAGCTTTTTCATTCGTCGATTTATCTATCCATGAAATCGCGTTTTCTCTTTTCTATTCCAATCATGAATTGATAAGGTGGCGCGCCATTTTCTCCATCAACAGAACGTTTTTTCGAGTCCAATTCACGCACCGTTTTATTGAAATTTTCATCGCCTGCAATTACGTTCATTACGTTTCTGCTGTAGTTAAAGAAGAACCATTTCTGCGATTCGCATTCGATGTAAAGATTTAAGATGTCTCCACCGCGCTTTTTCACAAGTTCAACTTTACCTTTAATCACCTTATTGAACGGCGTTTTTCCAAGGTTCGACAAATGAAGCCATCCTTCAGAAATATAAGAGCGTGTTTCGGTGTTCCATTTCATTTCAACATTGGTTAACACCACGCTATGATTTAATTCATCCGGGAATTTCTTTATCACACCAGTGGCTCCCATATCCTTAAACAGCTTGTCTGCAGCATCTTTGCCCAACAATCTAATCATCGACTTTTTATATTCTTCCGATGAAACATCTGATGGTTGAAGTCCAGCAGTTGCAGTAATTGTTTCTTCCATGATTTTCCAAAGTTCAGGGGCGAGGAAAAAATCAAGTGCTATCGTGGTTTTAAACTTTGTTTCATCTGTAACAATGCTATGCGAAGCCTTTCCAAAAGAATTCACTTTTACTTGCCCGAGTTCCATTCCGAAGGTAATTCGACCTTCACCACTCACATCACAATTGGCTTGCTTCATTGCCACGTAATCATCCGCCAGTGTTGGATTCTCGAATTTTTCCTTGGTTGTAATTCGGTACTCGCCGGTACCTTTATCAAACTTTAACAATCCACGGGAGGTGATGATTTCCATGTCTCCAGTTTTTTCCTTCTTCGACATGAATACTGGATACACGTGCGTTGAATCTTTCACAAGTACGAGACCTGCCATCAGCTTCTCAGCATCCAACGATTTCGGGAATGAATCCACTGGAATCATGATATTACCTGGATCAATTTCAGCTTTGAATTTCAGCCAGTTTTTATTCACTTTTTCGCAGTTATAAACCAATCTTGTTCCTCCAACAAAGGTTAGATTCTTGGAAGGCGCAAATAAGTTAGCAGTTCCCTTAAATTCGAATTCAGGACTCAAAGTAAAATTTTGCCCTTCTGAAACATCCGCAGAACCAATGGTATTTCCTGATGAGTCTTGCGAAATGCTGGTGAAACTTAACTTTTGAATTTTTCCTAATGCATCTTCGTAATCGTAATCGCCAGTGGCCTTGTATTTTTTCTTCCCAAGGATATCGATTGTAGCATTGTAGATATCGTGGTATTTCAAGTCGTTGTTGGCGTTGATTTTAGAATTGGTGAGTGTGGTGATCACTGCATTTCGTTCCACATTTAACTTTTCAGCATCTGGATAAATGGTTGCATCTGCTACACGAATCAACTTTACACCTTCTGTTCGGATGGTTCGATCTGCCATGGCATACTTGGCTCTTGGCGCTACGAATGTGATTGAATCCTGATCCGGCCGAACCGAAACGAACCGCGAACCGATCAAATCGATTTCGTTCATCGAAGAGTTCATGTCGACTTCATCTTTGTCCATGTACCAACGAAGTTCATCCATGTAAGCGATATATTTATTTACAGGGAATTCGATGTAGGAATCTTCAGCATTCGACTTAAACTGCCCCATTCGGTTCTTGAAACTCACGTCGGCCTTTACGTTGTCGGTTTTGATGGCCACTTCTTTGGTTCCATCTTCTTTTACCACATCGCGCGCTGTAAAGGCGAAAGATGCAGTATCAGATTTGAAGTCCTCTTTCTTGAATCGGAACTGTTTGGATTCGATTTCTGCCGCTGCAAATTCCAGCGTTCCTGCACCAGTCATACCTTCTTCACCAATCGCGATTTTTCCTTTAAGTTTCGACTCTCCAGAATACATCGAAATGGCCTGAGTTGTTTGTTGGAATTCGAATTTCCCTGGTTTGTAAGGTTCCCAGTGGAGTTTCACATCGGCAGCTTCAACATCGGCATATTCAACTTTGCCAATGGTTTCGGGCTTTACAGTTAAACTTCTACAAAATGCATTCACCGAATCTGGATAGAACACAAAATCGTCGGATTTCGCTGTTGTAGTGATGTATTTGATTTCACCAGTTCCGCGCAAACCTTTGTGACTCATTTGCAATTTGTTGATGAAAGTTCCTTTGCTTTCGTAAATCGCAATGCCCGATTCTTCGGTTTTACGCTTAAATCCAAGCGAATAATCTTCCTGAAGGGTGAGTTTTTCCCGAATGTCGGGCAGGATGTTCGCCGACACAAATGTTCCATCGAAGATCAAACCTGAATTCGAGAAATTGTCGAGCGAATCCACTTGGTATGGGTCTAATTGAAAATAAAAATTGCTTCGATTGTATACTGCGTTTAATATGGAACCCTTGTCGTAGTAAGCATACGAATTCTTCACAGAATTAAAGACAGGGTATTGTGCCAGCGATTTTGAACCGCTTTTGTTAAAAGGATGATCGATAAGGATATCACCGATTACGTTTTCAATTACCGTTTTCACTTTTTTCAATTGCACCTTTCCAAACTCATCTTTGTCGTCGCTTTCTACACGCAAACGAAGCGAATCCACATTGTCGAGATTGATTTTAAACTTATCATAATCGAAATCGAATTTCTTCCCGAAAAACTCGAATCGACCAGCCATGATTCGTCCAGCAAAATCGAAATTCCGATTTTTGTGCACTACCAATTCTTGGTTTTTAGGGTAAATCACCACGTTTTGTGAATCGGAAAGAAAAATCCGTTCTACACCGTGCATCCTCAAATCCCAATTCAATAAACTAAGTTCTGCGTTATTGTCGGCACCAGAAACATTAGAGAAAAATTGAATTACATCATAATCGGCACGACCATTCACAGCAAGGAGATATTTCCTTAAACGAGGCTTTAGAGTGACCATTTCTGTTTCCTCGTTAAACATCACGAATCCCATGTAAGAGAGGCGCCTAAGAATGTGACGTACTTGGGTAATTTCGATACGATACCAATTGGCGACTTCCTGCGCCGAAAACTCCTCTCGTCCAGTTTTATCGGCTAGTTTCCGAATAACAACAAGCGGACTTTCCTGGTCCATTCCTTGAATTTCAATGAATCGTTCTTCTCGGAAATAATCTGATGATTCGAAAGATGCCTTACTTTCTACAGCGCCAGCGATGGCTTTAAATCGGATGGTCGGTTCGCTGGTTTTCCAATAAAGCACCTCAAAATCCATATCCAGCTGATGGTATGAATTGAAATATGGTGTTTTTGCTGCTCCTTCCTGATTTCGAAGCAAAAACAATTCACCTTTTTCATCTAAGTAACGAAACGTTAAACCTGGGTGGTTGATAGAATCTGTATCGAGGCGGATTTTTACCTGAGCCAAGGAAGATTGCAAGCTTTTGTCTTCGATAAGAAAAGTTTTCGATTTGGCTTCGATAAATGGTTTGCCTTCGCGTTTAAAGATAAAAGTTGCAAGATTTTCATTGCTTCCAGATCCTAACAATTTCTTCCCTTGAATAGTGATACCTCCTAAGAAATCAACATTCTTATAAATTTCGTTGATTACAAACTCGTTGTTATAAGTGGTGAATCTCGGATAAGTTGCATCTCGATTGGCTGCATTGTCTGATAATTTATCTTCTACCGAACCTAACAAGGGTTCTTTGAAGTACTTCGGATAATTCAGAGTGGCACTATCGGCAGTAAATTTTGTAGTCTTAACGGGTAGTAAATAATTGGATAATCGTGCGTTAGCTTCCTCTTCTTTCAAGCCTACACGCGACCAAAGTAATTTTCCTCCTTTTCCGTAAAAATTGAGTTCGACAGGGTGAAATACTCCAGCAGTGAACTCAATTAACGTTGAATCGGCGCGATTTACACCACGTAAATTTGTTGTTTCAAACGTTACTTTGGGAATGCTGTCGTAGCTAAACACAAAATCGCCACGCCCCATATACCAAGTGATGGCTTCGCTTTTATAGAGTGCATTTTCACGCAAGAGATCTTCCGAAATTTGGAGGTATTGATCGAATTTTCCGGTAGTTAACTTTGTTACAGACTTTTCGAGTGTAAGATGCCAATCGTTAAATTGTTGGATTGATTTTTTCCCTTCATCCCAAGCAATGACGCATTTGATGTAGTTTTTAAAATTTGGAAAGGCTGTCATCCGCTTTTTGAGCATCGCATTAGCTGTATTTATAACCAATTGTTGCTGAGACGCATTTAACTTAGTGAGCCAAATAGGTTCAAACATATCCAGCAAATCATCGGTTGCTTTTTTATCAGCAGCCTCCATGAATTTTTCTAGGTCCTTTAAAAACACTTCGCCACTTCCAGAAAAGCTTTTCATAGGCTGTGCAAGAAGTGATTGCGAAATAATTAAGAAGAAAACGAGGGTTATAATCTTGAAACTTTTCATAAAAAAATCGTTGCTGCAAATTATCAAAACGCCAGCGGGTGAATGGAGATTTTAAGTGCGACTTTTGAACAAGTTATCGGCTATTGAAGATTATAGAATTATCGTTTTTTCAACGATTCCAGGACGACAATTATCTTGCTAGTGCTCAAAACTGCAATTGATAAACTTAAAACTATGCGTTTGCAATTTTATTTTTGTCCAACCTAAATGTTGAAATATTTCTATAAATCCTCTCAGTTTCTTTCATGCAAAAGACAACACAAGACGATTGAAAAAACTGAATTAATAATCCCAATAAATCATCATAAATTGATCGTTATATAACTTCAGATAAAGCGATAATTAAATTTACTAAAAGTTAGGATAAACAGGGTCAAATTGAATAATTAATTAGTGA
This sequence comes from Bacteroidota bacterium, assembly GCA_947460255.1. Classification (GTDB taxonomy): domain Bacteria; phylum Bacteroidota; class Bacteroidia; order M30B66; family M30B66; genus CAMCXT01. The sequence continues at coordinate 5,056 of CANHIS010000083.1, forward strand.
TTATCAATGCAAACACCCTACGTAAATTCTCGTTTTTAATACGTATAAATTTGGATAACTATTCATCATTTCCCTTGATATTTTATTGCATTCATCTTCTTCTTTATAAATACCTGCAACCAATGCAAATTTGTTTTGTGGAGAATTTGCTTGGTATGCATCTAAATATTCAATACTCAAGGCTGACGAAGGAAATCGTCTTAAAAAATAAGCTCTACAGTAATCCTCATCTTCTGGATTAAAAGGAATAAGAATGCTATCAGCTGCTGGATCGTAAATACGTCCCAAATTGTCTATATCAAGCGAAAAATCAACACTCAATTTCTTAGATTCTTCGAAAATTTTATAATAATCATAGGATGTATCCGCAATCACAAGAAAATAGTCTTCTTCATAATCCCCGAAATTTTCTTCGGATAAGATTGGGATTGCTGCCGATGAATCAATTACCAATGGAATTGATCTACCCGTTTGCCCTTCCCCTAAATGGGGAAATAAAAGACCAAAAAAAATGAGAACTGTTGATTTCATTTTACAATATTTTCAAGCTTTATAAGCATTTTCTGCACTGCAGGACAAATAAAAGAATTCTTATAGGTAAGATCGAGTAATTGATGGAACTTCTTGCGGTCGGTGTGCGGATAAGTTCTACAGGCTGTTGGGCGATCATCATAAATATTGCAACGGTTGTCGTCTTGTAAAAACGGACAAGGAGAAGATTTTAGCACATAATCTCCATCCTCATCGATTTTTAAATACGTTTCAATCATTTGTACTGGCCTAATTCTAAGTCGCTTCGAAATCCTATCAATGTCTTTCGATTGAAAAATTGGACTAGTTGTTCGGCAACAATTGGCACAAGTCAAACAATCCACTTCTTCAAAAACCTCATTGTGAAGCGATTGCATGGTATCGTCGAGATGTGCTGGAATTCTTTTTGAAATATGATTCATCAAATCACGGTTTTGTTTTTTCCGCAAATTGGCTGAATCCTTTATTGTAATTGGGTTATAGACTGGTGTTGACAAGTTCCTTAACGTAGTTTTGTGTAATCGTTGAAGCGGATTACCTTTGCGCTAAATTACAAAAGCCCACCAAACTGGATTTGAAAAACATCATTCTCGCGATTTTGCTCATTTTTTTCGGCTCTGAAATCCTTTCTTGTCGATCGAGTTCTGCGTGCGCGATGACTTGTAATGTATTTCCACAAAATCCGCCAGATACAATTCCTCCGTTTCTTGTAATGGAATCGGATGAATATTTCCCTGAAGAAGGCGATCCGTTCATTGAAGAGGATCATGAATATGAAGAAGGTGAATTTGTGCAGCAATTCGATGCTGCAACGCTTTCGAAAATGACGCCTTTTGAGATTTATTCTGCAATTTGGGATACTGCTCGTATCAATCCGTATGGATTGGATATGAAATTGAAAAACGACACCACATTGTTAACTCTTTGGAGAAATCCAAATGCTGATTATTCGCATCCAACCTGTGGTGATGTTACTTCTGAGTTTGGAATGCGTGGGCACCGTTATCACTACGGAATCGATCTCGATTTGGAAACTGGAGATGCTGTTTTATCTGCCTTTGAAGGCACGGTGAGAATTGCCAAATACAGCCCTTCTTACGGATACTATGTAATTGTTCGACATCCAAACGGACTCGAAACGTTGTACGCACATTTGTCGAGGATTTTAGTGAAATCGGGCGACAAAGTAAAAGCTGGAGATTTGGTTGGATTAGGAGGAAATACTGGTCGTTCAAGAGGTTCTCACTTGCATTTTGAAATTCGGTTCCTTGGCCAGCAAATCGATCCTAGACAGGTAATTGCTTTTGAAAATTATTCTTGTAAATCTCAATTGTTACCTATTTGCTCGTCTACATTTCAGTATCAGCATGTTGTTTCTGAGCATAAAGCAAAAGCTGGAAATTCTAAGTACTACAGGGTAAAAAAGGGCGATACCTTGTCGAAAATTGCACGAAAACATAACATCAGTGTAAAAAAGCTTTGTAAGCTCAATAAAATCAGTACAAGAACAAAGCTATCAGCAGGAAGAAAATTGCGTGTAAACTGATCAACCAAAACAAAAATCAACAATTCCTTACTGTAATTTTATTTCAACCTGCGAGCTTCGTATTTTAGCGCATCGTTGAAAAAAAATCATGAAAAAAATTTACAGAATTCTTGTTGGATTTATGGTGTTGTGCGCTTCAAATGATTTTCATGCACAGTGTAACGCTAACGAAGCAGAGGTTATCATTGAGATCGTCACCGACAACTATGGATATGAAGGTTATTGGCAACTCACTCCTGGTGGAAATGCTTGTGGAGTTGGTACCATAGTTACTGGCGGAAACGCCCTTGTGGGCTGCAATGGCGGTGGAATTCAACTTCAACAACCAGGCGGGTATGGTAACAATCAATCTTTTTTTACTGACCCTGTTTGTTACACCATAGGAAGTTCTTACACAATTCATTACGTAGATGAGTATGGTGATGGAGGATTCCAATTTAATGTAATCGTTAATGGATTTCAACTCAATAATTTTCAAGGAACTGGAGAAGGCGGTGCATATACGTTTGTTGTAAACGAAGCGCCTCAAAATGATGTAATGGCATTGGGTTGGATCAATTCCACTTTTGTAGATTCCCGATATGTTGCCGATCAACCACATCAATTCAAATTGGCTGTATTCAATAAAGGAACAGACACGGTCGAATCTATTCAATTTCAATACAGTATTGCTGGTGGAACAACTGTAAATTCAAGTACTGATGGACTTTCTATTCCGAATTTCGAAAGATCGGTTGTTACAATTTCCACTCCGTGGACAGCCCCTGCTACTGGAATTTACGATGTAACGATCAGAATTACAGGCGTAAATGGAGTGAACGATGAGTTTCCTCAAGACAATGAATACACGATTGCTTATGAAGCTGGTCCATCAAGACCTGATATTCTAAATCAATATTTAACAGGAACTCCTTCATTTGAAGTGATCGCCAATAGTTCCGATATGATCTCCTCACCTACCGATTTGGATTTTCACCCAGCATTAAACCGCAACGAACTTTGGGTAACCAACGAAGGCACTGCTAATTCTGGAGGTACCACGGTAACTATTTACAATGCTGGGCAACCCAATCAGGATGCACAATTCTTACAAGATGGAAATGCATGGCATTTTATGTCGCTTCCAACTGGTATTGCATTTAGCGACAATTACAACTTTGCCACTTCACCCGGTGTTTTCAACGCTAACCATCAACCAACAAATCCATTTACTGGTCCAACTTTGTGGTCAAGCGATCCAGAAATTTATGCACAACCTTCTGGTGGAAATGGAAGCCACATCGACATGTTGCATCAAAGTCCATACAGCCAAGGAGTTGCTTGGGAGCGCGATAATGCATTTTGGTTAATGGACGGTTACAGTGGTGATGTTGTACGTTACGATTTTGTGGACGATCACAATCCTGGAAACGACGACCATTCCGACGCGACTATCAGAAGATATGCAGATGTAACAATTGGAAGAGATCCACAAGGCATTGTACCGTCGCATTTGGAAATGGATGAATCAAAAACATGGTTGTATGTAGTTGATCATGCAAACGACCGTGTAATCAGAATCAACACTACAACTGGAACAAGTGGACCTGCACCACAAATGCCACAAACCGAAGTGGTTGCAGAATATTCTACAGTTACCAATTACACTTGGGAAACGGTTGTTAATACTGGGCTCGATAAACCTTGCGGCATCATCGTGAAAGGCAACTTGATGTTCGTGAGCGATTTTGGAACCAACGAAATAATTACCTACAACATTAGCTCAATTCCTGCTACTGAAATAAACAGAATTGAAACACCTGCACAAGGCATAATGGGTATTGCATTGGCTCCAGATGGAAAAATTTGTTATGTCGATCATATTGGGAATCAAGTAGTGAAAATTTCACCTGCTGAAAATACGGTTGGAATTTTAAATGCTGAAAATACTGATTCTTCAATTAGCCCCAATCCTTCGAATGGACAATTGAACATTTATCCAAAACCAAAGGCAGAAACAGCCATTGAATTGCTGAATGCTAATGGTAAATTAATTTCGAAGTCTACTTATAACGAAATTCAACGGATAGCAAACAATCTTGAATCGGGTGTTTATTTCATTCGCGTAAATCAAAGCACTGCACCGATCAAATGGATTGTTCAGCACTAAATTAATTTCTTGGATTTCACTGAATAATTTAATTTATTCACATTGGCTCAGATGATTTTTGATCTACTTTTTAATTGTATCGTTCTTTATTTCAATTGATTTATTTCGGATTTTTGAGATAGATTCATACTAAATAAAACTTGTTTAATTTAATACTTCAATCTAATGAAACTGCCTAAACGCTTGTATTTACTAAAGGGATTATTTGCATTTTTAGTGGTTGCCGTGGCTGTATCAGCTTGTAAAAAGGATGAAGTTGAAGAGGAAGAACAGATACCATCAGCGACGCCATATAACTTGGTAATTCCAGCTGGATTTCCAGCAATGAATATTCCCATCGACAACGAACTTACTGTTGAAGGAATTGCTTTAGGCAGAAGATTGTTTTACGATCCTATTTTATCATCGAATAATCTAGTGAGTTGTTCAAGTTGCCACAATCAACCAATGGCCTTTACTGACAATGGAAACCAATACAGTGTAGGTGTTGATTCGATTGCTGGATTTAGAAATTCGATGCCAATTATGAATTTAGGCTGGTCGCCTAATTTGTTTTGGGATGGTGGTGCTACTAATATTGAATCTCAGGCTATTGCTCCAATTACAGATCCAATAGAGATGCATCAAACATTGGATGCTGCTCTGGCGAAACTAAACAGTCATCCTGAATATCCAACATTGTTTAACAAGGCTTTCGGTTCGAGCATCATTACTTCAGCAACCTTGATCCGTGCTATCGCACAATTTGAGCGCACGGTAATTTCAGCAAACTCAAAATACGATCAATACGTTAAAGGCGAAGCAACACTCACCACGCAAGAAAGCAACGGCATGGATGTTTACATGGATGTGAATAAAGGCAATTGCAACAGCTGTCACACTTTAGGAGGAACATTTACCGATTATGAATTCAGAAACAATGGTTTAGATGTAGTTTCAACAGATGAGGGAAGAGCAAGAATTACAACACTCGGAGGCGATATTGGAAAATTTAAAACGCCACCATTAAGGAACATTTCAGTTACAGGCCCTTACATGCACGATGGAAGATTTACTTCTCTTGAACAAGTTGTAAATCATTACAATACAGGTATCCAAAATCATCCAAACTTGGCTCCCCAATTGGCTTCTGCTGTTCCGAACAGAATGAATTCTCAAGAAATGCAAGATTTAGTAGCCTTCTTAAACACCTTCACCGACGAATCGTTCTTAACAAATCCTGCTTACGGAAAACCATGAGAATCATCGCAAAATCAATTGTTGTAGGCATTCTGTTGTCAGGATGTAATTCAACTTTAGAAAATGCCAAAACCCTCGAATTCAAAGTGTGGGGTAATTGTGGAATGTGTAAAAAGACCATCGAAGGATCATTAAAAGACAAACCAGGATTGTACAGTGCCGATTGGAATGTGAAATCGAAGCAGATGAAGGTTGTTGTTGATTCTACTAAAATCAAATCTGAAGATGTACATGAATACATTGCAACTTCAGGCTACGACACAGATTTAATCAAAGGAAACGATCAAGCATACAGTAATCTGCACAAATGCTGCAAATACGATAGGAAACCTTAAGACTTAAACTGCATAAAATTCAATGGGCAATTTGTCTGGATCTTCAAAGAAAAAGAAGCGCTTTTTCGTGTATTCATCCACTCGAATAGCTTCAGTCTGAACGCCCATATTCTTTAGGTGTTTGGCTGCTTCTTCAATATCCTGTACAGCAAATGCTAAATGGCGCAAACCTGTCGCTTCAGGTTGACTAATTCTTTGCGGCGGATCGGGAAAGGAAAACAACTCGATTAAATATTTTCCTTGCAATCCGAGATCTGCTTTCCAAGATTTCCGATCTTCTCGGTAAACCTCGCCTAACAATTCTAAACCAACTACTTCTAAATAGAACCGTAGCGAAGTATTGTAATTTGAGCAGATGATAGCAATATGATGAATATCAGAAGGTTTGAAGCTGAAATAAGAATTCTCGGAGTTTTGTTTTACGTTTTTATTCATCGTATTTCTGAGTTCTTCAACTTAAGCTTTAAATATACAAACTAGTCTACAAACGAATAGCTTTGAACAGCAAATCAATCATGTTAAATTCGGTTTACTTTAGTAGCATGTTTTTGCTCATCAGCCAAACTAGAGTTGTTTTTGTTTTTTGTACTCTCTAAGAATTAAGCATTTTTTTGAAATGATCATTAAATATCTTCTACTTATTACACTTGTTTTGGGTGCTCAGCCTGAAATGTCTTCAAAAACAAGTGATGAGATATTCACTATTTACCTTATTCGACACGCTGAAAAAGATCTATTGTCTAAAAATTCCTCCGATCCTGAACTCACCAAATGTGGTCAAAAACGCGCTGAAAGTATTCGACTTTTTTTCGATTCTATTTCGCTCGATAAAGTGTACAGTACAAACTACATTAGAACCAAAAATACCGCTCAACCAACAGCTGCATCAAAGAATCTAGACATAACGCTTTATGATTCAGAAAGGCTAGAGGATTTAGCAAAACGGTTAATCGAAAACCATGAAGATGTTCTTGTTGTTGGCCACAGCAATACTACCTCAGTTTTAGCAGGACTCTTGGTTGGTGAAGAATTACGCAATATTGATTTGGATGTTTATGACCAGATTTATCAGGTCGTTATCAGTCGGAAAAGTGGCAAACTTCAATTGTTCCATTCAGCATTTGAATGTTCAGAATGAGACTTCGCATTCATTCAAGCATTTTTTATTGAGACTACCAGTTTTATGAATGAAGATTCTTATTTGATCACAAGCTAATGTGAAATTTATACTTATACTTAATTTTCGAACATTAACTCAGGGTTAAATTCCCTACATAATAATCACCTAAGCAATTAACTTCGCCTTAACATTATCCATAATACTGTATCCTATGAAAAGAACAATACTCTTTCTTTTTACTTTCCTTTCAGCAATTTACTCAACTGATGCTCAAGTAGTTGAAATAACAAATTATGCTGTGAGTCCAACAGGACAGGTGCAATTGTCGATTCAGGGCAATTCTAGCAAGTATTATTTGTTAACCGCTCAACACAGCCCAACTTTTCAGTGGGTTGCTTCGATGACTTTGGGCGTAAATGGTACGATGGTAATTTCGGAGACTGGTGCAGCTTATCCTTTAGAAAATTATACCGTAACAGCATATGATATTGCAAGCCCTGGTGATTGGGATAATGATGGAATAGACGATATCACCGAGTACAACAATATGCCTACCGATGCGCCGCTTAACCACGCTTCTCCAGTCGACTTCATAGACGGCACAACCTCTATCCCTGATGCTGAAACCTTTATGGCATTGGCTACAGTGAATGATGTAGGATGGGCTCCTTTCCTTGATGGACAATTGTATGTTAAATTTGGGATACTTAATCGGGATACTCCTCAACCGGAGGTTTATTTTATCAATAGCAACACGCATGTTATTCATGCCGGTTTTTTTAATTCTATTGGGGCCAATGTTACCGGAGATGATGGTTCTGGAGAGATCGTTTTTAACCCTAACGATATTTCTCCCAATGGAGTAATTGGTACTTACTCGTTTAATTTTTCATTTGGAGACGCTTTTAATTTTGCTGCAACACAACGAACATTCGAACTTTTGGCAGCCAATATGCCATTTCTTCGAAACAATATGAATCACTTCATCGGTCAAAATGATGAAAATAATCACCTAAATAATTTTGCTAGTGGTTTTGTAGATTCTAGAATTGAAGTGGTATTTGAATCAGAAGTTTTTGGGGATTTCAATTTTATCCCTTTTCACAAGGCTGAGGGTTATGGTTTCTTTAGACAAATGAGTTTGAGTGAAACCCCTGGCTCTAGAGACATTGTGCTTTACGACCAACTGCCTAATTCATTGCCAAGAGTTGGTGGAATAATTACCTCGGTGATTCAAACACCTTTGTCGCACGTGAATCTTCGTGCCATTCAAGAAGATATCCCTAACGCATACATTGCGAATCCACTAGCTATTGATTCTATTGCAAATTTATTGGGAAGCTATGTGCATTACATCGTAGAGAACGACCGCTATCAGCTTCTTCCTGCGACTTTAGAAGAAGTAAATGCGTGGTATGAAAACCAAAGGCCAACAGAACCTCAAATACCTGTTAGAGATCTAAGCGTTATCGAAATAAAACCTCTAAGCGAGATCGACTTTGAGATGTCTTCTGCCTTTGGTGCAAAGTGTGCGAATGTAGCGACAATGAGAACTTTCGGGTTTCCTGAAGGAACGATTCCGAATGGGTTTGGTGTCCCATTTTATTTCTACGATGAATTCATGAAATTCAATAATTTCTATGAAGAGGCTGAGGCTATGATAAATAACCCAGCGTTCATCAACGACATCAATTTTCGCGAAGAAAGGCTAAGTACCTTTAGAGATGATATCGAAGATGCACCAATGCCAGATTGGATGATGGATTCATTACAAGAAATGCACGAGTCCTTCCCGGTTGGTACCAAAGTTAGATGCAGGTCAAGTACAAACAATGAAGACTTACCTGGATTCAGTGGAGCGGGCCTTTACACATCCAAAACACAAAATTTGAATGAAGGGCATATCTCTAAATCCATCAAGGAGGTTTATGCTAGTATGTGGAATTTCAGAGCTTATGAGGAAAGAGACTTTTACCGTGTCGATCATTTTATAGCTGCAATGGCCGTTTTATGTCATCCAAACTATGATGATGAAGCATCAAATGGTGTAGGAATTAGTATTGACCCAATTTATGAAACCGAGGGAACATTTTATTTGAATACACAGGTAGGAGAATCATTAATCACGAACCCGGATCCCAACTCTGTGCCTGAGGAATTATTGTTGTACCAAAATCCTACACAAGGTTCAGGTTATCTTGTATTGAATTTATCAAACCTCACTGCACCTGGGCAATTGGTTATGGATCAGGTTTATCTTGATCAATTGCGAGAGTATCTAACAGTAATTCACAATGAATTTGCTATCCTTTACGATGTTGTTGGACAAGAAGGCTTTGCAATGGATATTGAGTATAAAGTAGATGCATCAGGTCAAATGGTGATCAAGCAAGCCAGACCATGGGTGTCTTTTTGGGGCGACATTCGAGGAGATTACGATTTAGGCGTTGAAGCTATCGTTGATCCTCAATCCTCTTCAACGCTGAACAATAACGAATTAATTACAGTAAAAATATCCAACAATGGCTTGAATCCAATGAGTGATTTCGATGTAGCCCTTTACATAAACACTCAGTATATTCAAACATTGAACATCAACGATACAATTGAAGCGTTCAACAGTGCAGAATATCAATTTCCTGTTCCTGTAAATTTATCAGTCATTGGGAATTACAGTGTTAAATGCATTTTGTCGGATGATGAAGATCAATTTTCGAAAAACGATACATTAATCACTACAATTAGCAAGATTCCAGTTCTTGATGGGGGAATTACTATGGCGGCGCTAAATGTTCTTTGTGATGATAAAGTGGAAGCCAATTTCCAACTAAGCAATTTTGGGGAGACGATCATCACGAGTGTTCAATATCAGGTTATTGTTAACGGTCAGGTTTTTGGAACATTCACAGAATCTGTAAACATACCTTACCAAGGACAAGAAGTGCTAATGGTTGAAATTGACAATAACCTTGTAGCTCAGGGCAATGCAATTACGGTTAATATATTGAATGTCAACAATCAAACAGATGGCACCTCAGGAAACAATTCAGCTTCGGGTGTAACCAATTTAGAGTCAGATTACGACATTATCACTTTAGTCATAAATGCTGATAATTACCCACAAGAAACTTCATGGGAAATCTATGATCTGACGCAGCAAAGAATTGTAGATAGTGGAACATTAAATTTTAATACTGAAACTTTCACCAAGGATATTTGCGTGGATTATGGTTCATGCTTTAATGTTACTTTATACGATTCATGGGGAGATGGTATCTGCTGTAATTTGGGTTTAGGCAATTTCTCAGTGAGTAATTCTTCGGGTGAAGTGATCGCAACCAACGATGGACAATTCACTCACGAAACGACTGAAACTATTTGCCCTGGCGGGGGTTGTGGTATGGAAGCCGATGTTTTGGTTGAACATACTTACAACAACACAGGATCCATTAAAATTT
>CANHIS010000084.1 GCA_947460255.1 Bacteroidota bacterium
AAATAGGAGATGTTACAGTAAAATCTGCTGTAGGAATAGGATTTACAATAACCTGCAATTGAGTAATCGGCGAAACACAACCATTCTCTGTTACAGTAAGGTTCAAGAAATAAGTGCCTGCTGTGTTATAAGTAACGTTGTGCGGCCCTTGCCCCGCTGAGTTCGCAGGATTGCCTCCAATAAACGACCATGCATAAGATGCACCAGCTGTTGCAGATCCGATATAATTTACTGCTGAAGGATTTCCAATACAAACAGGACTGCTTGCACTGAACAAAGAGGTTGGAACTGGATTAACAATAACACTTTGAGAAAAAGGTTGAGATGTACAACCATTTTGCGATACAGTTAAGCTAAGATTTTTTGATCCAGCAGTAGTCCAACTTAATCCAAACGGACCAGGATTCGTAGTAGAATTAGGAGTGCCTCCATCGAACTGCCAATTGTAAGCAGCATTGTTAGCTGCAATTCCTGTAAATGTTATTGCTGATGTAGCATTGAGGCAGATTGGAGACGCTGCATTGAAAGACGCCGTTGGTATCGCATTAACCGTAATGGCTTGTGTAGTTAGTGAAGAAACACAATTGTTTTCGGTAACAGTTAAAGTAAGGTTATAATTACCTGGATTGGTCCAAGTTACAGCGTGTGGACCTTGACCTGCTGGTGCTGCTGGGGTTCCAGACGGAAATGCCCAAGCATATGTGGCACTTGACCCGGCGTTACCAGTGTAAGTAATGTTATTCGCACTTCCAGCGCAAACGTTTGCATTAGCAGTGAAGGTTGAAGTTGGAGTTTGGTTAACCACAACGTTTTGCACGAATGGCTGCGAAGCACATCCAAACTCTGTAACGACAAGCGAAAGAGGCTTAGTTCCTGAAGTATTCCATCCAATAGTGAATGGACTAGGGTTCGTATTTCCTGTGGTTGTTCCGCCGGCAAAATTCCAAGTATAAACAGCAGCTGCCGAACCACTTCCTGTGTAATTAACATTGATTGTGCTTCCTGTACAAACAGCTGCTGAAGTTGTAAAATTAGCAGTAGGTGTTGGATTGATAACGATTTGATTAGTCACCACTGCTGATGTGCAGCCAAGAGCAACAACGCGCAAACCTACAGTTCTAGTACCAGCAGCTGGCCAACTCACATCTTGTGTGCCAGAAGCTGTTCCACCAGGAGTTGCAGCGCCTGTATCAAACGCCCACAAATAAGTTAAACCAGCATTGGGAGCACCATTATATTGAAGCGTGGTTTCTTCACCAACGCATAAACTGGCAGGTGTAGCAGTGAATGAGGCTACAGGAATTGGATTAACTCCAACAGGTTGAGTTGTTATTGTTGAAATACAGCCCTGCGCAGAGGTTACCTGAAGTGTTAAATTGTAAGTGCCTTCTGCGGCCCAGTTAAGATTGTATGGACCAGCTCCTGTTCCAGACGCAACAGTAGCACCTGCAAAATTCCAATTGTAAACGGTTCCTGCTCCAGTAGTTCCAGTGAAGGAAGTTGTAGCGTTCTGTCCTGGACAAACGCCTGGTGTTACGGTAAAGGTTGATTGAGGGATTGCATGCACAACAACTGGAACTGTGGTGATTGATGAAACACAATTTCCAATGGCCACTTGAAGCGTTAAAGACTTATTCCCAGAAGTATTCCAAGTAACAGAAAGTGGACCTTGACCATTTGCAGGAACAGCAACTCCTCCGTCAAGCCCCCAGGTGTATGTTGCATTGGCTGGAGCATTACCAGTATAGGTTACCACAATTGGATTGTTTACGCAAACACCTCCTGGTGGCACTGTAAAAGTTGCTGTTGGAGCTTGAGTAACTGTTACTTGTGCGGTAGTCTCAACAGATGCGCAAGTTCCAATACTCACGATTAAACGAATTGTTTTAACCCCAGGTGTTGCCCAAGTCACTGAAAATGGACCTTGACCATTCACTGGTATAGCAGTGCCTCCATCAAAATTCCATGTGTAGGTAGCATTTGCAGGCGCGTTACCCGTGTAGGTAATTAATGCCGCTTCACTTCCGCACACCGTAGATGTTGCAGTAAATGTAGAAGTTGGAGCATCAGTAACTACTACTGTTTGTGTTGAAGAACTTGGTGCACATCCTCCACCACTTAAGTTTAATGTGATTGTCTTAGTACCAGTAGATGTGTAATTCACAGTGTGAGGCCCAATCGTATTGGCAGTTGGAGGGTTTGCCCCAGTTCCAAAATTCCAAGCTTTAACGGTTTGATTAGAAATTGGCGATCCTCCAGTGTAAGTCACAGTTGTTGAGTTTCCTAAACAAATCGGCGATACAACGGTAAAACTAGGATCGTACGGACGCAGATTCACTACAAATGTGTCAACTAAAACAAGGTCATTTGCACATGGAATATCGTAGGTTACCTTAATGATGTAACGCTTTCTGGCTTGTGTTGCAGTAAGCATGCTTACTTGAGCGGAAGTATTATTACCTGTCACATTGAATGGAGAATTCGCTGTTCCTTGAATACCTGTCCACTCCACACTTGTAACTGAGGCAATCACATCAATGCCACTTCCAGGTTGTATTGGCGTATATTGCCAGGATTGATTATTTACTTGAATATCATCTCCTGCATGGGAGTATGTTGGACATCCTCCATTCACCTGTTCAGGGCATGGAGAGCCTAAACCTGTAAGACCATCACCTCCCCACATCCCGTCACATTCAGGTTTGTTACCAATGTGGATTTGAATTATTCCTGTGGTTTCAAAGATTTTAATTTGGAATGTGGCGGTACCCGGACAAGAGTTGGCCCAAAAAGGGATATTTGTCCAAGAAACGGTTAAAACTCTATTTGGAGCTGTTCCAGTTGTTTGGTATTGAACTGCGTTTGGAAGGCCTGCAGGATTCCAATCTTGATACCAACCAAAAATAGCATTATTAGGCAGACCTGCGGTTTCGCACAAATTGTTTAGCATATCATCCGCAGAAAAGTTAAATGTTCCTGGAAGCGGCGGTGTAAAACCAATGTAACCATTGGAGCTGATATAGAAATTTGTATAATTTACCCCATAATAATTAAAAGTAAATCCAATCGGAAGGGCTGCAGATGAAACGTCGTCAGTTAGGGCAACAGAAGTGCCTCCTGGCACATTTGGGGTGTAGGGTACAGTAGAAGTAGAATAACCTGTGCCTGTAATTTGATTTGATGGAACCGTTACCGATGCTGGATAAGTAGCGTTAATTGTAAAAACCCCTAAAGGCGCACATGCATCAATATCAGGAGGAAGAATGGTATTAACAATCTGTGTTTGAGCATCAATATGATGGAGACCTGAGAATAGCAAGAAGCAAATTACCCCTAAAATGCTCTTGTTTATCAGGTATTTATGTGATCTGTGTTGTTGTGAATTCATTATTAATTTCTTGTTACCCCACGGCTAAAATAATGAAATTAATTAACACAAACCAATGGTTAATAAACCGAAATGTAAACGATTGATAATCAGCGTTAAATCAATTTTATAAACAAACGCAACGTTATCTTACCAATGTTACTCTTCCAACATAAATATGTTCCGTTTTTTGCATATCTAATACAAAAACCTTGTAATTATAAACACCTAAGGATGCGGGTTTCTTTCCATCATTGGCTCTTCCATCCCACTGATTATTTAATTTATCGCTGTAAAAGATTTGGTCTCCCCAACGGTCGAAAATAAACATTTCGTATGTCTTAAATCCTTCCCCTTTAGGACTAAAAAAATCGTTAATTCCATCGTCGTTTGGTGAAAATGCGTTAGGAATAAAGAAGGCAAACATCGGCTCTATCTTGATTTTTACCATTGCAGTATCGTAACATCCAACTTCGTTTACTGCAATAATTTTAGCCCAATATGTACCTGTATCAGAATAAAAATATTTACCTGTTGGCTCATCAACAATATCCCCATTTCCTGGCTCTAACCAAGTGTCTAAAAATTCAGTTGAAAGATCAATAAAATCAACCTCAGGATTTAAAATCGATTGAACTCTTGGTGTTGCATCAATACCTGCAATTGGAGAAGGTCTGATCGTAATTAAATCATTCAAAAACAATGAAATCGTATCGATACAACCTACAATATTTTGAATGATCAAACTCACATCATAAACGCCCGGTTCAGTATATTCATGAACCGGGTTAATTTGATTTGATGTAGTGCCGTCTCCAAAATCCCAGATAATCGTTGCACCTGGAGAAAACGATGATTCATTTGTAAATAAAATTCTCGCTGGAGCGCATTCATTTTGAGAATTCACAGAAAAATTTACCGATAACTCTGGATAAACCGTCACGTCAATGGTATCACTATCCGTGCAATTAGGGTCATCAATTCTTAAATAAACCGGATAGACCCCAGGCTCACTCCACGTAACATTTTGTGGATTTTGAAGTGTGGAGGTTGCAATATTTGCCGGACCAGTAAACTCCCAAAAAAATGTTGAAAAAGTTTCAAATTGACCACCAGCCGTAAAATCGAAACTATTTCCTGTAATACACTGTGGTTCTGGAGTTTCCAATTCTGCATTTATTTCACGATACACTGCAATATCTAAGAAAGTGGTGTCTGAACACGAATATCCTGGATTTGAAATCAGCATCACTGTATACAACCCTGTATCCGGATATAAATAGGTTGGGTTTGTGGCTGTGCTGATGTCGTTTGTTACCCCATCAACCCCAAAATCCCACTGATAAACAACAGAAAATTCACTCTGGTTTTGAAATCCAACCAGCAAACCATTACACACATTTCCCGTTTCTACATCCGCCGTTGGCGCAACAAAATCTGCTATTGAAACACCATTGCAGTTAAGAACATTAAATTGAAAATCTCTTTTATTGACCGACAATAAAACGCCATCTCGATACTCAGAAACGCATACGGCGACAACATATTGACCTAAGGCAATTGGAAATCCAGTTAATGCGCCATTGGTTGGATCTACAGCATCAGATGGCGTGGATCCTAAAGGATTATTAGCTGCATAAGGTGGACTAAAATTTACAAAATTATATGGAGGCGGCGCTGCAGGAACAGGCATTGGATCCGCCGTTGATGCGCCTTCGAATGGAGAACAAAAAGAATAAACCAATTGGTCGCCATCAGGATCTGTTGCTGAATGATCGAAAATTAATGGATCATTTATGCAAAGAACGATTGGTGGAAAATTGTTAAACCTCGGACTAGAATTGCAATCCGTGAAAGCAGATTCAGGGATTTGGGCTGTATAAGTTGATCCAGTATCTCCTGGATCGAAAATGTTGAGAATTGACTCGTTCCTGCAACACCTTTGGTATGTCATGGAATACCCTCCAGGAATTGGATCCAATTCTACAATTTCGGTGTAAACAGCTTCTTCAACGCACACTTGCGCGTTGTCTTGATAACATGGATTCAGTGTGTTAATTGAAAGTATATTACTTCCAGGGAAGGGAATAAACACATTACGAACAAAATTCCCTGCTTGATCATACAGTGTAACTGTTGCCGGATTGTCGAAAGGAGCTTGCCCCAGCAGGCAATCTCGGTATAGTTTGAGCGTAATTCTAAATTCTCCGTTTCCCAAACAATCATAAAATATTTCACCTCCGATGATGTGCGTAGCGCGAACACTAGGACTCATCAAAAAGCAAAACACACAAATAATAGTTCGTAAGAATAGTTTCAAACTTTTTTATTTTGATCAAATGTAATCAGTTCAATGTATCTATCAACAGACAAAAACATCAGATTATCGGCAAAAAGCTATCTAATTACTGTTACTCTACCTATAAACTGCTTTGTTTCTAAAGTTGGAAGTCTTGCTATGATTTTATATGAATACACATCAATTGGAATATTGTCGAGAATCCCTCGTTGGCCATCGCCCCAGCGTAAAGCATAACTATCGGTTTGAAAAATTTGTTCACCCCATCTGTTGAAGATATACATTTCGTAGGATACAAAACCTTCACCGATCGCTGCAAAGGCATCATTTATTCCATCACCATCTGGGGTAAATGTGTTTGGAATCCACATATTAAAAGGCGGATAGGAGAATATAGGATTCACCACTGTGTCTTTACATGCGTCTTCGTTTGAAGCAATGAGCGTTACGAAAAACAAACCTGTATCAGGAAATGTGTAAACTGGATTTTGAAGCTCCGAAATTCCAGAATTGTCTCCAAAATCCCAATCCCATTCCACAACATCTGTGAACGACAAGTCGGTGAACTGCACTGTGGAATGATCGAGGTAATTCACATTAAAAACAGCATTTACTTCTATCACTTTTACAGTGATCGATTTGGTTACCGTAATTTGACAAGAGTCAGTAACGGAAATTTTATAAATGGTAGTTTGTTGAGGGCTAACTTCCCGATTTTGCCCAAAGATACCAGGCGTTTCCCAAGCAAATGAAATAGGCAATTTACCACCTGTAGAAAATCCTCCAATTTCGGCAGCATCGCCTTTACAAAGAATAGTATCGGGTGTTACGTACAAACGAAGTGGAATGTAATCCTTAATTTCAATAAAGGATGAATCAATCAATTGAGCTCCACATTGATCTGTTATGGTTACAGTATACCACATAGAAGAATCTGGGAAAACAGTTACCGGATTTTGATTAGGCAAGGAATTCTCCCAAGAAATAGTGTAAGGTTGAACTCCGCCCGTTACAAGAGCATTAAGCTCTACTGGAACACGTGGACATTTTTTTTCTTGTGGTAAACCAGGATTTACAGCTACAGGAGGCGGTGGATCGAAAATGGTAAAATCAACGCGCTTTTCTACAATTTCAACGCATCCAGTATCTCGATAAATCACAGCAACTGTTTCTCCACCAGGCTCATTGATTCCGTCTTGAACAGCTGCAATTGTAAATGAAATAGAAGATTGACCTGCTGGAATCGTAACAGTTGTGGGAAATGTGTTGTAATCAGCGCCCATTGTGGCAGTTCCTTCAACATACAATGGCACTGTTAGCGGCGAAGTTGTTTCTCCAGTTCGTGAAACTGTTATGGTCATATTTCCACAGTTTTCATAAAGCTCAGAAGCGCCATCCACATAAGATATCTGACCTTTCACTTCAACTTCGGGGCTGGTAAAACTCTGTCCTTCAAGAAAAACCGCACTGTCATAAATACCATCACTTACATCGGCAATTACAATTGTAATGGTGTATTGTTCACAGGGAATTACGTTTGCTTTTGCGATTAGCGGTCTCGTAAATCCATCAAACTCAACGGTCTGACCTCCGTTTGTAGTTCCGTTACCGTTATTAACGAAAAAATTATTGTTTTGACCTGCATTAACATTGTTAATTGCAACTGGAAGATTTGTTCCTGGGATTAAAGCGATGTTCTGCATTCCTGTGATTCCAGGGCCTTGAATAAAAAATGCAAACGCATCATTGAACTCCGAACCTACATATTCAGGATATTCCTCTGAAGCGAATACGTATCTAAATTGTACAACGTCGCCTTCACAAATAAAGTTAAACTTTAAAATTGCAGCATCTTGTGTTTCTGCACCATCGCCAATTGCTTGCTCAAGAGGAACAAAACCGTTCTGGCTAAGATTTTCACCACTTCCAGAACTTTGGTTTGGACCTGTTGCATCTTGAATTCTTCCTGTACTAAGGATAATTCCATTGCTCAAGCCAATATTTGAGTTTGATCCATTAAAACCACCAATCATTTGTGGAGAACCAGTGAAAGTGATGCTGTTAGCACTTACACCGTTTCCAAGAAGTACATTCTGAACTAATGGCTGAGCAGTTTGCTGATTAACTGTAAGTTGAGCATTCAGACAAGACCATGCAAATAGCACCTGCAAGAATGCAAGCACGTATTTTTTATGGAAGGCCTTGAATAAATTCATAACAATGAAACGAAATTAGGTGATCGTTGTTTTACCTGTTTACATAAAGGTAAAAAAATCTTACCTCGCCTAACTAAATTTGTGCCACCTTTTTACAAAATTACACCAAACAAATAAGTCACTCACAAACAAACATAAAAAACACAAAATGAGCGAAATAAAGAATCTTGTAGACCAAAATTCAGAAAGATACTTAGATGAATTGTTCACATTGCTGCGCATTCCATCTGTTAGTGCCGACCCAAAATACAAAGAAGACGTGCTTCGAATGGCAGATGCTATAAAAGATAGTCTGATAAAAGCGGGTGCTGAAAATGTAGAGATTTGTCCTACGCCAGGATTTCCAATTGTTTATGGAGACAAAATTATCGATCCAAATTTGCCAACCGTTCTAGTATACGGCCATTACGATGTGCAACCAGCGGATCCGATTAACCTTTGGACGAATCCTCCATTTGAACCAGTGATTAAAGATGGAAGTGTTTATGCACGTGGATCGGCAGATGATAAAGGACAGGTCTTCATGCATGTTAAAGCATTCGAATTGATGATTCAAAACAATATGCTTCCATGCAATATCAAGTTTATGATTGAAGGTGAGGAAGAAGTTGGTTCATCAAATTTAGATGGTTTCCTGATCAACAATAAAGAGAAACTGAAAGCCGATTGCGTATTGGTATCCGACACTTCCATGATTGCCAACGATATTCCCTCGATAACTACAGGTTTACGTGGGTTAAGTTATGTGGAAGTAGAAGTTACAGGACCAAACCGCGACCTTCATTCCGGCGTTTACGGCGGTGGAGTTGCAAATCCAATTAACACCTTATGCGAAATGATTGCTTCGCTGAAGGATACCGATTTACACATCTCAATTCCAGGATTTTACGATGATGTAATTGAATTGAGTGATGGAGAAAGATCTGCGATTAATTCGGCACCGTTTGATATCGAAGAATACAAGCGAGAGTTGAAAATTGGGGATGCGATGGGTGAAAAAGGATATACAACCCTTGAAAGAACTGCAACCCGACCAACATTGGATGTGAATGGTATTTGGGGAGGCTATACAGGTGAAGGTGCGAAAACTGTACTTCCATCGAAAGCATACGCGAAAATTTCGATGCGTTTGGTGCCAAATCAAAGTCCTGATAAAATAACTGAACTCTTCAAAAAACACTTCGAATCAATTGCCCCTGCAGGTGTAAATGTGGAAGTTCGCCCTCACCATGGCGGCTGGCCTGTTGTAACTCCAACCGATTCTATCGAATATCAAGCTGCTGCAGCTGCCATGAAAACAACATTTGGAAAAGATCCGATTCCTTCTCGTGGTGGAGGAAGTATTCCAATTGTGGCATCATTCGAGAAAATTTTAGGTTTGAAAACCGTTTTAATGGGATTTGGATTGGATACCGACGACATCCACTCGCCTGATGAACATTATGGAGTTTTTAATTATTTGAAGGGTATCGAAACAATTCCATACTTTTACAAATACTACACTGAGTTGAAAAAATCGTAAGTACTATTTTAAACACCGGGCCGTTCTTTGTGACGGTCCGGTTTAAACTAAAGTTATAATGATGCATCAGTTCATATATAGACTATTATTTATTTTAACCCTCTTCATTTCGGCAGGCTGTACAAAACAGGAAGATAAAATCATCACTGGAAATAAACCACCTCCCGACAACACACTACCAACAGGACTTAAAGCAAATTTCATCAACAAATCATATATCGGTTTACTTGGTAGAGAACCATCTGAAGTTGAATATTCGGAAGCTATTGAAACGCTTAATACTGCCAATTTCAATGAAAGCTCAAGAACATCTGTTATTTCAGCAATTTTAGAGAACGAAGAATTCTTCACACGGCAGTTTGAAATCGCCAACAACGAAATGCTTAGTGGATTAGACACTTTCGAGGTGAATGACATCATTGGAACGTTTAGCTTTTTGCTTACACAACCGCAGTATGAGCCATTCTACGAACAGCTTCAATACGAGCTTAACAGGTTGGAAGAATATAAAGACATACCTGAACGTTTCCTGAACAACCAACTCACCATTCAAGGAATGCATCGGATTTGTGCGAACAATTATTTTTTCGACCAAATCAACATGGGATCCTTGAATTTTGTGATTGCCACGTATCAACTTTTCCTTTTGAGAAATCCAACTGAATTTGAAAAAACAGAGGGTGTGAAAATTGTTGATGGTTTTACTGGTGTGTTATTTCTCCAAGAGGCAAATTCAAAGGACCAATATTTAGACGTATTTCTAAACTCAAGCGATTATGCTGAAGGCCAAGTAAAACAATTGTTTAATCGTTTCTTATTCAGATCTCCAAATACCGAAGAATCTGTTTTTTACACACAACTGTTAAAGCAGAATTTTGACTTCAAAAATCTTTTAATAAATATTTTAAAATCTGAAGAATATGCAGGTATCGAATAAACCTTTAGTTATTCTGACGGTGATTACAATTCTTTTAACATCCGCAATTGGGTGTAAAAAAGAAACCAATTATATATATGAGGTCGAAGATGTTCAAGTAACAAAAGACCAAAGCGAGAAGACTGTAAGCAAAACCATGGTTGAGTTTATTTCTATTGCTTATGCGGATGTTTTTGGCTTAACGATCAGTCAAAATGATCTTGGCATACTTTCTCTGCTCTACTTGGCCTTTGGCGACAAAGTACTTATCGAAGACGTGCTTGTAAAAAATATGTTGAATTCAACTGAAGCAAATCTTCCTAGCGACGCAGAGATGCGTTCAAATATTGGGCTGTACGTTAAAAACACCTATTTGAAACTATACAATCGTGAGCCGAATGAATTAGAGAGCTTCACTTTAAATAAGAAGATTTCCGATAATTTAGAAATGACATCCGCCATGGTTTACTACGCCATGATGACCTCAAACGAATACCGTTTTTACTAGAACCTGCACCATGTCGAATTACATCCCTAGAAGAAGTTTTCTCAAGAAAACAGCCATGGCAGCAGCAGCAACAGTTGCGGCACCTTACATACTTCCAACTGGTAGATTATTCGCCGCCAGCGGAAATAGAATCGCGAACCACGTGGTTTTTTGCATGTTTGCCGGTGGTGTTAGAAACATTGAATCAGTTTTACAAGGCCGCGGTAGTTTGATGCCTGGAACCTTTATTGGTAGCTCAGGAATCGATCCTTCTATTGCTCCGGGAATCCAACCTTTGCCACTTCCAATGGGGCAAACTTTACAGGCTCAGGCTACATTGTTCAAACAATTTAGATATGCTCAAGGTCCAACCGGACATTTCAATGGGCACTCAACAGCCTTAACTGGAAACTACACTTTGCAAGACCTTAGCATTAAGGAACCACCTAGAAATCCAACAGTTTTCGAATATTACCGCAAACACAGCGACCCAATTCAAAATGCACTAAATGCGTGGTGGATTTCAAATGCACTTGGCCCCTACCCTTCATTAAATTTCAGCACATATCCTGGTTATGGAGCTTTGTATGGAGCCAATTTCATGCAGCCAGCAACATTAATCAGCGAATTGGGTGCAAACGCGTTGTCAAATCCGAAGGCATTTTCGCAAGCACAAATGCAATCTGTAAATGATTTGAGAAGTTTCTTCAATGAAAGTTTTTCTAGATCAGCTTCGCAGGATGGTGGATCTATTTTAAATGAGAATTCAGACAAAGACCTTATTCAGAGCTTCTTACAAAATACATTCGACACTGCCTTAGCTGGCGGATTGAACGATCCTTGGAATGTAGGACAGCAATTCATGAATGATGACATGTTCAATGTATCTGCTGCTGAACGAATTATCCAGCAATTTAAACCAGAACTTCTGGTAGTAAATATGCAAGGCGTGGATATTTGCCACTCAAATTATACTCAATACTGCAACAATCTTCGAAAGGCTGATTATGCAGTAAGTCACTTGTGGCAAACTATTCAGAGCACTCCAGGGATGGCCAATGACACCATTTTAATTGTAGCTCCAGAACACGGTAGAAATCTGCAACCGAATACCATTTCAGACAATTACGGTCAATTAGCGCTGGATCATACTAGCGATAACACATCTCGTGAAATATTCTGCATGGTGGTTGGGCCGCCCGACAAAGTTCAACAGAACCAAGTAATCAATACTGTGACCGGTGAGAGTATCGACATAGTGCCAACAATTGCGCACATTCTTGGGTTTAAGGATGCAATTCCAGGAGGAATGTTGCCAGGAAGAGTTTTAAATGAAGCATTTATATGAAAAAACTGATCTTCATTTTCAGCATATTGCTCGGTGTGGCTATTGTATCAATGAGCGCATGTAAAAAGGACGAGATAGAGCCCGATAATCCATTCGACAAAATTGATTACGGCGATGAAACTCCCAGTCCTGATACATTAAATGCCATTACTTTGGCTGGATTGCACAGAAATCTATTTGTAACAAAATGCGCTGTTCCGGGTTGCCATGATGGAGCATTTGAACCAGACTTTAGAACCGTTCAAAGTACCTACTCTACATTGGTTTACGCTCCAATTGTGAAAAACAATGAAGCCAACGAATTCACATATAGAGTAATTCCTTTCGATACGGCAAAATCTGTGCTTTACGAACGAATCACCAATTGCTGTTTTGTGAATACCGACGATAGAATGCCGCAAGACAATATCGGGACAGGTTTGCCACAATCAGACATTGATAAAGTAGCACAATGGATTTTGCAAGGAGCTAAGAATTTATCTGGGGAAATTGCTTCAAGACCAGATTTAGAGCCTAGTTTTTCACTCTACTACGCTGCAAATTCAACCTACACTGTAGAATTCTCAGCCATTGAAAATCGAGTGGATTCACTAATTTTTAATCCATTTAAAATTCCATCTGGTGAAGCATCTTTTGCTTTTGCAGCAGTGGTAACTGATGATATTACACCTATTAGTGAATTGCAATACAACAAATTATACATCAGCGATCAAAAAGATGTGTTTACTAGCGCGATTCAATTTCAAGGAACACTGATCAATATTCCAGGCCAAGGTCCGCTGTGGATTGTGAGCGTGCCACTAACTGGATTAACACCTGGAGTTCAGTATTTTATGCGATATTATACAAACGACGGACAGCACGCTAACAACACCGAATTCCCGCAAAACAGTACAGTTGATCCATACAAAACATATTGGAGTTTTATTATTCAACCATAATGAGATGAAAAAAATAGCATTAATTGTTTTTTTGTTTTGTACACTGTTCATTTCTTGTAAGAAAGATGAGGAGATTAATTATTCTCCGTCTATTGAATTTAAGTCGATTTCACCAGGAACCATTGAAGAATATCGGGATTCGGTCGTAATTACGATTTCATATTTAGACAAAAATGGAGATTTGGGTGAAAATGAAACAGAAATGCCCAATGCATTTGTTCGGGATATAAGAAACAATCTAACGTATTCGTTTAGAATCCGACAATTGGCGCCAAACACAGATATTGCTATTCAAGGAAATCTGGAAATTGTTGTTCCACAAGTTGCAAGAATAAATAACAATTCTGCCTCCGAAAGTGCCACATTCGAAGTTTATGTGAAGGACAGGTCTGGCATGGAAAGCAATAAAGTAACTACATCGGCTGTTACTATTGTACCCTAAAATATGGCCATGCACAATCTAATCAAAACAATATTTTTTTTGATTCTGATAGGATTATCCTCCTGCAAGAGTTTTGAAAATGTGAGTATTCCAAGTTTTGAGCGAATCAGTGATTTCAAACCAGGCGAATGGAAAGACGGGAAATTAAGTTTCAGTTTCACGACTGAAATTAATAATCCTGACAAATTAAAATTCAAAATTCGCAGAGTAGATTTAGACATTCTACTCAATGGCAGGAAGATCGCGGAAATCCATACAGACCGAGTAATTAGGATAAAGCGGTTGCTGAAACCCGAAGTAAAATGGGATTTAACGGGAGATTTGAAAGCACTAATTAAACCGGGAATGATTTTAAGTATGCTTACAGGGGGAAAGCCAGAGTTTTCGGTAAAAGGCACCATGCAAGTTTCGAAATGCTTGGTTCGGAGAACAATTCCTATAGATTTGAATACCTTGATTAAGTTGCCATTCTAGCTTAATTCTCATATGAATATTTCTTTAATAACGTATTCCTGGCGAACTGCAGAATTGCAAACTTCTGAATTAGGGTTAACTGTTTAAATAATCAAGAGGTGCAATAAATTTGTGACAAGCAATGAACATAATCATAGTTCCTGTTACGTTGGATAGAGTTGTAGAATTGCAGAAGATCTCACAAAACACATTTGAAGAGTCATTTTCTGTAAACAATTCAAATGAAGACATTCAGATTTATTTGACGGAATGTTTGTCAATTACGCAACTAAATAAGGAACTAAACACAACAGAATCAAAATTTTTCTTCGCTTTAATTGGAACGGAAATTTGTGGTTATTTAAAAGTAAATACTCCCAAGTCGATTGAGGGTTTGAGCGTTGCTTCTGCTTTAGAAATCGAAAGAATTTATATACTTAAAAAATATCAAGGAAAGATGATTGGTCAAACGCTATATAATCATGCAATCCTTTTAGCAAAAGAAGCGAGAGCAGAATGCATTTGGTTAGGCGTTTGGGAAATGAATTTTCAAGCAATTAAATTTTACAAGAAAAACGGGATGATTGCCTTTGGATCAAAAACGTTTAAGTTGGGCAATGATTTACAAAATGACATTCTAATGCAGAAATTTTTGTAACTGCTGATACATAATTTAATCAGCATAAATAAGAGAATGAATCTTTCTATTGCTTTGAATCTTTGATCAAACCATTCCAGGTACCAACAGATTTAAACACTTGAAAGCGAGAAAATAATTCTTCTTTGTACCAATTATTTGATCGGGTTATATCAATTGCTTTTCGTTGTTATGGCGATTGATATGCAAATTTCTTCAATGATGC
>CANHIS010000085.1 GCA_947460255.1 Bacteroidota bacterium
CAATATATCGATCCTAAAACACATTATAATCATAAACTCACTAGAAAAAATCAGGATCAATTAGCGAGAATAAGAATCGAAAACACAACGAAAAAAGCCCTAGAGCTTCATGAAATACATACTAGTGCAAAAAACGAAGCTCATATCGGAAAATTCACTATTTCACTTCCAACAAAATCTAATACTATCTACATGACGGCAATTCAACAATCAACTCAAACCAATTTCCCCAAAATCGACTTCTACTAAATATTGCAATTGCTTTAACAGCGTGCAAGCGCCATAACCCTGCTGCAGACTCAAACACGGTTACGACCACCCATAAGCCAACCGTTTAGCTATCATGATATTTATACTTATATGAAGTAGCGTATATATCTCGTTCAGGATACAATTGCCGACACCTGCAGATTGGTAAACTACACCAAACCAATGTACAAACCCAAATGAACTGTATCGACTTAGGTTAGGTTTTTAAATTTGTTACTTTCTTTGTTGATATAAAAAACTGTAATTGTTAGCTCGCTTGCAGAACGAAATTTCATATATGCAGCATTATAACTGCTTACATTAATTGAGGAACGGCACTAATTATTTCAACAGAATCCCCAAAGCGGCCCAGAAAAAAATCAAGTTCCGGAGAGCGCTCTTCAATTGGCTGGCCATTGTATTGTTCCTTTCCCAGTTTAAGTTGAAAGGATAGTGTCAAAGTTGCATTTACCAAATCTACATCACTAATTTTCTGAGTTGAATGAAACTTAAGTTTCTTAATATAACTCGCTGCCCAGCCCTTAAAACGGATGTTAATTGTATAAACCTGCGCATCAGTTTCGTGGTTCCAAATACCTAAAACATACTTGAAATGTTCATTAATTCTGAATTTTTTCTCTAACTCTTTTGCATCAAAATAAAAAGAATTGCCCTCTTCATCGGTCTGCACGTCTACTTTTAAACCTGAAATTAAGTCTATTCGGTAATTCACAATCCGATCCTTAGCAATCGCTGTCAAATAATAGTATTCGTTGTAAAACCTAATTTGCATTGGCGACACAAAGCCGTGGTAACTTGTTTTTGAGAGTTGATCATCTTGCAAGGTTACAGGCACATACAAAAATTCGATCATTTCACATTTATTGATATGGCCTAATATTTTTATCGCCAACCCGATTACCTTACCGGCATATTCACCAGTGTGAAACGCATCATTGCAAAGCTCTGTCCCTCCATGATAGACAACCGAAGCACTATCCATTTCAGATTCGGTTATTCCAAACAATTCGGGCATTGAATCAAGAATTTTACTTACAGCAGGAATACTTTCATACTTTTTAAGTATTCCTCTTAAAAACGGCAATGTATAACGCTCACTTTCGTCCAAATCTCCAAATTCAGGCTTACTCGAATCTTCGGCCCATGAATAGATGCGGTTCCGATAACTAATTTTAAATATGCCTTGCCGATGGTTTCTCGAATACCCTTGCAAACTATGATTAAATTGACCTTTTCGGAGCTTTTCTAATAATGCTTGCAAAGTACGCAGTCCAACAGGCCTTGAGTCAGCCTCCTCCAATTGGCGGTTAACATACGCATGCAATTCCTGCAACGTGCCTCCACCCCTATCCATAAACTTGCATAAAAACTTGATTCTAAGTGTATCTAATTTATCCTGATCCATTCTATCAAATTGCAGTGAGCAAATCTAACCAATAACTACGCAAGCCAATTGCGTAGTTAGATTAAATCTTTGCAGAAAATTACTTCTCATGACAAATTGGATCAGCTTCCTATATGGACTAGAAAAGAAAGCAAGCGACAAAAGCTATTTCCCTGACGCAAGCGATTTAGCGCCCTTTTGCGAATTCACGGAAACAGAATACACGCAGGCGGCGCTATTAGCGGCTTTTGTTTTACACAATAACCGAAGAAAATCAGTTACATTGAACGTTCTCTTCGAACGCCTCGCTGATCGAGAAGATCACATAGCATTACAGCAAGCATTCGTGGAACTGGTAACCTCGGGATATATTGAGATAAAAGGAGATGATGCTTCTGAAGATGATCCTGAAATCGAAATAAGTCAATCTGTGAACGTGGCGTTGCGTACCGACCAGAAAATTCACTTACATCATCAAAAAGCACAGATAAAGCCAGAAGAAAAAGAACTCCTTAATTTGTATGCATATGCCTTGCTTTTCCTCAGTAGGAATATGGCTTAT
The DNA here is from genome assembly GCA_947460255.1 of Bacteroidota bacterium. Classification (GTDB taxonomy): domain Bacteria; phylum Bacteroidota; class Bacteroidia; order M30B66; family M30B66; genus CAMCXT01. The sequence continues at coordinate 2,217 of CANHIS010000085.1, forward strand.
ACAACCTGGCTGTTTCATTGCCGAAGTTTTATAAGAAAATCAACAATCCCCCTTGCGAAAAAACTGAAAAGATTGAAAAGCGATGAGCAGGTTAAAGCTGCAGGGTTATTTGCGTGTATATTATCCCTTATGGGTTGGCGCAATATTCAAATTCGCTGGCTTAGCAATCTATTCGCATCGAACAGGCTTAGAGCTCAATTGCTTAATGAACAATGGAAGGCAGAAAACTCAGTACTTCTGGAAACTGGATTGTTGCGACTTGAACAATGTAATTTTGGCAGAATAATACTGGTAGCCGATTTCAGAATAATGGGATCAATTGAAAGTTCAACAAAAGCTAAAGTTAATTCCGAAGCAATAATTCTTCCCTCTACACTCCAAATAACGCAAGCATCTGCAATTGAACGTCGCATCCTGCTTTATAACTCAGAAAATCGATCTACAACCGATGAATTATTTCGGTTATTGCAGCCTGCGGCATTTACTTCATACACGAGTAAAATGAAAAAGCAAAGCAATTTCAGTGGAATAACTATTTTGCTTTCGGGCTTGCCCGGTACAGGGAAAACAGAACTTGCAAGACAATTGGCCCGAGAAACTGGTCGTGAACTGCTGATGTTTAATGTAGCCGAACAGCGCGACAGATATTATGGCGAGAGTGAAAAAAAGATAAAACAGCTTTTCGAATATTACAAAGTTAAGGCCGCCTCCCCCAAGTCTGCTCCCATATTATGTTTCAATGAAGCCGATAGTATTTTTCAAAAACGATCTGAACATCATAGTAATTCATCGCAAACTGAGAATGCGGTTCAGACTATCCTTTTAAACGAACTAGAGGTATTTACAGGCATTCTGATTTGTACCACCAACCTGCCGGAAATGTTTGATGCCGCATTTGCAAGGAGATTTCTTTATCGCATTGATATCGGTATGCCCGATGCTGAAACGCGTATGCTGCTTTTACAAGATTTTTTCCCACAATTGAAGGAAGAAGATCGAATTAAATTGGCCAGCAACTTCAACTTCAGTGCAGCCAATCTTCTAAATTTTAAACGTAAGCAGGAGATCGCACGCATTATACGCAAAAGGCAAACAACAATGCTCATCGAGCTTGAGAACTACCTAATGGCCGAAATTCAGAAAAATAATGAATCGAACAGACAAATTGTAGGGTTTAAGCCGGCGCAAATGAAAACACCCACACCCTTAATTCATTCTCTTGCCTCATAGCTAAAATTTTAATTCACTTACAACCAATCGAATACTTGATATTCTAAAAGTTTTTTTTCAAAACCCTTTCTTTTGGAGGCCTCTCATGTTATCTATTGCCAAATGCAAAAGATATAAACGGATTTCGCTGGTTTGGTTTACTCAAAAAACGATTGTGTAATACTACGCAATACCATTGCGCACTAGGCTGCTAATTTTGTCCAAAATACACGTTAATTTAAAATGAAAACACACCTAAATCGAATAAAATCAATCCTCTTTGACACCGCAATGGCAAGAATACACAGCATATTTTATTGCCCTGCTTGTAAGACAGTCACCTGCACTCCTAAAAATAATTTTAAAACTACGAAAACCCGTAAACGATGAACACCGCGCTACCCGCATTTGACGCAAATGAAGACATGGATTACATTATCAATGGATTTGTAATGCAAATAGGTATGTTATTTAAAAAGGCAGGATTTAATCTTCCAGAAACAGAAATGCCTGAAATAAAATACAGCAATGCCAGCGTTCGTTGCTACGATCCGGCTATTGGAATTCATGACTTCGCCCCGGTTAAGCATTATGGATATCTCGAAGCCCTTGGAGCCTATTTCCCCTGCGATGAGAAACCAGAGGAACGCAGATTTGAACTTTTTACACAAAATATTAAAGATGTAGCAGCTATCTACACCATAGCCAAAACAACTATTCCCTTTCAAGATCCGGCATTTAGGCCCATTTATGAGATGCACATAAAAGACATTACCGCATTGATTTTATGCCATGAAATTGCGCATTGGTTTGTTCACCAATCTACCGATAGTAGCGGAATGCCTATTGGTAAGTTGCAATATAGACTGAATGATGAAATTTTCTTTCATGAAGGCTTGGCGCAAGCCCTGGTCTTTAATGGCTTGCAGGAATTCGATCACTTACTTGAGCTGTTGCTTTGGATGGAGGGAGGGCAACCGCAGCAGTATATCGCATACAAACGCCTGGGTTTTGATTGCGAGGTGGTACTCCAATCGCTGCAAATTGTAAATCAAATCGGCATGCAATCTTACGAACTCCTTGAACAAACGGTGCTTGCCCATGCGGATAACAACAAGCCGCACAAACCTGATATTGTAAAGAATTTCCTTACTCAGCCCATCACACCAGAATTTCAGAGAGAAAGCATGGAAGATTTTTTCAACTATCTGATTGCCGAACAGCCCGAATTGGCCGAAAAATATCGGGGCATTTACCATGCATCAAAATTTAATGTTTAATCTAAACTGAAGCCGAATGATAACCATCAGTAAATCAAAATTTGTAGCGGGAAGCCAATGCCTGAAGAAGCTTCATTTCGAATTTTACCGCAAAGACCTTAAAGCGGAAGTAACAACAGAACAGCAGGCACGCTTCGATGCAGGACATGAGATAGGTAAACTTGCGCAACAAGTCTTCCCAAATGGGAAAGATGCGACTGAAGCTTTTGGCGACAATTGGGGCCTCGCTATAAAACGAACGGCCGATTGGCTTACTTCGGGAATAGAAACAATTTATGAAGCGAGTTTTTCGCACAGTGGAGGATTTGCTGCTCTCGACATTTTACATCATACACCCACCGAGCGTTGGGCTATTGAGGTTAAAAGTAGTGCCGAACTTAAAGATTATTATTTCACGGATGCTGCATTTCAATATTGGGTTTTGGATAAATGTGGTGTAAAGCCCGATCGTTTTTTCCTTATGCATCTGAATAAAAGCTATACAAAAAGCGGCAATATAAATCCCAATGAATTATTTGTGCTAACAGACATAACCGATCAAATACTGCAACTGCAGGAGGAAACAGGAAATAATCTGGAGCGTTTTCAGACGATGTTAATCAAGCAGGAGGAGCCATCTATTTCTATTGGCAAACACTGCAATGCAATGCCTTATGAATGCACATACAAGCACCATTGCTGGAAGCATATCCCTGAGAATTCGGTGTTCGATCTATATAATGGTGGTAAGAAGAGTTGGTCATTTTTCGAAAAAGGAATAACACAAATAGCTGAAATTCCCGAAGGCGAAAGCTTAAGCAAAAGACAGGAATTACAAGTAAACGGAATTAAATTCAACCAAGCATACAAGGATAAGGAAGGCATAACGAATTTTGTAAATTCACTGAAATACCCGCTTTATTTTTTCGATTTTGAAACAATTGCTCCTGCAATACCTATTTTAGATGAAACACGTCCATTTGAGAAAGTGCCGTTCCAATATTCTTTGCATATCCTTACAGCACCAAATGCACCTGTCGTACATAAGGCATTTTTAGCTAATCCGGATGATTTTAACACTGCAGGATCGACAGAACCTCGTTTACAGCTGCTCAATCAACTTATGAACGACATTGGACCAGATGGGAGCATTCTGGTTTATTATGCGCCATTCGAAGTGGGTGTTTTAAATCAGTTAAAACGAGCCTTCCCTAAATATACCGACTTTATCAATGGAATCCTGAGTCGCATTGTGGATTTGCATGAACCCTTCAACAAGGGATTATTTTATCTTCCTGCAATGGGAAAATCGGCTTCAATAAAGGATGTTTTACCTGCATTGGCTCCTGAATTCAGTTATGCCAATCTAGAAATTAACAATGGAAATTTGGCTAGCACTCTCTTTCTTGAGAAAGTACGGGGAATATTCATTGGAAACTGGAATACAACACACCGTCACTTGCTCGACTATTGCGAGCGTGATACCTTAGGTATGGTTGTTTTATACGAAAAGTTGTGCGAAGAAACTGAATAAAAACCAACATAACTAACAATTATAAACAACTTTAATTGATGTCGGGAGGATTTGACTTTATCAGAAAACTAGGGCAATTAAATTAACCAATTGCCAACAAAAAGAAAAGAGACTGTAGAATGATCAAAGCTCTATAGAATCAAAATCAATTTTGCAAAAAGGATTTATAACAATGGAGACAATATTGAATTAATTGGCAGTTGATTAATTAAAAAATGAAGATAGAGATAACCGATAAAAAGATTGGAAATTTGTAATTGATTTTCAAAGAATCTGTTTCAAAAAATTGCATTTAACGCTCTTGAAAAAAATGAAATGATAGAAAAACGATTAGCCCTCTTGCATGAAATCGATCACAAGGCCAAAGAAATAGCTTTAAGAGCAGTGAATAGCCATCCGATAACAGACAAAATACTGATGAACATAGCAGCGTTGTATTCATCTGCACAATTATAACACCATCGCACAAACGCACATTCCACAGAGCCTCAAAACTTTGAAATTCGATCAGGTGGAAGTGCTTCTGTTTTAGGCTGGCATCAACTCAAATCAATGACTAATGCTACTTTTTTCACATGTGCCCTGCGGAACACATGCTACAGCTAAAGATTCAGCAAAATTTTCATCTCGACCAGTATAAATAAAAAAGAAATAAATAATTAGTATTATGGAATTTTCTTTTATATATTCAAAATCAAGCAATCAAAAAATCTGAAGCAAAATGTGAGAAGAAAAATCAAATTATTGGTTTGAATCATCAAGATTAATGATTCAATAAACTCAAGATTTTCGTTTATCGTTAACTGTTTTTTGTAATCTAAATTCAACTTCAATGGTAAATTCACCCATAATACTAAATGGCAAACTATATTCCTTACGCGTTTATAATCATTGGTTTATCATCAGTAATTCAGAAAAAAGAGATGTCTTTTATTTTAACGCCGAAGCGACTTATCAAAATTTTCCAGAGCAATTAAGTATTCAGAGTTTCAGATCCAACTCTGAACATTTAATGCATTACTTACTTCAACTCAATTATCTTATTATATACGATTTTCCGAGAAAATGGATAAGACGCAGAGTGATTCACTTATTCAAAAAATTAGTAGATCTATTTGGTGAGGATAATTTACTTCATCCTACAATGCTGAATGTGAATAATCGGCTTTGTTTTTCTTGTTTCAACTTTTTCAAGTCAATGTATGAACAATTCAATAATCTATACCCCCAATCGCTGCCTGAAAACACTCCATTTAAAGAAGGATCTCTCTTGCTACATTTTCTTATATCAAGAGAAACTTATGTAAGTCCCCAAGAACATTACACGTTAAGTTCAAAAGTTGAGTTAGAGGCAGAACTTTGCACATTGGATTTGCAAATAGCCTATGTTGATGTATACAGCAATGAGTTGATTATTTATAAAGACACATTTGTAAATCCATCGGATTCTGAAAATTATGAGATGGTTAAAAAGGTGTTTTTAGTTTTTAACCAAAATAATGCGGTGCTTTGTTTTGCTACACCTTACAAAGCAGTGCATAAAAGCGAATTGACTTCAAATTAGTTTTGTCAAAAAAATTAAATTATTCTGATTTTATGCATTACCGCCGCGAAGAATACATCAACAACTACAATAACGGAATTTTTGCCAAGGAATGGAATGGTTATGATGAGGATATCTTAGAAATGCTCTATTTTGATTCTAAGCATGAAAACCTCAGAAAATTCAAGGCGAAACACTGTTATGGCAAAATACCCGGACCATGGGGACCTTTTTATTACTTTAATACAATTGTGCTAAATCAATTAAGTCAGGAGGAAATCAAAGAGTTTCTCGCCATTTGCGAAGCATTGAAATTACGCAATGAATTTGAGAACTACATTAATGAAATAGTTCGTGAAAAGGAAATTGTAGAAAAACTTGCCATCAGTTTTGAATGCAAGAAAGAAGTCATTAACAATTTCAATATCGATGATATACTCGAAGTTTGCGATACGATGTATAGTTTAACACTTAAACTGCATGCAAAAAATAAAAATAACATTGATACCTATAAATACATTGATAAAAGGCTAGATCGCAATCCCTATAAACTACCATGCTACGAAGATTTCCTCAAAAATCGTAATTCTAGAAGCTGAGCAGCAGATTTACAAATTGGCCCAGAAGCGATACGCCAAATCTTCAATGTCGGCATGGCGTGCAATAACGGTTTTCCAATGCGTAGGTATCGAATCGATGCCATAAAGCAAGCCCGCAAGGCCACCCGTAACAGCTGCAGTTGTATCGGTGTCTTCACCCAAGTTAATAGCCTTTAGTACAGCGCTTTCGTATGATTCCGTTTTTAATAAACACCAAATTGCCGCCTCGAGCGTGTGTAAAACAAAGCCACTGCTTTCAATTTTACCTTCATCAATTGCTGATATATCATTCTTCAACAAACGGTCGAAGATGTCTAGCTTTTCTGTGTTTTTAAAATGTGAATCTAGAAATGCAGGAACAGTTTTTTGAAGTGATTGATAAGCCGAGTATTTGTCGCTGTGTCTGAGTAACTCAAGGGCAAATTCGATATAATAAAAACAAGCTACAACCGAATGTATATGACCATGCGTTAGGGTCGATACCTGTCTAATGCGCTCAAACCGATCTTCAATAGGTTGATTGTAAATAGTAAAAGCGAGCGGTAAAATCCGCATCAACGATCCATTACCATTCGAGGCTTCATCAATTGCTCCAGCTATATGCGGATCGATTCCAATTGCTAGGCGTTGAATTGCCCACCTGGTAGTATTGCCGATGTCAAAAACTACTCCATAGGGAGTCCAAAAGTTTTCGTTAGCCCAGCGAACAAAGTTGTTTGCAATGGAATGTAAATTAAATGGTTCGGTAAGGGCTTCGGCGAGACAAAATGATAACGACGCATCATCAGACCAAGTTCCGGGTGGGACGTTATACGTTCCAAAACCGAGCATTGATGTCACAGGATTTTGAGCAAGTTCCTTGCGACTGGTAAATTCAACCGGAACACCTAAAGCATCGCCCACAGCATGGCCAAACAATGCAGCTCTAATTGGGTTTCGAAGTGATTCTTTATCCATTTATTTAAGATTTATGTTGTTTAACAATATTAGTATGGAACACTTAAAAATGTAAATTAAGGTTCCCAATTCAATACAAAGTCCCGTTGTTCATTTGTTTCTGGGGAGTCACGCTCATTAATTGGGGTGGTGCGTTTCAAATAATGGATGAGCTGAAACACATTTTTATTGCTTGCATAGCCAAACTGTTTTAAATAGCACCCAAGAACAGTTCCGGTTCGGCCAACACCTCCCCAACAATGGAAATATACCGTTTTACCTACTTCCAAGTTCAAATCAATGAGTCTGATTATTTGATGCATTTCTTCTACAGTCGGAACCGATAAATCCACAATAGGCATGCGGTACGTTTTGATATCAAATTGTTTCAAGTATTCGAAATAATCAAAAAATGATTTTCCTTGGGAATTTTTTTCATCGGGTTCCATTAGATTAATTACCACATCGACACCAATTGCCATCAGAGCATCAAGTTTAATATAGGTTTGATCGAGATTTACATGTGTAGGCACTTCGCCAGCCATCAATTTATTGGGCAGTACCCAATAGGAGCGTTCAAAAGGTATATAATGCATGGTGAATTTTGATTGTTTGGTTTAACTTCGAATGAGTTGAGATTTAAAAGACATGTACACAGCTTGCTAGCTTCAAACTAATTTTATGCAGCTCTTAGAACAGGCAGTTGTTCGATTGTTGCAAATTCGTAAGGACAGTATTTTATCCTTGTTTTTTCTCCTTTATACCTACATAATTTCAAAGCTTGCGGAGGAATATTGGATCGTGTGCAAATATAATGTCGAGCCGATTCGAGATTATAACACGATAGTTCATTAGCAAGCACAGGGTCGATGCGCCATTCAGTATCAAAAGCATGTGTGTCGATTCTCCAAAAGTCATAAAGCGAATAAAATTCTATGAAGGACAAATTATTATAGTCGAAGCAATCAATAGGTAAGGGCCAAAACAACATCATGAAATTATCGATAGGAAGAATATTATTAGCAAATACAGCGTATTCAGCATGCTGTTTGATAATTCCTTTGCGATTAATCGACCAACGATTTTCACGGGATGCTACATGCCAAACAAAACGAGCAGGGTTAATTATCTTAGAATTTTCAAAAGCTTGATTAAAACGTTCATAACGGGATTGTTGCAAACAATCGGTGGAAAATGTTTGGGTTTTCATAACGAATGATTTAAAGTGAAAAACAAGATTTTCGACTGGCATTGAAACTGAAGTAAATCAGCTTAACGCTTCAAGTCTGCATGTCAATGAACGATAATACGATACGCAGCTTATGGCAATATCTACCTTATAGCTGGAAGCATCAACTGATTTACTTTATATACTATGGCGAGAAGGCCGATTTTTTTAAATATAAAACAGAAAATTCTATAATACTAATTATTTATTTTTACAATAATTAATCGATTACCTAAATGGTTGTTTTAAGGACAGGATTCAACATTGTTTCCTAGAAAATTTATTCGCAAGACGCTAGTTCTTTCATCTTGCCTCTATTATAAGAAGTGACATTTGTATTGTTTACTGCAGAGAAAACGTTTTAGGAATTAACCGCCTCTCGACAGGACTCTCACATTCAATAGGCAATCGATAACAAAACTTGTGACCAAACAAAGCATGCACCTATTCTCACCAAATCTTGTATGATGGTTATGTTATTGATTGCTAATTATGAAGACAATGCCTTGTCGTTGATAACCATTCAAAAAGCATTAAATAGTGAGCAATAACTTCTCATATTCACTGCAGAAGGCGAAAATGGGGATACTACCTTTGAAAACCACAAATATTTTCCGACTCAGAACAGCATCATTGACTCCATGCATAGCTTTTAGATTGTAGTGGAGATATACAATATTACTCTCTGAAAATATTTCTGCGTATGCTAGTTGTAGTTCTGCAGTAACAAGGTAAGCTTGAATATCTGCGTTGTCAACCCTGTTAAAATAGTTATGAAATCCATCTTCATAAATCATTGTAAGCAGGAAATCGATTTCAAATGAGCTTCGTGTATAAGGGGTATTAACCTTTAAAGAGTCGGGGTAATTTTCCTCAAAGGACTTATACATTCTAAGTAAACTCATATAACTAGGTATATGAAACTGACATTTTTTATCTAAAATATTTGACGTAATCAAATATTCTTCACCAAAACACTTGCATAAATTCTTAAACAATGCTATTATCCATATCTCAAGCCATCTTTCAGGAATTTCTTCTAAAAATGTACTATTAAGCCTCCACATGTAAAAGAGTACCGGCTGCGAGATACAACTACGGGTATAGATACTCACTTGCGCAGGATAATTCATGAATGGAGATTCGACCTTAAAATAAAACCTATCCACACCCTGCTCATTGGCTATTACGTAAACACCTTCAACGATGCGAATGCTATACAATTTCTTTTGAAAAAGAAAAGTTCGTTCCTCACGGTTGTATGACAATAGTGCCTCTGGAGTATTTTTTACCATATCAATTAGAAGTTAAACAACATGAAACTCTAAGTATGGAGTTGATACCTTAATAAACTATTGGGTTATCGGATCAACTAAAGGCAAATGAAGCTTATGGATTTTCTTCTATTCAATCATTATAAATGATATAACAACTGAAGGTTCAATTTATTGCTCAGAAAAATTAGGAATTTAACGAATTACTCAATGATTGAAACCGGGAACTTGTCCTCGCAGATCATGGAAATCTAGAATGCACTCAATCGATAAAGAGCGGAAGAGTAATGACTGAGTTTGACTAAAAGCGATGTAGGTCTTGACTTTTCGCGATTCCCACGAAGCCCAATATGCAAGTAAAAAGCGACTAATCAGTAATTCTTCACGTTCGCTTGATCGACTGATTTATTTGTAGGAATTCGAATCTCGAACCTACAGTTGCCGTTGTTAGATTTAGTTGGATATAAACAGAAAGTTAGGAACATAATTGGAGATTGAATTAAAAAAGATTAACATACTCGTTGCACGGTTAAAAAGCGAGTGAATTCTTGAGATGGTTAAGGAACTAATTTTCAATTCGATTAATTAATTGAAAATGTTAGTAAGGGCAGATTTTTCTTGTTTACAATACTTAAACAAATTAAATAAGATGCCATTTATACAGATCTATTACCCTTTATCCATTTAATCACATAACTGATTCCAAGGGAGTTAAAGGATTTCTTATATGAACTCATCTAAACATACTATAAAAGAGGTAGTAAATTTAGTACACACTTAAAACGCATTAAAATAATGCACTATCCTCGTAGTCAATTATTTGATTGAATACCTCTAATGTTAAGTTGTCAAAGCTTCTGGGCTTGTTGCTAGTTTAAGGTTGGTTGCATACATTTGGCTTGGTTGCAACTTGACTTGATCAGCGAAGTTAAGCCCCCAACTTCGTCAAACCCGTAAAACGTTATCGGACAGAGCAAAAGGCAACCAACGCACATTCAAACACATTTGTTTTTGCCATAAAGCAATGCCATAACAAAAAACAAAATAGCTTGAATTTTGCCAGCACAGGACAAAGACGAACATAAGCAGACAATAAAACGAACAGGAATAAAAACAGTAAATGAAGAACGACAAGATTAAGTTATCCCAATTAGAAAGCTTTCTGATGAAGGCAGCTGATATTTTAAGGGGTAAAATGGATGCCTCTGAATATAAAGAATTCATTTTTGGGATGCTGTTTCTGAAAAGGATGTCAGACGTATTCGACCAAAAAAGGGAATACTTCAGAAAGAACGACTACAAACATTTGGACGCTGAAACACTCAGCGAAATACTTGAAGACAAACTGACGTATGGCGAAACATTTTTTGTGCCACCAAGAGCACGCTGGAACGAAAAGTTCATTGATGAAAATGGCGTTCAGCAACCTGAAATAAAGCACCTTCAGAACAATATCGGACAAATGCTGAACAAAGCTTTGGACGCTATTGAAGAAGCCAACCCCGACACACTTTCCGGTATTTTCAAAGGACGCATCAACTTCAACAAGGAAGTGGACGGCAAGCAGATTGTGAAAAATGCCGACCTCAAACAGATGATTGACCACTTCAACGAGTTCCCGAAGTTGGTGAATGAGAACTTTGAGTTCCCAGACCTTTTGGGTGCGGCTTATGAATACCTGCTCAAACACTTTGCAGACGAAAGCGGCAAAAAAGGCGGACAATTCTATACACCCAACCAAGTGGTGCGTTTGCTGGTGCAGTTGATGAAACCCGAAGCAGGTATGTCGATTTATGACCCTACGGCTGGTTCGGGGGGTATGCTTATCCAATCCCATCAATACATTGAAGAGCAGGGCCAAAATGCTAACGACTTAGAACTGTTCGGGCAAGAGAACGACCCCACGGTGGTGGCCATCTGTAAGATGAACATCATTTTGCACAACATTAACAAATACACCATTGAGTATGGCGACACGCTGGAAGAACCGCTGAACGAAAAAGACGGTCAATTGATTCAGTTTGACCGGGTAATTGCCAATCCGCCTTTTTCGCAAAACTACAACCGGGTTACAATGCAATACACCGCCCGCTTTAGCTATGGCTTTGCTCCCGAAACGGGCAAGAAAGGCGATTTGATGTTTGTGCAGCATATGCTAGCAAGCTGCAAACGTAATGGAAAAGTGGTGGTAGTAATGCCGCACGGGGTTTTGTTCCGAGGTGGTAAGGAAAAGGAAATCCGAGAAAATATGCTCAAGGCTGATGTGCTGGAAGGCATCATCAGCTTACCGCCTCAGTTGTTTTATGGCACGGGCATTCCTGCCTGTATTATGGTGTTTAACAAGAGCAAACCCGACAGTCTGAAAAACAAAGTGTTTATTGTAAATGCCGACAAAGACTTTGCAGAAGGCAAAAAACAAAACACCCTTCGACCTGAAGATGTAGAGAAGATTGATTTTGTGTTCACCAACAAAATTGAAGAAGACAATTACTCCAAATTGGTGGACTTAGCAACGATTGAGCAAAACGATTACACCCTCAATATCCGCAGGTATGTGGACAATACGCCACTGCCCGAACCCGAAGATGTGAAGGCTCATTTGATAGGCGGTGTGCCTGTGGCGGAAATTGAACAGGTGCAAAAGACTTTAGCCCCGAAATTCGATTTTGACGGCTATCAATTGTTCAAAGACAAAAACGAGCGCTACAAAGAATTTGCAATCTCCGAAAAAGCGGCCATCAAACAAACGGTAGAAGATGATCAAAACGTCATTGATACCCTCACCGAATTGGGTCTTCATTTAGCTGATTGGTGGCAATTGGCCAAAGAAGATTTTTCTACGCTTGCACCAAAAAAAGAAGAACCTCAGGATGGCGTGGTAGGAGAACCAATGGGCGTGTATCTCCGATTGGGTGGCGACAGATTTCC
>CANHIS010000086.1 GCA_947460255.1 Bacteroidota bacterium
AGTTAGTAATCCCTGAAAGTATACTCCAATCAAGAACTTCGTTCGGTGCTTGACTCAAGGCTCCGTTGGTTGGTGCCACCAAGAAAATTTGGTCGATCGTAGTAAATGACCACACAGCCGACCACTGCGTTGTATCTGCCGAATGGCGCCCTCGAACTCTCCAGAAATAGGTAGTTCCGAAACGAAGATTTGAAGTTGTTACTTGAGATGTTCCACTGGCAATGGAAGCTGAATTGAGCAATGGTGAATTGAAGTTGGCAGTGGTATCCCACTGATAGTCGTAGTTGGTAATTCCCGAAAGTATGCTCCAATCAAGAACTTCGTTGGGTGCTTGACTCAAGGCTCCATTGGTTGGTGCCACCAAGAAAATCTGATCTATTGTGGTGAAGGATCTTACTGCAGACCACTGGGTTGTGTCTACCGTATGACGCCCTCGAACTCTCCAGAAATAAGTGGTGCCAAAACGGAGATTTGAAGTTGTTACTTGAGATGTTCCACTGGCAATGGAAGCTGAATTGAGCAATGGTGAGTTGAAGGTGGCAGTGGTATCCCACTGATAGTCGTAGTTGGTAATTCCCGAAAGTATGCTCCAATCAAGAACTTCGTTGGGTGCTTGGCTCGTGGCTGCATTGGTAGGTGCCACTAAGAAAACTTGGTCGAGCGTAGTAAAAGACCATACCGCCGACCAATTCGAAGAGTCGGTTGGTGCAGTTGTTTTCATAGCTCGAACCTGCCAATAATAGATGGTTCCGAAAAGCAAATTAGCTGTAGTGGCTTGACTAGAAGCAACTTGAACAACAGACGCATTTGTTAAATTACTCGTTAGGCCAATTCGATATTGGTATGCGTTTGCGCCTGTAGAGGTCGACCAATCCAATATTTCGTTGGCTGATGCATTTGTAGAATTGTTCGCTGGTGAAACCAAGCTTGGAACAACCAGAGATTGTGCATTTAACAATTTGGAAAACAGTGCAATAAACAGCGTTATGTAAATGATGTATGCCTTAATTCTCATGATAGAAATTTTGAAGAGCGAAAGTAGCAACTTATCAGTTTGGAAAGGCCATTAACATTTATAACTGCTGTTTTAGAAAGGAATTTTTATGCTTTATGATTTTTTACCTTGTAGTGGATGAAAATTCGACATGTAAAACGAGCGAAATATGCTCCTTTGACCATTATTCTTGAATTACCTACTTTCTCTATCTTCGCCAAGTGAAGCGAGTTTTGATTTTAACATATTATTGGCCTCCTTCGGGTGGTGCGGGTGTGCAACGCTGGTTAAAATTCGTGAAGTATCTCCGCCAATTTGGTTGGGAACCGATCGTTTATACAGCCGAAAATCCCGAGTATCCAGTGCTAGACAATTCGCTTGAAAAGGATATTCCTGAAGGGATTGAAATTCTCAAACATCCAATCTGGGAGCCATATCAGTTGTACAAGCGTTTCATCGGACAAAAGAAAAATGAGCGTGTTGTTTCGGGATTTTTGCAAGAGAAAAAGGGGAAATCGTTTGCGCAAGAAATGTCGCTTTGGCTGCGCGGAAATATTTTTATTCCTGATGCACGCTGTTTTTGGATTAAACCATCTGCGAAATTCCTTTTAAATTGGTTGGAGTCAAATAACGTCGATGCAATCGTATCAACGGGTCCGCCGCACAGTATGCATTTAATTGCACGAAAAATTCGTCGCAAAAAAAACATTCCATGGTTGGCAGATTTTCGAGATCCATGGACGAATATCGATTTCGCTGGAGATCTAAAGATGAGTGCCTACGCGGCAAATAGAAATGCGAAACTCGAAAAAGCAGTTTTGGATGAGGCCGATGTAATCACGGTGGTGAGCGATTTTATGCGGGAAGAATTTGTTTCCAAAACAAAAACGCCTGTTCACACGATTACTAACGGTTTCGATCCAGATGATTTTGCAATTTCAGCCGATAAATTGCGAAATGATGGAAAATTTTCCATTGTGCATACAGGCAGTTTAAATAACCGAAGAAATCAGCCGGAATTGTGGCAAGCGATAAAGTCATTGTGCGAGGAAAATCAATCGTTTTCGGAAGATTGTGTTATTCGATTAATTGGTAAAAACGATATTTCTATTCGTGAAAGCATTGAAGCTGAAGGTTTGAATGCTCGAACGGAATGGATTGATTATTTGCCTCATGGAGATATTATAGCTGAACAAAAAAGTGCTGCTGTTTTATTCCTCTCTATCAATAATTATGGGGCAGAGGAGAAGGGCTTTTTCTCTCCGAAAGCTACACTCACTGGGAAAATGTTCGAGTACTTGGCGTCCGGCCGACCGGTATTAATGGTTGGGCCTACCGACGGACAAGCTGCTGAGGTAATCCGCGATTGTAAGGCTGGTGAAGTGGTTCCATTTGGTGATCCTGTTGCCATGAAAAAGGCTGTTTGGTCGCTGTATGAGCAATGGAAATCTGGAAATTCAGGAACTACGGGTGGTGTGGATAGGTTTTCGAGGGTAACGTTGACGCAGGAATTGGTGAGGGTGCTATCCTCGAAGTAAAGCTCCGAAGCCCCGGACTAAAGTCAGAGGTTGCGGGGAAGAAACCAAGGAAATTGCACGCAGCCCCGGACTTCCTTCCGGGCTTACTTAGATATAAGCAAAAAAAAGCAGCCCCTTTTGAGGGCTGCTTTTCAATGTTGAGCAGTTATGATTATTGCTTAACAAGTTTAATTGTTTCAACTGCATTTTGAGTTGCTACATTGAGAAGGTAAATTCCGCGACGTAGAGACTCAAGATTTAGAGTTTCAATGATTTCGCTAGACGAAGCAACATTTAAGCGCTTAGTCATAACAACTTGACCAAGGTTGTTCATTACTGTAAGTGTAACAACTTTGTCTTGATCACCAGTAGCGATGCTCACTTGCAATTCATTCTCGAATGGATTAGGGTAAGCAGAAGTTGAAACTACCTCATCAGCAGTTTGAACATCATCAGCAATTTGACCTAAACGAGCAGGAGATGAAGCACAAGCATTCAATACTACGAATCCATCAACATCGAATCCATCAGCAGTTCCACCCATTGTGCTAGCCAAAGTGCGGTCAGTTACACGTAGGTATTGAATTGCACCAGCAGCAGCGATGTCGATTGTAGCATCTTGACAGATATTGTCGTTCAACATGATCCAGTTAATACCATCGATTGAACCTTCAACCTGAGCTTTTTCAGGGTAAGCAGCGCAAGATGGGTTACCGTATGAAGTTTCAACCAATTGGATATCAGCACCAGCTGCATCGAATACTACGTAGTCGAATTTAACAACCAATGAACCACCAAAACCAAGAGATACGAAGTTTACAGTATTTGTGTTTTGTGGAACATCAAGTGCGTTTGTAGCAACACGACGGTTAGCAACGATTTCAGATCCATTTTTACGGAAACCTGGAGCGTAAGTAACAACATCCTGAGCTGAACCAAATACTAGATCAGTAGGAGTAGGGTTTGTTTCTTCACCATTCAAGCAGATGATACCATCAAGGTCATAAGCATCTACTAGTCCGTTGAAAGATCCGTTGTTAGAGATATCAACGATTTTCACATACTGAGCCCAATTCAAACCTTTAAGATCGAAGTAAGTGTCTTGACAACCTTCGCCAAGATAAACCCAGTTACAATTGTCTTGTGAAGCGTAAGCGCGGATTCTCTCAGGGTAACGGCTGCAATTGTTTGAAGTAGCGCTGTTGAAAGTTGTTTCAACTACGAAGATGTCGTCGCCAGCACCATTCTTAATTGGGTAACCGAATTTCAATACAATAGAACCACCGAAGCCAAGGCTCACGAAGTTGTTGTTTGCAGGAGAAGTTACAGCATCGCTGTTTTCTGGAGTTCCAAGTGCTTCGTTAGCATCAGAACGTTCACCGGCTACTGGGCTAAGAAGATCACTAGCAGGACCTTGGTTGAAAGAGATCACTTCAACTGGGCTGCAAGATACTGGGCAAGTTTCGATGAAAGAGATATCGTCGATACCGAAGTCGTTTCCAGAAGCGATAAGATTCACATTCACGATGCTCAATTTAGCTGAACCAGTGAAAGTAGAATTCAATACAGCACTTACTTCTGTCCAACCATTCAATCCAGCTGTAGCTGTGAAAGTACCGAACTCAACTGCAGGAGAGATGAAATCGTTTGGAGTAAGGATGAACTTCATTGAAGTTGGAGCAGTAGCGAAAATGTTCTGAGTGTAAAGGTTAAGCACATATTCTTTGCTGCTTGATACAGTTACATCTTGCGACCAAACTGTTTTCTCGTTTACAGTGTTACCGTTTACGATAAGGAATTTTCCTGAACGACCAGTACCTGTCCATTGTGGATGGTAAGCATTTGCAGATTCGCCAACACCGTAAGTGTTTTCAGGAATCATTTCGTTGTTTACAGCTGCGATGTTCGCTTTGTAAGTGTAGTCAGATGCAAAATCAACATTTCCAGCTTCGAAGTTTCCGTTTTCGATTTGGTTTTCGCCACAAGCAACAGGACCATTGTTGTTGTTGTCTTCTTGAACTGTAAGGTTCAAAGTTGTAACGAAAGGACAACCATTAGCGCCTACACCAGTGTTGGTGAAAGTTCCAGCAGTAGTAAGCGATTGACCGAAGAATGCATAAGATTCACCAGCAAGGATAGTAGCATTGATTGTTTCGCTTCCAGAGTTGTTGATAGTCAAGTTAAGCGTAGTTGTAAGTGTACAACCTGACTCATTCACAGATTCGTAAGTGTATGAACCACCTGTTGTGTAAGTAGTTCCGTTAAGTGCCCAAGTGTAAGATTCGCAAGCAGTTTCTGTTACAGTAGATGAAGTGTTTTGACCAACAGTGATTGCAACAGGAGTTAAATCTGATACACAACCATTTTCAGAAGCTCCAACATATACAGTGGTTGATCCACTAACAGGAACTTCAATTGAGTTTCCAGAACCGATCAATTGTTGACCAGCTGCATCGAAGTACCAGTTGATAGAGCCAGCAGAAGCAGCAGCTGAAACAGTTGAATTACCAGCACCACATACTAATGAAGCGTTAGATGAAGTAACAGAAGGAGCTTGGTTTACTTGAGCAACAACTTCAGTGCGAGCAGAGATACAGCCATTCGCTGAAGCTTCAACGAAGTAAGAAGTAGTTTCATTAACATTTACCGTGTACACTTGACCAGTGAAAAGTGCTTGACCGCCTTGTTCTGCAGCGAACCATTTTACTGTACCTGTAGAGTTAGCTTCCAAACTTAATGAACCAGCACCGCAACGCTCTGTAGCTGCAGGGATAGAAATAGCAGGAGCATTGTTGATTGTGATTGTGATCACGTTAGAAGCACCAGAAACACAGTCACCTTTTCTTGCAATACGACGGAAAGAAGTAGTCGCTTGAAGCGCTGAAGGATCAAAGTTTAACCCTGAAGCATCAGGAATTACTGTCCAATTGTTGCCATCTAAGCTAGATTCCCAGATGTAAGTAAAGTTAGCCTGACCAGGTCCTGTTGGAGTTGCTCCATTGATTACACCTGGATTTCCAGAATTACAGAATGCGATGGTTTGAGGTGCGCTGATAGTATTGTTCGAAATTTGGTTTTGTCCAGAGATGTTGATTCCGCAAGAAGCAGAAGTGCTAGAACAATCGCCGCTACGAACAATTCTACGATACCAAGTGTTGGCACTTACAGTTGATGGATCATAATTCGCAGAAGTAGCATTGGGGATATCAGAGAAGTTTTGGTTGTCATCACTGATTTGCCACTGATAAGAGTATTCACCAGTTCCACCAGTTGGAATAGAACCATTGATCATTCCTGGGTTTCCAGAGATGCAGAAAGTTGATTGCTGGGGACAAGTTAGTGTGTTTCCAGAAAGCGCTGGAACTACAGTAACAGTTACTTCATCAGAAGCCATGCATCCTACAGAGAAAGAGATATCATCAAGTGCGAAATCGTTTCCGCTTGTAATTAAGTTATCGTTGATGATGCTGATAGTCGCAGTAGTGCTTGTGCCAGAGTTCCAAGTTGTGAAGAATTGATTCCAAGTATTCAGCGCATTTGGTGCAACAATTTGATTTCCTAGAACATCCTCGTTGATTTTGAAACGTAGACGTGAAAGGTTCCCAAGGTTGATTGAAGCGATCCAGGTAGTAAAGTTGTAAGATGTACCAGGAAGTACTTCAATAGTTTGTTGCCAAACAATTTGCCCTAGTGTACTAGAACCATTAACTGCTAAATAATAGTCATCATTCTCACCAGCAACGTTTCCACGGTTGTGTCCAACTCCTTTAAATGCAGGATGGAACTTGGTTACGTTTGTGTCTGAACGATTTGGAACAACTGCATATTTCCCTTCTGGATACAAGCCTGTTCCAGTTGAGTAACCACCATTAGCAAAAGAGTTTACATAAGCATAATCAGTGTAGAAACCAGTGTTGCGTTGATTGAAGTCACCATTGGTTACTAGATCGCCACTGTTTACATAACCTGTTAAAGTATATGTAGTAGTGCTTGTTGGACTAGCTACTGGGTTTGCAATAAAATCGCTGCTCAAACCAGCTGCTGGCGCCCAAAGGTAATTGTCGGCACCGCTAGCATTCAATTGCACAGAGCCTCCCGCGCAGATTGTAACATCTGAACCTGCGTTTACATTTACGATTGTGTTGCTTACCAATGCAGAAGCAGTTGCGTTACAACCATTGATATCTGTAGCGGTAACAGAGTATAAACCTGAAACTACACCCATTAAATCTTGGCCAGTGTACCCATTGCTCCATAAGTAAGAGATTTGGTTGTTTGATCCAAGATTGTCGAGTAAAACCAGATTAACATTTCCAGTGCTTCCAGGACATGCATTTTGTACAAGCGTTTTAAGTCGGAAAACATCCACATCAACTGCTGCTGAAGTACCTGTTTGACCGCCTGATCCATTCACAGTTACAGAATATAATCCTGGATTGTCAATGGTAATTGTTGCTGTTGTAGCTCCTGGCATAAAAACGCCATTACGACGCCAAGTAAAGCTAGGTGTTCCTGATAATCCGCTTAAATTTGCGGTAAGTTGCGTACTTCCACCTGCACAGAAGCGCAAGTTCCCAGTAATGTTTACTTCAATTGCTGCAGGTGCCGAAATTTCTGATTTGGCGCTTGTTACAGCAAATGTTTGAAGAGGGGCTGATGCTCCGAGCAACAACCATGCGAGAGACTTTGCCCAAAAAGGCGTTTTCGCATTCCTTTGAACTTTCGTTCCAGTTTTGATCATAAGTTAAATTGTTAAGGTTAGGTTTTGCAAAAGTACGCAAGTTTCAATGTAAGGTTTCAGTGTTATTTAAAAGAAAACTTGATGAAGCGATGTTGGCAAGGAAGTTTATTGCCACATTATTTTTTTATAAAGTTCACTTAATTAAGTATATATGTAGAAATGCATCTAGTTGTTACTGCAACTTACTTTCAGTAAAGCAGATGTAATTATTTTTGCTTATGTCGAAATTTAATATTCGCATAACATTCACAAACTGCTACTTTTAAGTTATTAGTGGTGAAATAGGGTAGTAATTCTTTTTTCGACTCTTAATCTTGAAGTTAATAAGAGTGTTGAAGCCCATGGTAAGGTGTATTAGTTTCGAAAAAGGATGGATTTCGATTTAGTCCCCAATCAGTTAGGCAGAGTATCACTTTTAAGTTATTTATCTCTCAGGCTAAAGGCAATTGAAAGCTTAGTGATCATCGTGTGTTTTTTATCACTATATGTATAATCGACTAAAAAGTTATGTATGGTTCTTTGAGCCTCAACTGTTGAAGAATGTAAGCCCGATTTAGCCCTGCCATTAGCGACAGTATTCGATGAGCGGGACGCTCAATTACATGAGTGAACAATTGTCATAAAACAAAAAAGCAGCCCCTTTTGAGGGCTGCTTTTTCATAAGGAGTAGTGACGCTTAGTGCTTAACTACTTTGAATGATTGGTTCATTTCAGCACCGCGAACATTTACGAGGTAGATACCTGCGTTCACACCTGAAAGATCTACAATACTATTTACTGTCGAGTTTTCGTTGGTGTTGATTCTTTGTGATGAAACGATTCTTCCGTCGATTGAAAGAAGGTCAATATTGATTTGCTGAGCTTTTTCAGTGTTAGAAATCTCAACGTTTACTTGGTTTTCAATGGTCATTTGAGAAACTGATACTTGAGCGATTTCGTCAGGAGTCCAAGTGTTGTCTTCGATTCTTTGCGATTGAACTGTAGAACAGCCTGGTTGAAGCACAACTACACCATCAACATCGTAAGCATCAGCAGATCCTGAGAATTGAGATGCTGGAGAGCGGTCGGAAATTCTTACATATTGAGCACCAGTTAGACCTGTAGCTGCGATATCAACTGAACCATCAAGGCAAAGGTTTCCAGCTTCAAAGTATGTGATACCATCAAGAGATAGTTCTACGTTTGCTTTTTCAGCGTATTGCCCACAAGTTGGGTTGTTGAAAGAAGTTTCGATTACTTGAATGTCATTGCCTTCTTTATCGAATGCTACATAACCGAGCTTCAAAGTGATGCTACCGCTGAAACCGAGAGATACGAAGTTTACTGTGTTGTTACTTTGTGGTGCGCCGAGAGCTTGTTCAGGATTTGAGCGAGCTGCAGCGATTGGAGCTCCATCTTTACGGGTAGTTTGAGAGAATGCTACAATTGATGTTGCATTGTTCGCATTGAGATCTTGCATAACTGGCTCGAGAGCAGGGCCATTCAAACATTCAACTCCATCAACATCGTAACCATCAGAAGTGCTGTTGTTGAAAGGGTGATCAACAGGGCTAACATCAACCAATTTAATGTACTCAGCCCAGTTAAGTTCACCAAGATCGAAAGTAGCATCTTGGCATCTTACACCTAAATAAACCCAGTTACAATTGTCTTGTGAAGCATATGCAGCAACTCTTTCTGGGTAGCGATTACAGTTGCTAGATGCAGGATTGAAAGTAGTTTCGAAAACTTTAATGTCGTCGCCAGGTCCGTTTGCGATAGGGCCATCCATGCGAAGGGTGATTGAACCACCGAAACCAAGTGCAACGAAATTGATTGTTTCTTCTGATGTTGTTTCATCGCTGTTTTGTGCAGCACCGATTGCACGAGAAGTGATTTGACGAGAGGCAGGAAGAATATTTCCTTGGTTGTCTTTTTTCGCTTCATACTGCATCACTTCAGTAGCGTAGCATGAGCCAGTTGTTGGATTTTCCTCAACTTGTGCATTTGTAAAAAGAGCGCAAAGTGCAAAAGTGGATAGTAGAGTAATTTTTTTCATCGTTTCTCGGTTAAGTTTGTTACCAAGTCTTAAAGGTACAGCATGTTTTTGTTTTTGCAAGTTCGCAGTTAAATTTGTTCAACTCTAATTTGCTTCTGGAGGTTATTTTTGAATTGCCTTGATCAAAGAAACTTCTCTCGATTCCAATGGAAATTTTTCTATTATTCTCTTTCTAGCGGCTGCACTAAGTGATTCTTGATCCGTGTTCTGAAGCGCTAATTGAATTTGTTCCTCAAGGTTTTCTACTGATCTTTTTTGAACGATGAATCCTGTATTTCCGATAACCTCCTGAATAGCAAAAACATTCGACCCAATCGGAATACAACCGCACAACATAGCCTCGCACAAGGCATTTGGAAGTCCTTCGGCGATAGAAACTTGAAGATAAAATTGATAGCTAGCAAGGACTTCAGGAAGCTTCTCGTAAGGAACCGCCTCTAAAATGGATACATTATTAGGTAGATCTTCAGTTTTGAGATAATCGTTTTTGCACAATATTGTAAATGAACACCGCGGGAATTTTGGAGCGATTTGCAAAATAAGGTCAATGCCTTTGCGCTGAAATACTGGAGGAGCTACAGAGCTACTAGCAGTAATAAAACTGAAGGCTTGAGGAGGATTTGCATTGGGCTTGAATTTTTCCCCATCAAACCCATGCGGAATTACCTGTGTAGTTGTTTGGATATCCGGATTGATGCCTTTGAATCCTTGTGCCCGTGGTTCAGAAAGATCGTATTCGTTCCGAAACTCAATCAATGATTTGTCGATCGGAAGCAACTGACTCGCCCAACAAAATGAAAAACGTGTTGCTTTTCCGAGCCATTTTTTGCGAAAATTCCCATGTTGAATGCCTGGATAATTGTGGCATTCGGCACCAAGCAGAATGATGGATGTTTTTACCCCAAACAATTTGCCGACGATTACTGCTGCAACCGTATGGAAGCCTGCGAACTGACAAACAATCCCTTTGCAGTTTCTGATGTTTACAAGCAGTTGAAACACCTGTTTGATGAAGCTCAACGGTGTTTTCCAGCGGGGGAGTGGATTGAAAAAGAGCGGAACTACATTGAAATATTTTCGGAGCAATTCCTCATCCTTGCGGATAAATGAAGAACGGAAAGCAAATACATAGATCAGCTTATCCTTCTTTTTCATGCTTTTTGAATGAATTGACTAATCAAGTGAAGTCGTGCATCGGTTACAAAAAAGCAATCAGGAATTTCGCCAGATTGGAATTCCACTTCATTGATGGCTTCCAAATGTGTTTTTTTACTCTGATAAGGCTTGTAACCCAGTGGTTTCAACAAATCACCCAAGGCAACAGCCATTTCAACCGAAAACACTTCGCAAATCAGGATTGGTTCGAACTTTTTGAGGGTTTCCAAACCAGATCCAATAATGAGGTGTTCTGTTTCTTCAGTGTCGAGTTTCATCAGATCGATAGAAGTAATCTGATTCCGCTCAACAAACTGGTCGAGTGTTTCGGTTTTCACCTGGAAGGTGAGGCTAGATGTATTGTCGCGTGCACCTGATAAGTGTCCTGATCCACCCAAGGTTGCTTCCTTAAGATAGGTGTACTTAGGAGAAAAGGCAGATACGAATTCGGCTGTCCCTTCTTGGTTCGAAAGGGCTGTTTTGATGGGGTGGATTCTTCCGTTAAATCCGTTGGCGGCGATGTTTCTTGAAAGGTATTCGAATGGACCTGGGGAAGGTTCGAATGCCCAAGCTTTCGCATTTGGATTGCTTCCTGCAAGGATGAGAGAATACAAACCAGTGTTTGATCCCACATCGAAGAATACATTGATTTTAGGTGCTAGTGCTTCAAAAATCGGCGTGTATTCATAGCTTTTGTAACCTTTCCATGCGATGTTCCAAGTAACGAACGACGTTTGATTGGTGAACATCGTGATGGTTTTCCCATTGTCGAGTGTGAATTTCACCGAACCAGCCGGTGGAAGCCATGCTCCGGTTGGGAGCAACTTCCTGAAAGGGAAGATCAAAGCTCTTAGAACTTTGTTGATTGCGGGAGAATATATGAATCGGTAAAGCAGTTCCATGGAAAAGATTTCGGCTGCAAAAATAGTATTTCAAACCGCACTGAAACTTCAATTACATTTGTTTCCAAAATATTCCACTTGGGCATCATTCAGAAACAAGGACTTATCAGCACCTTAATTACCTACACAGGAATTATGGTAGGATTTATTTCCTTGCTCTTGGTTCAGCCGTTCTTTCTGAGCGCCGAGGAAATTGGATTAACACGGGTATTGTATTCCTTTTCTTTTTTGGTTTCTACTATCCTGCCATTTGGGTTTTTAAATATTACAATTCGTTATTTTCCAAAATTCAGAAGTGCCGAACAACGCCATCACGGCTTTTTTGGGTTGATGTTGTTTTGGTTAGGAATAGGTTGTTTAGTTTCATTTCCATTGCTGTGGATATTCAAGGATAGAATCATCCAACTGTATTTGGAAGATTCTCCTTTATTCTCGCACTATTTTTTCCTGGTTTTCCCATTTTCGGTGGTTATTGCACTGTTGAGTTTGGTGAACAACTATTTGTTTTCGGTCTTTAAGCCCATCCTACCTGCATTTGCGCAGGAAGTTATGATCAGGGTGCTCTTTATTCTGCTCATTTTGCTTCATTTCTACTTAGGTTGGAGTATTGAGTGGTTGGCATTGGGATTTGTTCTGACTTATCTTTTACAACTCGCCTTAATACTGGTTTATTCGACCCGAGTTGGAAGAATAAGTCTTTTGCCTGATCGAAAATTCTTAACGCCATCGTTATTGAAGGAAATGCTTCGTTATGGTTGGATGGTTTTTCCGGCTGGCGTGGCATCCATGGCAATTAAACTGTTAGATACTGTTGTTTTGGGTCAGTTTGTATCGCTTGCTTTGGTGGGGATTTATGGCATTGCAGCATTCATTCCCATTTTTATTGAAGCCCCCATCAATGCATTAGACAAAGTTGCCAATGCACGAATTGCCCATTCTTGGGAAAAGAATGACATCAATAACATTCAAGATATTTATTATAAATCGTCGCGGTATTTATTTATTCTTGGTGGATTGCTCTTTTTATTGGTGAGTTTAAATGCTGAATTCCTATTTCAATTTCTGCCCAATGAATTTTTAGCGGGTGTTCCTGTAGTTACAATCTTGAGTTTATCGGCATTGTTTAATTTAATGACTGGTTCCAATTCGGCGATCATATTTACATCCGATAAGTTTACAGTTGGCGCATTGGGATTGATTTTGGTTGCAGTAATTAACCTTGTTTTATTGTACACGTTGATCCCAACTTTGGGCATCGAAGGGGCAGCATGGGCAACTTGCATATCGAGTTTTGCCTACAATTTATTTAAGTACGTCTATATCTGGATTAAATTCAAAATGCAACCTTTTGATAAACGAACTTTATTTATAGGATTATCAATCGTTTTTACTTATTTCTTAGTGAATTTTATTCCAGCATTCGAAAGTGAAATTTTGAACATTCTTTCGACAGGTTTTTCGATTGTGGTGATTTATGGAATTCTAATTTGGTTTACTCGCGTGGCGGATGATTTGAAGGAGATGATTCCGTTTTTCAAGAAGTGATTTCAAATTGCTACTTAGCATTGAATGCCCTTTGATGGCGGGCATTGTAAAAGACGATATACAGAAACAAAATATTTCTACAAAATGAAGGACTTTATTGACCAAGCAAAAAAGAATGGAATTAATCTTCTAGATAAGGGCAATTGTCAATTTTGTGGAGCGCAATTCCAAAAAGGAATTTTTGAATGCATGGAAAATTACAATAAAGGACTTGAACATATTGACTTTAATCATTCAGAAAATCATATCTACAGATTTTTAAGTGTAGATGCTCATGCTTTGCAACATCCAGAAATTCATGGTCGTTGGAGCAATCATTTTCACTTGACAAGATTGAATTTAATTCTTGAAAAAAATATAAATTGGGATTATAAGACATCTCCATTACTAAGTAACTACCTAAATGTTTATAAAGAAGGTAGACCAAATGAATTCTTAAATCTTCCAAAAGCTTTAATCAGGGGCACAATAACAACTAAAGAATTTATTGAAGTAAGGACTACAGAAGAATGTGTTAAATTGATAAAAAAGTGGGCTGAAGAAGTATATATCGCTTGGAAAGAAAATCATTCAATAGTTTCACAAATTGCTGACGGATTTTTAAATAAAAAAGACAATCAACATTTAATTCACAGAAAAACAACGACCCGGTAAAAACTGATTAGCACAATTCGGGTATCTAAAGTTTTTATAATCATCAAGTTTCTTGGAAATTTCCGTTCACTTGGATACATTATTGGGCAGCTTTCCCGAATAGCGCCAACCAGCGATACAATAGTTTCATCCTGAACCGATACAATATGATTTATTCGAACAGCTAGTATTAACAGCTTACTCAGCTGTTTGAATGTAACAGATGATTTTATTTAGTGATTTATGCCTTTGAATGACAGTTGTTTTGTGATAACTGTTTCTAATCGTTTATAACCGTTTCAATAGGGTAGGTGCATTTTTAATTTGACTAACTTGATCACGGGGAAGCGGGTGCTGTCCCCGGGCAGAATTTTAATTTTAATTCAAAATATAACGAATATCAATATTTACTTTCGAAGACACATTGATTTCATCAAGTTTTTTGATGTTTCCTTATTGATCTTCTGAACTAGTTGTTTTTATTGTCTATTCAATAGTGTGGTACTTTTTTGCCTTTCCGTTTTAAATTAAAATGGCAGCAAATCAATGCATTAAGTTTAACCGTTTCTAATCGTTTATAACCGTTTCAATAGGGTAGGTGCATTTTTAATTTAGCTAACTTGATCACGGGGAAGCGGGTGCTGTCCCCGGGCAGAATTTTAATTTAAATTCAAAATATCACGAATATCAATATTTACTTTGGAAGACACATTGATTTCATCAAGTTTTTTGATGTTTCCTTATTGATCTTCTGAACTAGTTGTTTTTATTGTATATCCAGAAGTATGTTACTTTTTTGCCTTTTTGTTTTATATTAAAATGGCGGTAAATCAATGCATTAGACTTATCCGTTTCTAATCGTTTATTACCGTTTCAGTAGGGTAGGTGCATTTTTAACTTGGCTAACTTGATCAAGGGGAAGCGGGTGCTGTCCCCGGGCAGAATTTTTAATTTTAATTCAAAATATAACGAATATCAATATTTACTTTGGAAGACACATTGATTTCATCAAGTTTTTTGATGTTTCCTTATTGATCTTCTGAACTAGTTGTTTTTGTTGTCTATTCAATAGTGTGGTACTTTTTTGCCTTTCCGTTTTAAATTAAAATGGCAGCAAATCAATGCATTAAGTTTAACCGTTTCTAATCGTTTATAAC
>CANHIS010000087.1 GCA_947460255.1 Bacteroidota bacterium
AATTCCCGTTGTAAACAACTTTACTGTGGAAGCTGGAATCAGAAGTTTCTTCGATTGATAAGCATCTAATTCTTGTCCTGATTGAATATCACGAAATGACCATGATATCGTACCTCGTTCAAAAGCAGGATTTTCTACAATGGCTTTTCGGGCAGTTTGAAAGCGTGTTTCAACAGTTGAGGTTTGTGCGTGCAGTGTAAATGGAGAAATTCCCAGCAAGGCAACTACGGCAAACAAAAAGCGAAATGAAGAAGTTAACATTGCTCAAAAATAACTTTTTCAGACATGTTCAGCGTTGCTATCCTCAACAGTTTATTTTTGCGATATGGGCGGTAACTCCTTTGGAAAATTTTTCTGTTTAACCAGCTTTGGTGAATCTCATGGTCTTGCCATAGGTGGGATCATTGATGGGTGCCCTCCGGGATTTGAAATTAATCTGGAAAAGGTTCAACATCAGTTGTCTAGAAGGCGACCGGGCCAAAGCACATTGTCGACTCAACGCAATGAGGAAGACCAAGTCGAATTCCTTTCAGGATTATTTGAGGGAAAATCTACAGGAACTCCAATTGGCTTTTTAATTCGTAACAAGGATCAGAAAAGTGGCGATTATGATGCTCTGAAGAATGTTTACAGACCTTCGCATGCCGATTATACCTATGCATCTAAGTATGGGATTCGCGATCACCGCGGTGGGGGAAGATCGTCTGCAAGAGAAACTATTGCACGTGTAGTTGCAGGAACAGTCGCTGAAGAAATCCTTAAGCAAATAAATGTAAATATCGTGGCTTGGGTGAGTCGTGTTGGAAACATTGAAATGAAAAATTCTCAAGGTCCATTTACTCGACAAGAAGTTGATCAACATTTGGTTCGATGTCCTGATTTTGTTAGCGCTCAGCTGATGGAAAAAGCAATCGAATCAGTGCGTGATGAAGGAGATTCTTTGGGTGGAATTATTACCTGTCGGATAGATGGCGTACCTGCAGGTTGGGGCGAACCCGTTTTCGATAAGCTTCATGCAGATCTTGGAAAAGCCATGTTAAGCATCAACGCTGTGAAAGGATTTTCGATAGGTTCGGGTTTTGAAGCTGTTTCGATGAAAGGATCCGAGCACAACGATGAGTTTATTACCACAGACTCTGGCATCGCTACGAAAACAAATCATTCCGGAGGTATTCAAGGAGGCATCTCAAATGGGCAGCCAATTTGGTTTCAAGTTGCCTTCAAACCTGTTGCATCCATTGCTCAAGTTCAAGAAACTGTTGATAAAGATGGCAATGCAAAATCGCTTCAAATTAATGGTCGTCACGATCCTTGTGTAGTGCCTCGTGCAGTGCCAATTGTAGAATCAATGGCAGCTTTGGTACTCATTGATCATTGGCTTCGAACCAAAGCAATAAATCCGGCATAAGCCGTTCTGTTTTTACATTTTTATAACAACTATCAATTGGATTATGGGCAAGAAAATTTTAAAAATTTCGCTGATTTCACTAGGTGTTTTAATCGTATTGGCCATTGTGCTCCCATTCATGTTTAAAGGGAAAATCATTGCCAAGGTGCAAGAAGAAGCCAATAAAAATCTAAATGCCAAATTGCATTTCGAAGACGTAGGATTATCGCTCTTTAGTAGTTTTCCGAATTTTAGTTTGACGCTAGATCAATTATCGATAGAAGGAATCAACGAATTTAAAGGCGATACCTTAATCAAAGCCAAAGAAATTAGCTTAACACTTGATTTGATGAGTGTAATTTCAGGAGACCAAATCAACATCAATAAAATCTTTCTTGATGAACCAAATATTCGATTGGTCGTTTTGCAAAACGGAAAAGCCAATTGGGACATCACCAAACCATCCGCTCCTGAAGCTCCATCCGCGCCAAGCGAACCATCGTCTTTCAAGGCCAGTTTGAAGAAATATGGGATCAACAAAGGGCATATTGTTTACGACGATAGAACGATGCCATTTTACACAGAGGTTTTTGGATTAAACCATTCCGGATCTGGAGATTTTACTGCGGATAAAACCAAGTTGGAAACAGAAACCACCATTGATTCATTGGATATGAAGTACGATGGAGTAACTTATTTCAATAAGGCCAAAGTTGATTACAAGGCCGATTTTGATCTCGATTTGGCAAATAGTATTTATGCTTTCAGCGAAAATGAATTGAAAATCAATGACCTTGCTTTGAAGTTCGCAGGTAAAGTGTCGATGCCCGCCGATGATATTGGAATTGACCTTACTTGGGAAGCTCTTAAAAACGAGGTAAAGAGTTTCATTTCGCTCATTCCTGGAGCCTACACTGCCGATTTTAACGATGTGAAGTCTTCTGGGAAAATGGCTCTTAACGGCTATGTCAAGGGGATATACAATGAAAAGTTGATGCCTGGTTTTGGACTAAATCTTCTGATTGAAAATGGCACTATCCAATATCCATCACTTCCGAAGTCAATCACCAATATTCAATTAAAAACCAATATCGACTGCCCAAGTGGGAATTTTGATAAAACAGTTGTGGATGTTTCCAAACTACATGTCGATATGGGGCCTTTCCCATTGGATGCTAAGATTTTGGTGAAAACTCCGGTTTCTGATCCTGATGTGGATATGACCTTGAAATCGAATCTCGATCTAGCAGCTGTAAAACAATTCGTACCGTTAGACAAAGGCACCGATTTAAATGGAATGCTCAATATTGATGCTGCATTCAAAGGTCGGATGTCGGTGGTTGAATCTGGTCAGTATGAGAAATTCTATGCAGCAGGTAAAGCGGTGTTGTCTAACTTTAAATACAAAGCAGCCGATTTACCTCAAGATGTGAATATCAGCAAGGCTGCGATGACGATAAATCCTCAGTTTATTGAGTTAACAGAGTTAGCCATCAGGACAGGTAAAAGTGACATTCAAGCAACAGGTAAGCTGTCGAATTATTTAGCTTATGCACTTCGTGATGAGGCGATTAAAGGAACTTTGAATATGCGTTCAAATTTCTTGGACGTGAATCCATTCATGACAACCTCTGAGGCAACTCCTGCTCCAGCTGCAACGGGAACACCAGCTGAAGTGAGCGGCTATATTCGGGTTCCAAAGAATATAGATTTTACACTCAATACCAGTATTTCGAAATTGATTTATGATAACATGTCGATTTCCGATGTTTCTGGAACTCTTCTGGTGAAAGATGGCACTGTTAATCTGAACAATTTGCTCATGAATACGCTTGGAGGAAGTATAGCTATGTCGGGCTTGTATGATACACGAAATGACGCAGGGCCAGTTGTAGATTTGAATCTAAACATGAAAGAGCTCGACATTAAACAGTGTGCAAAAACCTTCAATACTGTGAAGCAATTGGCTCCGATTGCTGAGCATACCACTGGAAAGGTAAGTGTGGAAAACTTCCATTTCTCCGCACAAACAGATGCTGCTTTCAATCCAGTAATGAAATCAATTAATGGTGGAGGAACACTAAGAACAACTGCCATTGAAGTTGAAGGTTTCGAGATGATAAAGCGTACCGCCGAGCAATTGAAAATCGATAAACTAAAGAAATGGAAGCTGGAGAAAATTCTTGCAGCCTTTACCATTGTGAATGGAGAAATCACTGTGAAGCCGTTTGATACCAAAATTGGAAACTACAAAGCCACTATTGGTGGGAAAAACGGATTGGACCAGTCGATTGATTATGCTGTGAATATGGATATTCCAAGATCGGAGTTTGGTGGTGCTGCAAATGCTGCTTTGAATTCGATGGTTTCACGTGCCAATGCGAAAGGGTTTAAAGGAAACTTGTCGGATCAAATTCCTGTTACAGTTCGAATCACCGGAACTTTTAAGGATCCTAAGGTATCCACTGATATCAAACAGCAAGCGAATGATGTGATGAATGATTTGAAAAAACAGGCCGAAGACAAAGCAAGAGAAGAGTTAGATAAGCAAAAGAAAGCATTGGAAGATCGTGCAAATGCCGAGAAAGAAAGACTCAAAAAAGAAGCTGAGGATAAGTTAAATAAGGAAAAAGATCGGTTGAAAAGCGAGGCTGATAAAGCAAAAGCTGAAGCTGAAAGAAAAGCAAAAGCTGAAGCCGATAAAGCAAAAAAGAAAGCAGAGGAAGAAGCAAAGAAAGGAATCAATAAATTGCTGAAAGGAAAATAGACTAAAGTTTGAAAGGATTTTTCATTTTCTGTTTGTTGCTGGTTTGCCAGTTTGTTCCACTTCATGGTCAGGATAAGGAAGATCCATGCCCTCTTTCGGACAATAAGAAGGCTCGTAAACTTTACGAGAAAGCCCTTGATGTTGCCCGAAGCGACAAAAACGAAGCACGTTCTATTCTGAAGGAAGCTTTGGAGTTGGATCCTGATTTTGGTCGGGCGAATTTTGTAATGGCCGATCTGCTGATCAAGCAGAAACGCGTTGAGGATGCAGAACCTTATTTGGAAACCGTTGCGCGTGTTTGTCCTGAATTGGACCCGATGGTGTTTTTTAGGTTAGGCAGCATTGCATTCGAGAATAAGAAGTGGAAACAGAGCCAAGATTTTTTGAAAAAGTTTGTTGAAAGTCGCTCAAGGAAGGAAGCGGAGAAAAGTGAAGCAAGGACAATGATCCAAGCCTGCGATTTTTACCTTCAAGGTTATGCGAATCCTGTGCCTTTCAATCCTTTTCCATTGGCTGCAATTTCGACTGCTGCAGATGAGTATTTGCCAGTGATTACTCCCGACAATGAAATGGCATATTTTACCAGAAGCACTTTCATGGAAGAAAAGTTCACTGGTGGAATTAACACAGAACGGAAACGTCAAGAGCGATTTTCATTTTCACCCAACGCTGGCAGTAATTCATTCCAAGCAGGTACTCCAATGCCAGCACCATTCAACACGAACAACAATGAAGGAGGCGCGTCTTTATCGGCTGATAACCGATATATGTTTTTCACCATTTGTAAAAATGATGGTGGCGACCAGTTAAACTGCGACCTGTTTTACACGGTTTTCCAAAATGGAACTTGGTCGGAAATTAAAAATGCTGGGCCAAATATCAATGGAAAGGACACTTGGGAATCTCAGCCTAGTTTGTCGAGCGATGGCAGAACTTTGTATTTCGCTTCCAATCGAGTAGGTGGTTTGGGGGGAATCGATATTTGGAAAAGCACCAAAGATGCTAAAGGGAATTGGGGACCACCTGAAAATTTAGGTCCTAGAATTAATACGGATGGAAATGAGAAATCTCCGTTTTTTCATTCCGACGGACAAACGTTGTATTTTTCATCCACTGGTCATTTAGGTTACGGTGGATATGACATCTATCTTTCAAAACTAAGTAAGGATACCGGTTGGGTGAAACCAAAGAATATTGGTTATCCGATCAACTCCGAACGAGATGATCTAGGATTCTTTGTGAGTACAGATGGGAAGTATGGCTATTTCGCTTCCGATAAGCTCAAGGGAAATGGAGGCTGGGATGTGTATTCGTTTGAACTTTATAAAGAAGCTCGACCAGAGCGTGTATTGTTTGTTTCTGGCGCCTTGCGTGATGAAAACAATCAAGTTATTTCGGATGCCAAAGTAGAGATTAAGAATACAAGAACGCGCGAAGTAACTACCGTTGAAGTGGATTCTCTCACAGGAAAATACGTTGCTGTTGTTGCGTTCGACGAAGATCACATTTTAACTGTGAAACAACCTGGAAAGGCCTTTACTTCTCAGTATTTCTCCACTTCGGATTCGAGTATCGGGAAGCCCATGAAAATGGATCTGAAAGTGGAGGATATTAAGGTGGGTAGGCCTTACAAATTGAACAACATTTATTTCAAGACGAGTTCCTCCTTGTTGAATCCAGAGACGATCATCATCATAGAAGAGCTCACCAAATTTTTGCAGGAAAATAAAACTGTGAGCATCGCAATTCATGGGCATACCGACAATGCTGGAAATGCAGCAGACAATTTGAAATTATCGGCCGATCGTGCAAAAATGGTGTTCGATTTATTGGTCTTAAATGGTATTGATGCATCCCGATTGAGTTACAAGGGATTTGGGGCAACCAAACCCATTGCGAGCAACCTTACCGATAAAGGCAAAGCGCTCAATCGGAGAACTGAGTTTATGGTAACGGGCAAGTGATTTTTTTAATCAGCATCTGCGCGCCAGAGCATTACACTTTGATCGTCGCTTACCGATGCTAGGATATCGGTTTCTTTGTTCCAGTGAATTGCGTTGACGGAGTTCTTGTGGCCTTCATTTTTGGTAGCATCGAATCGGTGCAAGATTTCGAAACTGTTCGCATCCCAAATCTTGATTGTTTTATCGCGGCTTGCAGTGGCGAATAAAGATCCATCTCGGTTATAATCAATGCCGTAAATTGCGTAGTTGTGCGCAGGAATGTTTTGCAGCAATTCGAAATCGGTGGCTGATCTTACTTTGAGATGTGCATCCTTTGTTCCAATTAATAAATAAAGGCTATCTGGAGAAAAAGTCACTGCGTTTACAGCATCGTTATGGTCTTCTATCTCTGTGATAGTTTGGAAATTTGATGTATCGAGAATGCGAATCTTTTTGTCGCTGCATGCAAGTGCAAGTTTACTTTCATCGGGTGAGAGTGCCAGTTTTCGGATCTTCAGGTTGGAGATTTTTAGCTCGCCTTTACAATGAAAATCGGAAGTGCTCCAAACAGTGAGGTTGCCATCGGCACCGCTTGCGATTACTTCATTTTTAGATGGAATGAAGAGCAAATCGAAAACACCAATCGTGTGCGCGAGCAAGTATTTCACTTCGGCTTTTTGGGCTAGATCGACTACATGAATACCTCCTTGGTTATTCCCAATGAGTAGGATTGGTTCGTTAGGAAGAGCCAATAAGCTGTAAACCACACCAGCTGAATGTGCAATAATTCTTGGTGGCTTGATGCCATGTAAGTCCCACTCAACGATGTTTCGGTCGCTTCCAGCAGTGATGATTGTTGCAGGTTGTGTGCCTTGCGAAACCGCATATACAGCAGCTTGATGACCTGTTAGCGCTTGGATTCTTTTTGCCGAAATCTTCATGGTGCGAAGGTAGGATGATGAATTGAAAACCGAAGCATCAGCAGCACGGAATGTTGCGGCAGGGGGCGAGGCAAATAGCGCCCGAAGGGACTATAGCCGAGCACCCGACCCGAAGGGGCCGCCCAAAAAACAAGTCAGTTGATAAGTCATTTTGTCAGCGAAAATTGCACGGCATAGCCTTTGAAATGCCCGTTCGACTAACAATTTAACCTATGCAAACCGGAAGAATAAACGTAAATACTGAGAACATTTTCCCAATCATCAAGAAATTTTTGTATTCCGATCATGAGATTTTTCTTCGTGAGTTGGTTTCAAATGCAGTTGATGCGTCCCAAAAGCTGAAAACACTGTCGGCAACTGGCGAGTTTAAAGGTGAACTTGGTGATTTGCGGGTTGATGTTAAGATTGACAAAGAAAATAAGCAGCTTATTATTAGTGATGTTGGGATCGGGATGACTGCTGAAGAGATTGATAAATACATCAATCAGATTGCATTTTCGGGTGCTGAAGAATTTGTAGAAAAATATAAGGATAAGCCTGAAGCTCAGGCAATTATTGGGCATTTCGGACTAGGTTTCTATTCATCATTTATGGTAGCTGAACGGGTGGAAATCAAAAGCCGATCGTTTCGCGATGGAGTAGAAGCAGCACGTTGGGAATGTGATGGTAGTCCGGAGTTTACGCTTGAGGCTGTTGAGAAAGAATCGCGAGGAACAGATATTATTTTGCACATCCATGAGGATTCGTTGGAGTTTTTAGAGAGTGCACGCATTGAAAACTTGTTGAGTAAATACTGCAAGTTTTTGCCTGTTGCGATTTGGTTTGAAGAAAAGCAAATCAACAATACACAACCTGCTTGGACAAAGAAGCCTGCCGAACTGACGGATGAAGACTACACCAAGTTTTACGAGGAATTGTATCCGTTTGCGGAGAAACCTTTGTTCCATATCCATTTGAATGTTGATTACCCATTTAATTTAACTGGGATTCTTTATTTCCCTAAGCAGCCAAAGAATTTTGAAGTTCAGAAGAACAAGATTCAATTGTATTGCAACCAGGTTTTTGTAACCGATTCGGTGGAAGGAATTGTGCCCGACTTTTTAACGCTTTTACATGGAGTGATTGATTCTCCGGATATTCCATTGAACGTTTCAAGGTCGTATTTGCAAAGTGATGGAAATGTGAAGAAAATCAGCAGTCACATCACGAAAAAGGTCGCAGATAAGTTAGAGGAGATCTTCAAGAATAGTCGTGAAGATTTCGAAACGAAGTGGGAAGATATCCGCATGTTTATTCAATACGGAATGTTGAGCGATGAAAAGTTTAACGATAAGGCTCCGAAATTCAATCTGTTTAAAAGTGTTTCAGGCAAGTATTTCACAGCTGAAGAAATGCAGGAAGCTTTGAAGCCATTGCAAACAGACAAGAATGAGCAATTGATTGTGTTGTACACTTCGAATGAAAAAGAACAGCATAGTTTTATTGAATCTGCGAAAGGCCGTGGTTATGATGTGATGGTGATGGATTCTCCATTGGATGCGCATTTGGTGAACATGTTGGAAGGTAGATTGGAGAAAACACGCTTTGTTCGTGTAGATTCAGATACGATCGACAAGTTGATTCAAAAGGATGAGCCAGTGGTGTCTAAACTGAATGAAGAAGAGCAAGAAACCTTGAAAAAGCTTGTAGAAGAACGTGTAGAGAAGAATTTCTCTGTACAACTTGAGCCGATGAGCGAAACGGACTTGCCGTTGTTGATTACGCGTCCGGAATTCATGCGAAGAATGAAAGATATGTCGGCAATGGGCGGAGGAAATCCATTTATGCGCGATATGCCTGAGCAATTTAACTTGGTAATAAATACAAATCATCCATTGGCTGGAAAGATTCTTACTGAGTCGGCACCTGAAAAGCAGGAGAATTTGATTCGTCAAGCAACAGATCTTGCCATGCTTGCGCAGAATTTGTTAAAGGGCGAGGAGCTTACCCGCTTCATACAGCGCAGTGTAGCGTTGATCGACTAATTAGATTTCAATTTTTATTATCCCTGTTTCACAAGTTTACTTGAATAAGTGCTTGTTTAACAGGGATTTTTGTATTTTTCGACTTGAACATCGGGATTATGAAGAAGATTTTTACAATGATTGCTGTGTTGATGGTTTCTAATGTTTGCTTACGTGCTCAAACATTGCCTGACGCTCCAGACCCAATTTGGCCTACGAAAAACTGGAACCTCCAATCGGTTCGAGTGAACGCATTTTTTAATATTTACAGTCCGAGTTTGGTTGATTATGAATCCATAAAAGGTCTTGCCAAGGATGTAAAATCGTTGTCGATTCCTGGTGATATCGATAAATTCAATCGCAGAGAAGATTCTCAGCAAGGTAGTATTGGCAATTTTGTGATGATTGGATCTGTGGGTTTTTCGCCTAAGAATAAGGCGGATAATTCAATAAATCGAAAAAGAACTTTGCAATTGGGATTGGGTTTTCAGGATGTTTCAACTTTCGAAACAGCATATTCGATTAACCAAAAAATTGCTGGAACTGATAGTTCATTTTCGAGGGATTATTTTGTGAGCGGCCGACAGAAAGCGCTTTTTCTGCAAAGTGCTTACCTGTTTAACACAGATCCCGACAAGGCGGTGAATGTTTATGCAGGCTTGGGTTTTGATTTGGGATACTCATTGAGTTCAACTTTGATCGAGAACACAAACCAGAGCTATATTTATACGAGTAACGACAGCACGAATACTACATTTTTGCCCAACGAAAAAACGGTTGATGCCATTGGGCTTTTAAATGTGGCTTTGGTTGTTCCTTTTGGATTACACGCAAGAATCTACAAAAACTGGGGGGCTACAGCCGAGTTTAGGTATGCATTAAGCAGCGTTTATGCGCTAGGAGCTTCATCTTTGGTGAGATCTCATTTTCAAGCTGGCTTGGGTGTGCGATATACCTTCGGGAAGTTCAAAGACAGAAAGCCTGAGCAGGAGCTAGACGATCTTTAAAATTAAGCAGCTGATTTGTTGGTGCCGCCTTTTCGGTTTTTGTAAATCATGTAACCAAATCCACCTAACACAAGGTAGGGGATAGACATGAGATAAAGAATTCCATCGTTTAGGCCTCGACCTACTACTTTTCCTTGGCCATTTATATTTGATTCAACTTGCGTTTTACACATTGCACATTGTGCAGATGCAGACGTAGATATGATTTGTGCTGAGATCAGCATCACAAGCATAGCAATTGTTCTGGTTGATTTCATGGCGGAAGGTTTATTGAGGATAATATGGGGCAATCATCAGGTATACGATTACTCCGGTGGAAGTAACGTAGAGCCAGATTGGAAAAGTGATTTTTGCAATTTTTTTATGTCGGTCGAATTGTTCCGTTAGCGCACGAACATAGCTGATCAGAACAAGTGGAACAATAGCCGCAGAAAGCAAAATGTGGGTAATCAAAATGAAGTAGTAAATTGCTTTAGATGCACCAGATCCGCCAAAGGGCGTTGGTTCTGTAGCTGCATGGAATAGGACATAAGAAACTAAAAAAGCAACAGACAAAGCGATTGCAGAAGTCATTAAAGCTCTGTGAAGTCCTATTCGCTTATTCTTAATGGCTATTACAGCAGCAATTAGAATAAAAAATGTTGAACCATTGATAAGTGCATTCACCATTGGAAGCACATGATAGTCAAAATCTCCTAGAAGGCTGAGCTTCGGAGAAAACGCTAGTAGTGTAACAACCAATGGTATTGCAATGGTTGCAGCTACTATGAGAGGAACATATTTCTTTTCTTTTGCAGGACTTTGCGTGTTCATCGGATCGGGTTCACATTCTTTTTCAGGGCCAAGTTGTATTCAGCAACAAGCACCTTGATTTCGTCGATGAGCCTTTTCATATCCGTAGCACTGGTGCCTTCGTATATTCCTCTGATGTGACGTTCGCGATCGATGAGAAATACGAGGTCACTGTGAAGAAATCCGCCTGGCGCGGTGCTGTCGGCTGATGCGTTCGCCATATAGCCATCGTAGGCTAATTTGTAAATGGCGTCTTTATTACCGGAGAGAAATTTCCATCGGCTGGAGTCAGCTCCAACCCTGTTTGAGAATTCTTTCAGTACTTCAGGCGTATCATGTTCGGGATCGACTGTGAAAGAAACAAGTTTGAAGTCGTTTAGTTTAACAAAATCATCTTGGTCGTGAACTTTTTTCATTAGCGTCTGCATTTCTGGACAGATGCTTGGGCATGTTGTAAAAAAGAAATTGGCGACATAGATCTTATTGCTAAGGTCTTTGTCGCCAAATAGTTTATTGTCTTGATCTGTAAAAGAGAAAGCTGGAATACTGTGATAAACAGTGTCTCCGTTTGTGCTTAGTTCTTTAGGGCCAAAGTAGCCAAGTGGTTTGATGTTATGTTTTCCTGTAGATAGTACCAAATATGCTATAGATGGTAAGAGCAGGATCAGGAATAAAATAACAAATTTACGCACAGCTTATTTCATGAATTCTTGAACGTACTGAATGAGAACTTCTCCTTCGAAAAGTGCGATGAAGATTAAATAAATAACCAGCACCATTGGCAACAAAACAGTGGTGCGAAGGCTTTTGTTTTCATCACCTAGGTGCATAAACACAAGAACAATGTACCCTGCTTTCACAAGTGTAAGGATAATGTAGAACCACTTGATTAATGTCCAAGTTCCTTCGCCAACGTGGGTTTTAGAGAAATAGACACCGATAAGGATTTCAACAACAGTAATCAAAGACAGAAGTCCTGTAACTACGAGTATTTTTTTTCTAACAGCTTTACTCTCTTCTGGAGTACGTGAATGTGGGCGGCTGTAATGAAGTGATTGATCTTCAACGTGGTTCATAGCTTTGAAGGTAGTTTGATCAGAGTAGGTAGAAGAATGTAAATACGAAAACCCAAACAAGGTCAACGAAGTGCCAATAAAGACCAGCCTTTTCAACCATTTCGTAGTGCCCGCGTCTTTCGAAAACGCCTTGAGTTGCTTGGTACAAAACGATAGCATTGATTACAACACCGGAGAAAACGTGAAACCCGTGGAATCCTGTGATGAAGAAAAAGAAGTTGGCGAACAGAGTATGACCGTATTCGTTGTTTTGCAAATTGGCACCTTGAACAAGTACTTTCTGCACCTCACCGTCTACAATAATTGATTTAACAACTCCTTCACCACCAACGATAAAAGTGTACCATTCCCATGCTTGAGAACCTAAGAATACAAGGCCACCGACAACAGTTAATCCTAACCAAAAAATAACACCTTTTTTGTTATTGGTGTGTCCTGCATCTACAGCGAGTACCATAGTAACGCTGGAAATAATGAGGATAAAGGTCATCAAACCTACATAAAGTAGAGGAAGATGAGCATGTGTAAGCGGGAAGTGAAAGAACACATTTTCAACCAATGGCCAAGTATCAGCATGCACGTGACGCGCATAGCCTAATGCTACAAGCAATGATGAAAATGAGAATGCATCAGAAAGCAAGAAAAACCACATCATCAGTTTTCCGTAGCTCGCTCCGAAAGGGGATGTTCCTCCGCCCCAAATTTTGTTAGCAGGGATGTCTAAAGTAGCCTGGGCCATGTTATTATTAGTTTTCGGGTGCAAGTTTAACCTAAAATTTCCAATTCAAAAAACTTGAAACGTAAGTCTTTAAAGTTTTGAATGAAATATTTTTACTGCATAAATACCAAGAAGATAAATAGATAGATCCAAAGACCATCTAGGAAGTGCCAATATGTTGCGCAAAGGCGAACTCCTGCACTGTTTTCAGGGGCATATTTTCCTACACTTGATTTCACCAAGACAACAATAAGGGCGATAACTCCTGAGAAGATGTGTGCTAAGTGCAATCCAGAAAGAGCATAAATAAAACTTCCTGAAGGATTGGCACTTTTTCCAGCGAAATAGATTCCGCTATCGAGAAGTTCTCCCCAGCCATACACTTGTGAAATCCCAAAAAATATTCCGAGTATCAAAGTAACAGCTACTGCTTGTGTGAGTTGCTTAAGCTTGTTGTTGCGAATTGATATAACTGCCCAGTGCATCGAAATGCTTGATGCTAAGATGATTCCGCTACTTACCCAGAACATTACAGGCAACGTGAACCGTAGCCATTGGCCATCCGCTTGACGGACAATGTAGGCTGAAGTTAGGCCAGCAAACAACATTACGATGCTGAAGATTCCTACGTACAGGAGGTTCTTACTAACTTTTTCCTTCAGAACAAGATCTTCAGAAATTTTCATGGTTGAGTCCATAGGTTAAGCAGATAGAGATTGTCGAACATCATACCGATCTGAACAACAGGTAAATAGATGAACGAAGCAAACATGAGTTTTCGAGCGTCTTTAATTTCTAGTGAATTGTGAAGTTTCACTGCTTTAACTAAAAAGTAGATGCCTGCAATAGTGATTAGTATTACAGATGCCGGGGTCACCATTCTAAACATCAATGGCAATAAGCCGATTGGAACCAAACCAGCAGTGTAAATCAAAATTTGTAGAGCGGATGTTTTGGATCTTCCATCTGCTGCGGGAAGCATTCTGAAACCAGCCTTTTTATAGTCTTCATCAAGCACCCATGCCAGCGACCAAAAATGCGGGAATTGCCAAATGAATTGGATTGAAAACAAAATCAAACCTTGAATTCCAATTTCACCAGTTGCGGCAGCCCATCCCAACATTGGTGGTATTGCTCCTGGAAATGCTCCGACAAAGACTGCAAATGGCGTGATTCTTTTGAGCGGTGTGTAAACTGCCACATAGGAAACTAATGCAGCAATGCCCAACCAACCACTGAGTGGATTCATGAAATACCACAGAATAAAAATCCCGACTGCACCCGTAATTCCTGAGAAAATTAGTGCTTCAGTGTGGGTGAGTCTTTGCTGGGGCATTGGCCGGTTTTCAGTCCGACTCATTAATTTGTCTAAATCCTTCTCAATAATTTGGTTAAACGCATTGGAAGAACCTGTAACGAGAAATCCTCCAAGGGTAAGTAACAAAGGCTGATACCATTCAAAATCGGTAGTGCCCATGAAAAAAGCTGTGAGCGCGCTAAAAACAACAAGCCAACTCAGCCTTAGCTTAAGTAATTGTGTGAAATCTTTGACCTTTGAGGGGGAGATTTCTTTCGTCTGAACGGTTTCAGCGATATTCTGTGACAATTTGGTTGTTTTTTAATGCGCGGCAAAAATACGCATTTTGCTTACCCGAATTAACCAGAAAATCGCTAAAATGTTTGTTGATACTAAAAATCGTAATAACGATTTGGAAGGTTCGTTCGAAAGGTGAAAAAAGCCCAAGTAGTGTTTCTTGCTCCCGAAAAATTATTCTGAGTTCTTCTTGAAAGGCACAATTCGATCCTCATTCCTGTTCTTTGAT
>CANHIS010000088.1 GCA_947460255.1 Bacteroidota bacterium
AACTTTCAATATCCTTTGATGAATTATTTTGACCAAGTAAAATGTTTCTCAGCTCCGCCAGTCTACAATTCTTAGCATTCTTAACTAAGTCTAGCGTTTCATAAGCAAGTTTGTAGCTCTGCTCATCGAATAAGATCTGGATTCCCAACTTTCCAAAATCGAGAATTTCAGGATGTTCATCCCTGAAAAACACAATCTTCAATTGATCTCCGAAAACCTTTTCTACTGCACCGTTCACTTCTTCTTCATCGGAAGCATCAAAAGAAAAAAGACGAACAGGTTTGCTTGGCCCGAACTGATGGGGCGCCTTTTGGTTTCGCGTTCTTTCAACAACAACAAAAGGATAGTCGCCAAAGCCATAACCTGTTTCCACAATTCGAAGAGGATACCAAGCCAAACCTGCTTCCGCACGTTGTTGAATGGATCCAAAGCGAATAGACTCTTCAAAGGATTTTGCATCTTCAGCCTTTTCTAAATCGAGAAGTTTGCGAAGATGATCGAAATACGATTGAGTTAAATCCATTGATAATGAAGCATTAAGCTTCTGAGTGTTTTTCTACAATGACTTAGCTTTTTCCAATGCCGATTTTAATCCTTCAGGTTTTGAACCTCCTGCTGTAGCGTAAAAGTTTTGTCCGCCGCCTCCGCCTTGAATTTCTTTGGATAGATCACGAACAATGTTTCCTGCGTTTAGGCCCGTTTGCAAAGCTATTTCGCCTAAAGCAACTGTCAACATGGGTTTTCCTGCTGAATAATGACCAAGAACAATCAGGATTTCTGGGTGTTGTGCTTTGATATCGAATACGATATTCTTCACTAAATCAGGCACTTCAAGATCGATTTCTTGCACAAGTCGTTTCAAATCTCCATGAATTTCAATACTGCTTTCAAGCGATTTTCTAATGCTTCCTGCTTTCTCGCGGTTGATTTGTTCAAGTTTCTTTTCTAATTGATTTTTCTCGTCTAAAAGTTGCTGAAGCCCTTTGATCGGATCTTTTGGAGCCTTAAGGAGCTCTTTTATTTGATTCAGCAATTGACTTTCCTCGCGTATAAGTAACTCTACAGCTTCACCAGAAATCGCCTCAATTCGACGAATTCCAGCTGCAACGGCACTTTCTGAAGATATCTTAAACAATCCGATATTACCTGTTGCCGGCACGTGTGTTCCTCCGCAGAGCTCTACAGAATATGCAGGATCAAAAGTGATTACACGAACCATATCACCATATTTTTCCCCGAACAATGCCATTGCACCAAGTTTTTTCGCCTCTTCAATAGGAAGCACCTTAACATCGCGAGCTATATTTTCAAGGATTTTTTCATTTACAAGTTGCTCAATTTGAATCATTTCCTCCTCGGTAACCTTTGCAAAGTGAGAAAAATCAAAACGGAGATACTTATCGTTTACCAAGGAACCTTTTTGTTCTACATGGTTACCAAGCACAGTTCTCAAAGCTGCATGAAGCAGATGTGTAGCCGTGTGATTTCGCATGGTAGAAATGCGCTTTCCACCATTAACTTCAGCTTTAAATGTAGCATGAAGGTCTTTAGGCAAGCGTTCGGCAAAATGAACCGTTACACCATGCTCCTTTCGGGTGTCCAAAATCTCAATCGATTCATCTACAGAGATTAACAAACCAGTGTCGCCAACCTGTCCACCGCTTTCGGCATAAAAAGGCGTTAAATTGAAGATCAACTGAAACTGCTTTTTCCCTTTCGTTTGAACTTCTCTGTAACGCGTAATTTTTACTTGTGCATCGAGATAATCATACCCCACAAATTCCTGAATATCATCATCCAGA
The DNA here is from genome assembly GCA_947460255.1 of Bacteroidota bacterium. Lineage (GTDB taxonomy): Bacteria > Bacteroidota > Bacteroidia > M30B66 > M30B66 > CAMCXT01. Next base: position 1,803 of record CANHIS010000088.1, read on the forward strand.
AGCTCAATCCAATCACTCGCTTCAACGGCTGCTGCAGAGCGACTTCTTTCTTTTTGAAGCCTGAGATTTTCGGCAAAACCTTCCATATCGACACTTAAACCTTGTTCACGCGCCATGAGCTGTGTGAGGTCTATTGGAAAACCGAAAGTATCGAACAATTCGAATGCAAAAGCCCCTGGAATAGTTGCTCCTGCTTGGTTTTTGGAAGCGAAATCGTTAAATCTACCAATTCCGGTTTCTAGTGTTTTAAGGAAAGATGCTTCTTCTTCAAAAATCACCTTTTCAATCAAGCCTTTTTGAGCTTCCAACTCAGGAAACTGACGCCCCATTTGATCGGAAAGTGTGGGAACTAACTTGAATAAAAATGGGTCTTTTAGTTGTAAAAAAGTATATCCATATCGCACTGCGCGCCGAAGGATTCGACGGATAACATACCCAGCCTTATTGTTTGAAGGCAGTTGGCCATCAGAAATTGCAAAAGCGATTGTTCGAATATGGTCAGACATCACACGCATAGCGATGTCGATTTTTTCATTGGAACCGTATTTAAATCCTGACGAAGATTCGATGAATTGGATGAGTGGCTGAAAAACATCGGTGTCGTAATTCGATTGCTTTCCTTGAAGAGCCATGCATAATCTTTCGAAACCCATTCCTGTATCAACATGCTGAGCTGGAAGCTTTTCTAAAGATCCATCCGCTTTACGGTTGAACTCCATAAATACATTGTTCCAAATCTCAATCACTTGAGGATGCGATTCATTCACCAGTAATTTCGCGTCTGTTTGTGCTCGATCTGTTTCATTGCGCAAATCAACATGAATTTCAGAACAAGGACCACACGGACCAGTATCGCCCATTTCCCAGAAGTTGTCCTTCTTATTTCCTTTGAGGATCCTGTCTTCAGAAATCCACTTTTTCCAAAAATCGTAAGCCTCTTGATCGAAGGGTAAATTTTCGGATGGATCTCCTTCGAATACAGTTACATAGATTCTTGATTTATCGATTTTGTAAACATCGGTAAGAAGTTCCCAAGCCCATTCGATTGCTTCCTCTTTAAAGTAATCACCAAACGACCAATTCCCAAGCATTTCGAACATGGTATGGTGATACGTATCTACACCAACTTCTTCCAAGTCATTGTGTTTCCCTGAAACGCGAAGGCATTTTTGTGTGTCTGCAATTCGAGGATATTTCACAGCGGCATTGCCCAAAAAGATGTCTTTGAACTGATTCATCCCAGCATTGGTGAACATTAGAGTTGGATCATTTTTAATGACCATTGGTGCTGAAGGAACGATTTGATGACCTTTAGAGGCAAAGAAATCGAGGAATGTTTGACGGATTTGTTGGGCGTTCATCAGGCTTTTAACGAAAATTAAGATTTGCTCAAAGTGCCGCAAAGGTAATAATTCGGGCAGTATTGCCATCTTTTTAGGTATGTAATCCTTGAGAGAACAGAGGTCGGCTGATGGAATGAACTATTTTTGTGCTTCAAAAAAATCAGTTTTGGCTAAAGTAAAATATCAATTCAACACCAAATCATTGAGTTATGAGCGCATCAAGCCCGGTACACGCGACCGGATGATGCGTTTTCTCTCATTTGCCGGGACGGGAATTGTGTTTGCTGCGTTGGGTGTTCTGATTGCCTACAACACCATTGATTCTCCGAAGGAAAAGCAGTTAAATCGGGAATTGGATCAAATGCGTTTGGAATACGATTTAATGAACCAACGTCTGAAACAGATGAGTGCTGTCCTTGGAGATCTTCAAGATCGTGATGACAATATTTACCGTGTGGTATTTGAGGCGGAGCCAATTCCCGATGAAGTTCGTAAAGCAGGTTTTGGCGGTGTAAATCGCTACAGCAAATACAAGGAGTCAGAGAATCGTGATTTGCTAACTGAAACGATGCGCAGAACCGACATTCTTTCGAAGCAGATGGTAATTCAGAGTAAGTCATATGATGAAATTTTTGCGATGATTCGTAACAAAGCGGCGATGTTGTCTTGTATTCCAGCGATTCAACCGGTGAACAACAAAGATTTGAAGCGGATGGCTTCTGGTTTTGGTTACAGAACTGATCCTATTTATAAAACCACGAAGTTTCATGCTGGGATGGATTTTGCGGCGACGGTGGGAACTGAAATTTATGCGACTGGCGATGGTGTGATCGTTCGTGCGGATGCAGATGGCTCTGGATATGGAAACCATGTGAGAATTAATCATGGCTATGGATATTTGACGCTTTATGGTCACATGAGTAAAATCATGGTTAGACCAGGGCAAAAAGTCAAACGAGGTGATGTAATTGGTTTGGTTGGGAACACTGGAAAATCTGTTGGGCCCCATTTGCATTATGAAGTGCACAAGAATGGTGAGGCGATTAATCCTGTGAATTTTTATTACAACGATCTTACTCCTGAGGAATACGCAAGGATGATAGAGCTCAGCGGAACTGAAAACCAGGCATTCGATTAGATTTACTTGGGAATCAGGAAATTTCAATTTCATCGAATTTGTTGATTTTTTTGTTGATCAGCATTCGAACATGGTTTACATCGCTTTGCAGCCTCGCATGTTCGTCTTTCGCTAAATATCCAACGTGCAGTGAAAATTCTAACAGAAATTCGGTTTCAGATAGATGATATCGTGCTAACATCAACATATCGGATCGCATGTCTGTTCCTGGACCGTGACTTTCAGCGATTCGATTCGGGACTCTAAGCGCTGATTGCAGAAGTTTTGAGCAAATGCCCAGTTCAGTTTTTTCTGAGACTGGAAAATTTCTGATGATTTGATTTACGGAAATGGCTAGATCTATAGATCTTTTCCAAGAAATCGTTTTTTTATAATTCATGCCAAATACTCTTCGATTCGTGAAAACCAAAAGTGTGGCAGGTTGAATGAATTAGTCGGATATTAAACGATTATAAACGATTATAACCGTTTAACAACGGATAAAGCCACTTGTTAAGTAGTTAATATATTAATAATCTGATGATTAAGATTTTCTATAGCTTCCGTGATTTTCCAGTTTTCGCGGTTCCTTGGTTCAACGTAATTGGAGATTGATCGGATTTGTATTGCAGGTATATCAAGCATTTCAGCTACATAAAGAACCGCGGCACCTTCCATTGATTCTACGTGAATACCTGTACAGCTTTCTTGTAATTGATTGATTGAATGTTGATTACCGTGAACTTTTTGAACAGTAATACCATTTACTTTTCGCAGATGTGACAATTGATTTTTCAAATAATTGCCTGATGCATAAAGCTTTCCGTCTTTAAATGGTTTTTCATTTGGATTTACAAAACCAAGAGCAAAAACGTCTAGAAATCCTTCAATATCTTCTGATCCCCATTGAAAAAACTCATCACGTTCGATGAGTAAAGTTTCACCTAGATGAATTTTTTTGTCGATGGCTCCAGCTATCCCTACATTAATAATCAAGTCTGGCTTATCAGCCTTTAGGCGTATCATAAGGTTGAAAACGGAAGGAACGATACCAACTCCAATATCAAACCATTCTATGATGTTATCTGAGTTAAAAGTCTTCGCAATATGTGCATTATGAGCAATTGAAAATTCAGCTTCAGTAGCAGAAACAATCCATATTTTCATTTGCTAAAGGTAAACCAAACACACGAAACACCGATTATTATCAATTATAGTTTGGTTCTAAGGCGTGCTTGTCGAATAAAAATTACCAATCATGAAAAATAGTGGTAAATAACATGTGATAAATCAAATTCTTCGTGTTATTTCGCAACATATACAACAACCTTTTTTTATAACAAACACATAAGGTAGTTGTTAAGGAATTGTAATTTTGCCTCGCTATGATCGAATCGAATACTTCTAGATTACAATGGACTTTTAGGTTCATGTTACTGGCTGTGCTGGGAACTTTATTGCTTTCGAGTAAGGTTTGGATGACTGATAGGAATTTCCCAGTTATCCCGATTTTCGATGGGATTCCATCAATGCCTTCTCCACTCGATTATATTCTTTATTGTGTTTTGATCGTTTTGGCAATCTACCATATCATATATCTCGAAAATAGGAAAACAATGTATTTCCTAATAGGCATGTATGCCTTTCTTTTGGCTGGAGACCAAATGCGCTGGCAGCCATACAATGTTCAATATTTATTGATTATGATCGGCCTGTTATTCTACCCTTTGAAAACAGATCAATTGGTTTACGCTTTTAGGTTTTTTATTGTTGCTTTTTACATCTGGAGCGGATTACAACAGCTGAATATGGTGTTTATTCAGTCGATTTTTCCTTGGTTAGCTGGACCATTAGCTGAGAAATTTCCATCTGCTATGGAAGCGTATGTTTTAGGTGGTGGGTATGTTTTTCCATTATTATTCTTGTTTACAGGTGTAGGTTTATTGTTCCCGAAAATTCGAAATATTGCGGTGTATGTTGGGATAACTATTCAGGTTTTTTTGATCTATTCTTTTAGTCCTTTAGGGAATGATTGGAATGAAGCGATTCTACCTTACAATGCCGCTTTAGGTATGTTCACTTGGATTTTGTTCTATAATTCAGAATTTAATTACAAAGATATTTTTGTTACCAAATTTAAGTTCCATTGGGCATTTCTTGTGATTTTTGGAATTTTGCCAATTGCGAGTTTTTTCGGAGTTTATGATCGGATGCAAAGCTTCAACACGTATTCAGGAAAAGCTTATTACGGTAAAATTTATGTTACAGAGCAGCTTGCAGAACGATTACCCGATGGAGTTAAACGGTATGTTTTTCGTCCTCCACTCTCGAAACCATTTATCGAAACTACTTATTGGTCTATGGATGCATTAAAGGTTTCTCCGTATTCTGAAAAACGAATTTACAGATCGCTCGAAAGTTACATTTGTTCGTTTTCAGAAGGTGATTGTGCAGCAGAATTAGAAATTTACACATACGAGGACGTTGCCAATTAAGCTGTTTTTGCGTTTTTATTTACTTTGTGCCTGCTTGTTTTTTTGTCATTTGAATTCCTTCGGGCAATTCAAAGCACCTACATTTTCAATTGTTCAAGCAATTGATGAAATTCGTTTGGATGGTGAATTATCAGAGGCGTCATGGCAATCTGCATCTAAAGCTGATAATTTTTTTCAACAGTTTCCATTTGATTCTACAAGATCGACAACCCAAACCGTTGTAAAAGCTACATACGATTCTCAATTCCTTTATTTCGGTATTACATGCTACAACCGCGATTCTAGTCAGAATTATGTAGTTCAAACCCTGAAAAGGGATTTCGACGACCAACTTAATGATGCTGTACATATTGTTTTGGATCCTTTTGAAGATCAATACAATGGCTTCTCTTTTCAAGTAACGCCTTTCAACGTCCAAGCTGAGGGTTTAATTACATCAGGTGGCACGTATGGAAGGTCAAATAGTTGGGATAATCGTTGGTTTTCGCAGGTTATTAGGTATTCAGATCGGTGGACCGCAGAGGTCGCTATTCCTTTCAAAACACTTAGATTTACCACAAACAATTCGAGTTGGGGTGTGAATTTTGCCCGTGTTGATTTACAACACAATGAGGTTTCAGTTTGGAGTCCAATACCTCGCACTTTTTCACTTACATCATTAGCCTTTACAGGGAAAATGATCTGGGATAAAGCTCCCAAGAAAACTGGATTAAATGTTTCTCTTATTCCTTATTTAATTGGCGAGGCTAACCGTGATTATCAATCGCAAACAAGTCCGAAAAGTCTCTTCAATGGAGGAGCTGATGCAAAAGTGGCGCTGTCCTCCTCATTAAATTTGGATCTCACGGTTAACCCAGATTTCTCGCAAGCTGATGTAGATCGTCAAATTACAAATCTCACTCGATTTAGCCTTTTCTTCCCTGAAAGGAGGCAGTTCTTTCTTGAAAACAACGATTTATTTGGACAGTTTGGGTTTAGTCAGATAAGACCCTTTTTCTCAAGGCAAATAGGATTATTAAATGGTAACAGAATTCCCATTCAATATGGAGCGAGATTAAGCGGTAAGGTAAATAAAAAATGGCGAGTTGGATTATTAAACGTACAAACAGGAGCAGATAGTTCACTTGCTGCAAAGTCAGAAAACTTCACCGTTGCTTGTTTTCAACGACAAGTTGGTGCCCGTTCAAATATCGGAGCAATCCTCGTTAATAGACAGGAAACCAATGGCTTATCCATTAATCCCGTTCAGTTTAATCGAGTTGCAGGATTGGATTACAAACTGGCTAGCAGAAATGGAAAATGGAATGGTATTGCATTCTTCCACAAGAGTTTCGATCCGGGAAGCCCGCGGCCTGAAGATTATGCTCATGCAAGTTTTCTACGTTACGATGATGCCAATTGGAGCTTGATGTGGAACCATGAATATGTAGGAAAGAATTATAATGCATCTTCAGGATTTGTGCCTAGACAATCTCAGTTCGACGGACTAAATCAGAAGACGGTTAACCTGAGTTTTTGGAGAGTTGAACCACAAATTCAATATCGATGGTTTCCAAAGAGAAGCAAGATTAATATTGTGGAGCACTCTATTTATTGGTCGGCATATGCTGATTCTGCACTGAAATTTACTGAGTCGATTTTGAATTTTAATACCCAACTAAACTTTACGAATTCGGCTTATTTAGGCGCTAATTTCAATTACAATTACTTCCGTTTGATTTTTCCGATTGATGTTACATTCTCAGGAGCTTCCCTCCTACCTGTTGCTGGATATAACAACTTGGATTTTTCGGTTTATGGTAGAACAGATGTGCGGAAAAAAATCACTGGTTCAACTGTTTTAGGATGGGGGGAATTTTATACCGGTTTCAAAACTTCAATTTCGGCTATTGGTCAGTTTAGATTTCCTCCATTCGGTCTAATTGGACTGAACTACACCCGTGATGAAATTGATTTAGGAACAGGATTTTCGCCGATAACCCTCAATCTGATTGGGCCGCAGTTGGACATTAGTTTTAGCCGAAATATGTTCTTCAGCAGTATTTTGCAATACAACGATCAACTGAAAAATATGAACATTTTCGCCCGGTTTCAATGGCGATTTCAGCCAATGAGCGATTTCTTTGTCGTGTTCACAGATAATTTTCAAACCCCCGATTTAACCAAAAAAAATCGGGCTATCGTACTAAAGTTGGTGTATTGGTTTACCCCATAAATACATCAATTCATTTAACTGAGAATTCCATTAATTGCTGTAAAATGCTTGATTGGTCTGCGTGAGAATAATGATTTCAAATCACAATAGCTGACAATTATCATTTTTTGAAGCTTAATTGTAGAATAGCTTTGCATCACGAAAATCAATCATCATGCAAATTAAACTCAAATTAGAAACAACAATTGAAGAAATTCAAAAGCAGTTTACTTCATTGTTTCCACATTTAAAACTAGGCTTTTTTAGAGACTTGAATCAAGATCAAATTTTAACTGCAAATGAATTGATACGAAACGATAAGTTGAAGATTTCTGAACTGTCTGATATAGCCATTTCAGGAACCTTGGAGATCGATCCTCTTCAAACAATTATTGATTTTGAGAAATCTATTTTATCCCAATATGGCCTTCAAGTTCAAGTTTTCAGAAAGTCTGGAAATGCATGGTTGGTAACCACAAGCACTGATTCAAAAACATTTGCCGAACAAGAAGCTTTGGCAATAGAGATGAATCGTACCATTGAAAAAGCGGAGTCTTCTGACTATCAGGAGCATGATTAAGGTCCTTTAGGTTTTCAACAGCCTTGTTTGTTTCTTATATTTCCTCGGTAAGTTTTCACTTTACACGGATTCATAAAAACTGTAAATTTCCATTGGGTAGGGGAATAACTTGGGTTATACCCACAAAAAAATGAGATTAATTGCAAATTAAATTGTGAACACTTCAATGGCTGCCTATCGTTAAATCGGTGCTAAATGTTTAATTGAAGTCTAAAATATACAATTACATGCTTTAGTGAAGGATCATTAGCAATATGATATCTTTCTAAATCGCACACAAATTGTATCTTGAATAAACCCCGCCTGTAAAAGTGTATTGTACTTTAAGTGTTTGAATTTCTTGCAAACAGGCAAGCTGATAAGTTTTCTTAGTCTAGTGATTTTCCTCTTTAAAAGGATTCTGAAAAACCGCAGATTTTAGCTAAGTAGACGAAGATGGAGCGCTAGTACTGTAACTAATAAATCAAATGCTAATATTTTAGTTCATAGCAAGCTTGGCAATCGATAAATGGTTTGACTTATTAGGGAAATCAATCTTTTCAATAAAAAAGTTTATATCTCATTGACAATATTATAGCATTTTACACGAAAAAACTTCTCAGAAGATAACCTCCCGCCCAAAGTGCAATATGTTCATAAGTGGCTTTATTCGTTCAATACTTCAACTTTCACTTTCACTAAACCTGCACCAAGCATATTTAACTCTCTCGCTGCGGCTTTGCTCAGATCAATCACACGATTCGTACCCTTCATGCCTCGATCATTAACTTTAACAATTACAGATTGATTGTTTCTCAAATTGGTTACCTTCACCAAGGTGCCGAAAGGTAGGTGTTTGTGCGCGGCCGTAAGGCTGTCTTGATGAAAAACTTCACCACTAGCAGTCTTCCGACCATGAAACTTATCGGCATAATAACTCGCAATACCAGTATCTAGTTTGGCTTTTTTTACCTGGGAAAAACCCAATTTTGCAATCAACAAAAAAGAAATAACTAAGAGGATTCTCATGATCTTTCGTTTAAAAATTCAGTTCTTGAGGCCATTCACTTGTTCAAAGTTAACTTTTAACCTCATTAAATGGTTGTCTCTGTAAGGAATTGACATTTATTTGGAAATTTGCACCCTCAGAATTATGTCGTAGTTTTCACCTCACAAATGGATCTTAAACAACCTACAATATTAGTAACTGGTGCCAGTGGAATAGTTGGAAGTCACCTAGTTTTAGAACTTCTTCAACAAGGTCACAAAATCAAACTTCTTGTAAGAGACAAAGAAAAAACTGAATACTACATAAATGAGCTTATCGAATATTATCAAATAAACATAAGTGCTCTCAATTCTAAAATAGATTGGGCAATTGGTGATATTAACGATTTGCCTTTTTTAGAGGAAGCCTTAATGGGTGTTAAAACAGTTTTTCATGCAGCCGCTTTAGTATCTGTTTATCAAACAGATACCAGCCTAATGAATAAGACCAATATTGAAGGGACTGCAAATTTGGTAAATGTTTCAATGAATTCTGGTGTTGAATGGTTCGGATATGTTAGCTCTGTAGCCACTTTAGGTCCTAATCCAGATGGATTTGTGGATGAAGATTATTTCTGGAAGCCCGGGAAATCGCACACAACTTATTCGACCTCAAAGTATTTGGCAGAACAAGAAGTTTGGCGCGCACAAGAAGAAGGACTAAAAGTGCTGGTTGTTAATCCTGCGTTTATTATTGGGCCGTCGTTTGATGCCAGGAGTAGTGCAAGGATTTTTCACCAAATCCATAAAGGGTTACCTGCATTTATCAATGGAAGAGGCGGATATGTTGATGTGAGAGATGTCGCTCAAGCCATAATCCAATTTTGGTTGAACGATGTCACAGGAAAGCGCATCATTCTTTCGGCAGAAAACTTAACAACAAAAACATTCTTAGCCAAAGTAGCCAATGCCATGAAAGCCAAAGCTCCTTCCAGGGAAGTTTCTGCATTTCTAATTCAATTGGCTTATCGATTAGATGTTATCCTAGCTTTCTTTATGCGGCGAAAACCAATGATGACCAAAGATTTGATAAAAATGGCATCTTCAAATAATCAGTTCGATAACAATCGATCTCTTCAATATGGTGCAAGTTATCGTTCGATTGATGTTTCCTTAATGGAAATCGCTCCCTATTATTTGCAGAGGCTTCAAAAATAATCTTGCTGCCAAAGGCTCAGTAAATCCATGGTAATTGCAACAGTGTAATGCAAGGCAATGCCAGGTAAGATACTTCCCGATCGAAGTGCCATTTTCCCTAAAAATATTCCTGCGATAATCGCACCGATTGTTTCAGGCATGGGCTTACCGAAGTGAATCATGCAATATGGAATAACTGAAATGTAAACAGAAAACTCCTGAAAAATCGGCTTACAATTGAACAAAATAAATCCTCTAAAGAAATACTCAATCGCTACAAATTGAAGTAAATAAGCGATTTCCCAAGTGATGAATCTTTGGGTAGGAAATTCACCCTTCGGAAAGTAAAAGAACGGATATGTGGCTTGAAAATGCGCGTCTAAAGAAGCAATAACAACCAAAGGTAAAACGACCGTCAACATGAGGAGGTAAATTTTCAAATGATCGCGTGGGATCTTTGTTGAAAATCCAGTGCTTATTAGAGATTGCTTGAATACGAATTTAGAGAACAACATCGGAATGGCGAGGTAAAAAATCACACATCCACCAGCCCAAGCAAGCATTCTATGATAGTGTTCAGGAACTTGTGTAGGAAAAAAAGTACTGAAAACCATATCTGATAATTGTTCTCCTGAGCCCAAATATTCCCGCAACATGAGCATCAAACAAACAATTACAACGGTTACTGCCACGTGGATTTCAGCCTTACTACTAAACCATTGTTTGATGACCGACATTTTGAACTTAATTTGTTGTTCGAAGATGTAAATAATTCTGTTTATAACTGTGAAATTGAATAGCATTATTGCCTTTTGTTTTTTGCATTTTTGTTTCTTGAGGATGAAAATGATAATACCTATAAAGGACCCAATCTTTAGTAAAATCGCGATGTTGAATCTAAAGTTAATCAAGCAGTTGAATTTTATCAAAGCTGCTTTTGTTTTCACCTTATTGTGGCTGCTTAATTCTGCAGGAAATGTTGGAGCACAGGATCTTATGATCACTTCCATCGATTCTTCGGCTTTCCCAAATGTGAAATTGCAAATCGTTTATAAAGGCAAGAAAAAATTCGATAAAAGTGAATTGTCACTTAGTCAAGATGGCAGGCCTCTAACCTTCACCATTAACGAAAGCGCACCAGGATCAGCGCCTGAAAAAGGAAGAGCAATATTCTTCTTAATGGAATCTTCTGGAAATACATTTGGAAAACCGTTGATTGAAATTCGAGAAGGAATTATTAGTGCAATGGACAATCTCGAACCTGAAGACCTTTTCAATGCCGGCACTTTCGGATCGTTTGAAGTTGACAGTCTTGGGTTAATGAAAATGGCAGACCATTTCTCTCCTAACCATGGCCAAATCAGGGAGTCAATAATTAGCAAAATGCGGGCATTTGAAGACACCGCATTAAGATCTGATCTCTACAAAAACATTCTAGAAACACTCAAATACTTTAATACCGAAAAAGGAATACCACAACATCGGATTTTTGTGGTAATATCAGCGGCTCGAAACAACAGCAAATCTCCGCAAACCAGTTCAAGCGTTATTGGTGCAGCCAAAGATGCCGGAATGCCAGTACATTCAATTACTGTTTTAGCGAGCGATAGTGCCTACAGTGCTGGAAGGATGGACTTAATAAGTAGAAAAACCGGCGGGAAATATTTCACTTGCAAATCGCAGATCGAGATTGCAAATGCCTTAACCGACATTTTGAATTTGCCCGTGCCTGAAAGCATGAAAGATGCTTCATATGAAGTCACTTTAACGGCATACAATGAGCTACAGCTTAACACGGCTAAAATAGAATTGAATTTCAGAGGCTCCCGCCAGATAGTTACAGCAAGCGTTTTTTCTGGTGGAAGTTTGATTCCTGAAGATTACCGCAAGTATATGTGGTTCTCAATTGGAATATTAGGATTTATTGTTATCGTCATGATCATGATAAATTTGTTTTCCAAAAGAAAATCAAGATCCTCAAGTAAGGAAATCGACATGACTTCGCCGGATACAATCGAAGATGAGATCCCGAAGATTGAAGAAAAAGCCCCAATTTCAACTATTCGAGTTCAACAAAAATCAAGTTACAAAAAACAGGAAACAGAAATTAATTCGCCTGTATTTCCTAATGAACCACCCAAATCAAATGGTCCAGTGGTTTTGGTTAGCTTGAATGGAAGAACTCAAACATATCCTTTGATTAAAGAAGAAACATTTTTAGGAAGACACGATACCAACGATATTCACGTTCCAGAACAAACGGTTACTGGACGCCATGCTGTGATCAGATTGAAAAAAGGCAAGGTTTCGATTGAGGATTTAGGCAGTACTAATGGAACTTTTGTAAATGGTGAACGTATCCGAGAAATCGAATTGAAAGCTGCCGACAGAATACGTGTCGGTCAAATTGAAATAACTGTTAAAATTTAAAGATGCTCAGAATCGGTAAAAATCCTACGAATGACTTGGTGATCAAAGACCGAGCAGCGGAAGATTTTCACTGCATTCTTTATATTTCTAATGGTGAATTAATTGTAGAAGACTTGAAAAGTCATTACGGCACTTTGGTTAACGGTTCCAAGATTTCCCATGCACTCCTCTACCCTGGCGATGAATTACAAATTGGGTTCACCAGAATTGAGTGGCAGAAATTAATGCCTGCTCTACAGGCGATCGGCGATACAAATGATGCAGATAGCTTTTTG
>CANHIS010000089.1 GCA_947460255.1 Bacteroidota bacterium
TATTTACCTACATGAAGCCCGACAAAGGTAAATACATTGCTGGTTTGGTTTTTCTGGCGTTAACCTCTGCAACGGCGTTAGCGTTTCCAAAGCTGATCGGCGATTTAGTGAACTCCACTGGCGAAAATGGTTTAAGTGCCATTAACGACAAAGCCGTGCTGCTCATGGTTATTCTGGCAGCACAATCGTTCTTCTCGTTTATGCGGATTTATTTGTTCGCTCAAACCACCGAAAACACCTTGGTTAGATTGAGAGAACACCTTTACAGTCATTTGATTACGTTACCAATGTCGTTTTTCACCCAAACCCGTGTGGGAGAAATTAACAGCCGTATTTCGGCCGACATCACCCAAATTCAAGACACATTTTCCACCACTGTTGCAGAGTTTCTTCGTCAGATTACATTAGTAATTGGCGGAATGATCCTGATTTCGATCATTTCAATTCAGCTCACCTTGTTTATGGTGGCCTTAATTCCAGCGATTGTTGTGGTCGCCATTATTTTCGGTCGCTACATTCGAAAAATCAGCCGAAAGGCGCAAGATCAAGTGGCGGTTTCGAACACTATCGTGCAGGAAACCATGCAAGGCATCGTAAATGTGAAATCGTTTGCGAATGAAATCCTTGAAGTTGCTCGATATCGTACATCAGTAAAAGAAATCGCAGCGTTGTCGCTCAAATCAGCATTTTCGAGAGGTTTGTTTGCATCGTTCATCATATTAGCGCTTTTCGGAGCGATCGTTGGCATTGTTTGGTATGCGACAATCCTGATGCAGCGGGGCGAAATTAAATTCGGAGAAGTAATTTCATTTGTGCTTTACACTTCATTTATCGGCGCGTCAATTGGCGGTTTGGCCGAGTTATATGCACAAATTCAAAAAGCTGTTGGTGCCACCGAGAGAATCTTCGAAATCCTTGATCAGCAAGCAGAAACAATCGACCTTACTACACAAAAAACCGATACTGGATTGAGGGTTCATGGTGCAGTAAAGTTCGAATCGGTTGGTTTTTCATATCCGGCTAGAAAAGAAATGCAAGTGCTTCGTGATGTTACCTTTGAGGCCCTTCCGGGACAAAGCATTGCGATTGTTGGCCCGAGCGGTGCTGGTAAATCTACTATTACACAACTGTTGCTTCGTTTTTACGATCCCGATTCTGGAAGCATTCGTATCGACGACAAAGACACGCGTTCATATTCGCTTACCGATTTGAGAAATCAGATGGCAATTGTGCCTCAGGATGTCATCTTGTTTGGAGGAACTATCAAAGAAAACATTCTTTACGGCAAGCCGGATGCAAGTATGGATGAAGTGATTGCGGCAGCTGAAAAAGCCAATGCAAGACAGTTCATCGAATCGTTTACCGACAAATTCGAAACCGTGGTTGGTGAACGAGGTATCACCTTGAGTGGTGGGCAGCGCCAGCGAATTGCAATTGCTCGAGCTGTATTGAAGAACCCATCGATCTTGATTTTGGATGAAGCCACCTCGTCGCTCGATTCTGAGTCGGAACGTTTGGTGCAAGAAGCGTTAGACAAATTGATGGTTGGAAGAACCTCATTTATCGTGGCACACCGCTTATCTACGATCAGAAATGCTGATAGAATCTTGGTGATCGATCAAGGTCACGTGCGGGAAAGTGGTACACACGAAGAGTTGATTCAAATTCCTGATGGCGTTTATGCTGGCTTGTCGAAGCTTCAATACCGTGTTGAAGAAAGTACATTGAGTACTTAAATTTTAACGGAGCGTTGGCTAAAAACCTTGTAGCTTCGATAAACACTTGGTACAATATTGGACAATAAAATCAATGTCTTGATTTGGGATAATGCTATCTGTTGCTGCAACCTAATATGTGCGAATAAGGCGGCAGAGAGAGAAAGTTAAACAAGGGATTCTCTAAAAATTTCTTTGTCTTTTTTACAGCAAGCTTTTCTAACCTACATTTGACCATTCATCTCAATAAGGAAAATTCCCCTAACCTTTATCCAATGGTATTCACGGCAGATATTGGCTTGGTTTCTGCTAATGGCACGCCGCTTTTAAAAACAATTCTTAGGTAATACCATTTTAGCACAGGAATCTATAATCTGGAAAACAGCGTCTGAATGAAGAATCAAATAATTGTCCCAATCCTGAACAGAATTTCGAAACTGCTCAAATCTCCAGAATCGGGCCTTGCAATCAGACGGCTAGTTGAAAGAATGGATCCGAAAGAATCCACCTTTGAAGGATTTCTAGCATCGTTGTCGGAAGTTGCAGTAGCCACCAACTTATCATTCATTAGGAAGGAATTTACAGCCGAAGAATTTCAAAATGTATTAAAGAATCTGAGTTTCCCATGTTTGCTATTCATACACGACGATGGATTAAAGCCTATGTTGTTGTTTGGAGACGAGCGAAGCATCAAAGCTTGGATTTTTGAGGATGAAGAAATAATTGAACTCAGCGACGACCAGCTAACGCCTTATTTACCAAAGATTCTCAGCTACGAGGAAATTAGAAACCACTACAATTCGGGAACATTAAAATGCAGCATAAATCCAGAGAAACTGCTTTACACTATGAATCCTGTGCAGATGCAATCGATGGTTGGTCAGGACATTGTAGACGAGCTTCAAGGCAAAAAGGAGTTTTTCACACCGCTAAAAAGACTGTTTAAATTCATCGCTTCCGAGCGAAAGAATATTGTTTACATCTATGTTTATGCGATTATCATCGGTTTAATTAACCTGTCGCTTCCCTTAGGAATTCAAGCGATTATAGGCAGAATTTCAGGTGGGATGCTTTTCGACGGAGTAATTGTCTTAATCACCTTTGTGATTATTGGGATAATCATCTCCGGAGGTCTTCAAATTATGCAGATTTATTTGGTCGAGATTCTCCAACGACGCATTTTCACCAAAGCAGCCTTCGAATTCGCATTCCGTATCCCAAGGATTCGATCAGAAGCTTTGTTGAATGCGTATCCTCCTGAATTGATGAATCGCTTTTTTGATGTCTTAACGCTTCAAAAGGGCTTTTCAAAAATCCTACTCGATCTCACCACAGCATTTCTGCAGATTCTTTTTGGTTTGCTATTGCTTTCATTCTACCATTCATCGTTCATTTTCTTTGGGATTATGCTTTTCGCTGTATTGATTCTCATGTTCCGAATCACAGGTCCGAAAGCGCTAAAAACGTCCATTAAAGAATCTTCCTACAAATACCAAACGGTAGCATGGTTTGAGGAAATGGCGAGAAATATTCAGACATTCAAACTGGCTGGATACACAAACATGCCGCTCGATAAAACCGACGACCATGTAGACGATTACCTTGGTGCAAGGAAGAAGCACTTCCGAATTCTGATCACACAATTTATAAACATCACTGTTTTCAAGCTTTTGGTAACAGGTGGAACCTTAATTCTAGGTTGCATTCTTGTGGTAGAAAGAGAAATTACACTCGGGCAGTTCGTTGCTTCCGAAATAGTGATTATTACTGTAATTAGTGCAGTTGAAAAGCTCATCCTAAGCATCGAAACGGTGTACGATGTGCTTACAGCAGTTGAAAAAATTGGCCAAGTGAGCGATCTTCCACTCGAGCGCAGCCAAGGTATCAAACTCGAAAACATCAGATCTGGCCAAGGTCTCGATATCAAGATCAATAACCTCAACTATTCTTATCCAGACGTTGGTGGACAAGTATTGGATAATATTTCACTCGACATCAAGGCGGGCGAAAAAATTTGCATCACAGGATTAAATGGCTCAGGAAAGCACACGCTCACCAAAATCCTCAGTGGTTTATTGACGAATTATTCTGGTGTCATTACCATCAACGGTATTTCATTGCGCAATTTGCATATCACCGATCTACACGAGATTGTTGCAGTAAACCTAAGCAGCGACGAAGTATTCGCAGGATCTGTAGAAGAAAACGTGCGTCTTGGCAAACCCGGACTTTCGCAATTTGATGTAATTGAAGCACTGAAAAAAGCAGGCATCAACGATTTTGTGAACCAGCTTCCGAATGGAATTTTCACGAAACTTCTTCCCGGTGGACGGGGATGGCCCGGTTCTGCTGTAAAAAAGCTGCTTCTGGCTAGAAGCTTGGTGAAAAAACCATCGCTTATGCTATTCCACGATCATTTCGAATCGCTTGGAAGGAAAGAGAAAGATGCGCTTGTGAACAGCCTCATCCACTCGCAAAACGAAATGACCTTAATTGCCATATCATCAGACCCGGTAATCATGGAAGCCTGCGATCGCATTGTGATCCTCAGCGAAGGCGCCATTGCAGCTAGCGGAACACTCAAAGAATTGGCATCCTCTCCAGTATTTAAAGAACTTATTTTACCTGTACGATAATATGCTCAATATTTCACCTCAATCTGTTGAGAATCAACTTAAAAATCAAAAGTTGTATTCGATCCGACTGGTCAGCACGCCCCGCACAGGAAGAATTGTTACCTGGTGGCTTTTGGGTATTCTCCTGATCCTTTTCATCTTCATGTTTGTGCCTTGGCAACAAAATGTGGATGGCGCCGGACAATTAACTGCATTGTCGCCAGAAGAACGACCACAAACAATACAATCGCCGATTGCGGGCAGAATCGACAAATGGTACGTAAAAGAAGGACAGTATGTAAAAAAAGGTGATACAATCGTAGTACTTACCGAGATCAAGGAGAAATTCTTGGATCCTGAACTCATTCCTCGTCTTCAGCAGCAAGTTGGCGCTAAACAAGGCGTGATAAATTCAACTATTCAAAAGGCACAATCTCTGTCAAATCAGATTTCAGCATTAAACAGTGGCTTAATTCTCAAATTGAAACAAGCTGAAAACAAGGTCATTCAATCTAAACTCAAAGTAAAGTCAGACTCTATCGATTTGGTGGCAGAAAACACCAACTACATCATCGCAGATACGCAACTAACGCTTGGAAGAAATCTGTTCAACAAAGGCTTCATTTCATTGATCGATTACCAGCGCCGACAAGAGAAATTTCAACAAGTTGCAGCTAAACTGATTTCTCAAGAGAATAAATTGTTGGACGCGAAAAACGGGTTGCTCAATGCGCAAATCGAGCTCAATTCAATTCGAGCAGATTACATGGAAAAAACCTCCAAAGCAGATAGTGAAAGAAATTCAACATTGGCATACGCAGCTGAGGCTGAAGGTGATTTGGCCAAACTTGAAAATGAATATTCATCCATGTTGGTGAGAAACACCTTCTACACCATTAGAGCGCCACAAGACGGCTATATTGTTCAGGCAGTGCGCGTTGGACTTGGAGAAAACATCAAAGAAGGAGAATCCATCATCACGATCATGCCGTCAAATCCGAAATTGGCTGTTGAAGTTTACGTTCGCGCCATGGATATTCCGTTGCTGCGTCCTGGAAACAAAGTAAGGATTCAGTTTGATGGATGGCCTGCAATTGTTTTCAGTGGGTGGCCCGATGTAAGTGTTGGAACCTTCGGAGGAATCGTCAACAATATTGATGCTGTTGAAAGTAAAAATGGGAAATTCAGAGTACTCGTAGTTCCAGATCCTGAAGATACTCCGTGGCCTCCACAGCTCAGAATGGGAAGTAGTATTTACGCTTGGGCGATGCTCGACAATGTGCCGATTTGGTTCGAAATCTGGCGTCAACTCAATGGATTTCCTCCGAATTTATTGCAAGAAGGCGTTAAAAAATCGGAGGATAAAGAAGTGAATTCCGAAAAAGCTGAGAAGAAATGATTCGATCTATTGCATTGATCTTCTGCTTCTTATTCTTGAATCATCTTCAAGCGCAAAGAGATACCACCGTGCTGTCGATCAGAAGTTTTCTTGATTTGGTGAGCAAAAGACATCCCGTGGTAAAGCAGGCAGTTTTGTTGCCCGAAAAAGCGAGATTCGATCTATTGGCAGCCCGCGGAAACTTCGACCCGAAGGCAAGAGCACTTTTCAATGAGAAAGATTTCGACGAAAAAAGCTACTGGAATTCACTCGACGCGTATCTTACTGTTCCTGCGTGGATTGGCGAGTTCAAAGGAGGCTTTGAGCGGAACCGTGGTGATTTTTTAAATCCAGAAAGATCTACACCAGACGGAGGTCTTGTTTACATTGGTTACACTTTACCGTTAGGCGCGGGATTGCTGATGGACGACCGCAGGAATACACTCCGACAGGCGCAGCAATATGTTGAAGCCAGTGAAGCTCAGCAAATTTCATTGATCAATAAGTTCCTCGTGAAAGCGAGTGCCGATTATTGGCAGTGGTATTTTAGTTATCGACAATTGGATTTTATCACCGAAGGATTAAAGTTGGCTGAAGTTCGTTTCAGTGCAATCAAAGAACTTCAGAAAAACGGTAACAACTCAGCGCTCGATACCGTGGAAGCTTTCACAAACCTAATCCAACGAGCCAATCAATTCGAGCAAGCACAACTCGATTACAAAAATGCTAGATTGGTTTTATCGGGGCATCTTTGGTCGGAAACAGGTGATCCTGTAGAATTGGACACAACGATTTTTCCATCATTTATAGATCCGAACAATTACATAATCAGCCAAGAAAAACTTGACAGTTTACGCGGCCAAGCTGTTCAATTTCATCCAGATCTCCGTAAGATAAACGCAGGTCTTCGGCAATTGGAATTCGAAAGAAGATTTCGTGCTGAGATGCTGAAACCCGAATTAAACTTGAACTACAATTTCTTAAGAAGTCCTGTGAATACTGATATTTCGCAGAACACACTATTAATGAACAACTATAAATTTGGTATTTCGGCCGGCATGCCATTGTTGTTGCGAAAAGAAAGAGGAAAGCTCAAGGGCACCAAAACCCAAATTAGTATTGCAGAATTTAATTACGCAGAAACCAAAAGAAACGTAGAAATATCAGTTAATGCTAGATTTAACGAGCTAAAGAATCTCGAAATTCAACTTAGAAACCAAAAGCTGTTGCTAGAAGCTATGAGACAACTTGTAACTGGAGAACAAGTTCGATTCTTTAATGGTGAAAGCTCGGTGTTTCTTGTAAACGCACGGGAGTCGAACTTGGTGAATTCTGGTGTAAAACTCGCTGAATTGGAAATGAAATACGCACTTTCAATCGCATACCTTTATAATGCTTCAGGATTAAATAACTGGAATTATTAAGTTTATGCCACAGTGGAAAATTCTTCAACCCAATGCTCCTGATCAATGGGAGAACTATTATCAACTTCGCTTTTCGGTGCTCAGAAAACCATGGAACCAAGCACCAGGAACCGAACATGCAATTGATGATCATGCAGCTTTTCATGGAGCTATTTTTGGCGAGGATGGAAAGGCGTTAGCAGTTGCAAGGGTGAGTCAGATTTCTGAACAACAGGCCCAAATAAGATTCATGGCTGTTGATCCAAAATACCAAGGAAAAGGTTTGGGAAAAGCCGTTTTAAAATATGTTGAAAATCTAGGCCTGAGAAATTATCCAACCATCACTCAATTCTGCCTTCAAGCAAGAGAAACTGCAGTGCCATTTTACCTCAGCAACAACTACAGAATTCAAGAAAAAACCTTCCTTCTGTTTGATGAAATTCAGCATTATTTGATGGTCAAAGATGTTCATCCAGAAACTGAAGATCATCCAGATAATTAACACATGCAACTACCTTCATCATTTCTGCATCATGATTAAACCATTTTGATTATCATTGTCAGAGATTCGAATTTTAAAAACCAATTAATATGAAAACGCTCTTTTTATCAGCATGTTTGGCATTTGCGCTTGGAACCTATGCTCAATCAACTGAAACTGCCGCTCCAGCGCAGCAACAAGCAAAAACACAAAAAAGAAACCTCACGCCAGAAGATAAAGCAACACGTGCACTTCGCATGGTAATTGGCCAAACAGGAATTAACGATAGTCAAACTCAAGCTGTGAAGCAGATTTTTCTCGACAGAGAAAACGCTAAAGAATCTGCTAGAAAAGCAAACCAAGGCGACAAAGAAAAAGTAAAGTCCGAAATCAAAGCAATCAACCAAAAGGCTGATGACAAATTGCAAGCGATTTTAAGTCCAGAACAATGGAAACGCTGGGTTTCTTACAAAGAAGATCAAAGAAAAAGAAAAGAGGCTAAGCGCGCTGAAGAAGGCAAAGGCCAATCAGAATCTGAAGAAGATTATTATTGATCATATCTTTTTGGTATGAAATTCGATGCTCATCATTAATGTTCGATCTTTGTGATCCTCTTTACTATGGCATCTAATCAATTACCCTTTTTAAAAAGTATTTTTATTCAATCCAAACCGGATAAACCCATGAATATTCTCAAATTCATTGGTTTATTCGGTTTCTTTTTTTTGTTAATCGGACATCCGGCAAACGCTCAATCGGAACTAACAAAATTTCAAATCGAGAAAACAGCCGAAGACGGACAAGTTTACCTGTATGAAGGAATGACCAATTCGGCTGGCGATATAGTTGTGCCTGCAGATTACGATTATATATGGCAATTTAAATCCGATACGATCACCTTAGCAAGAAAGCGTCAGTTCATACTCGATGCAAAAGTGTTGGTTTTACAGTATCAGTTAATAACCAAGGGTGGTTATTTGTATTATGAATTTCCTTATCACATTATTCCTGAGCCGATATCAGATTCAAAAATTCGGATTTTTGATACGCACCTAAGTAAGTTTGGGTTTATTAACCTTAATGGTGGAAGAATTTCAAAAACCAAATTCCAAAATGCCAGAGACTTCAAAGATGGATTAGCCGCTGTGATGGATTCCAAAAATATGCTTTGGGGTTACATAAACGAATCTGGAAAAACTGCCATTCCATTCATGTTCGAAGAGGCATTTTCATTTTCTGAAGAAGCTGCAGTAGTTAAGAAAAATGGAGCTTATTTCTTTTGTTCCAAAAATGGGGCTTTACAACCAATCCAAGCCAAAGCTGATCAAGTTTTCGATCTACGTGAAGGATTCTCGATTTTCAACAACGAAAAAGGCTACGGATTTATTAATAAAAACGGACAAATTGTTGTGGACGCGCAATATGCCTTTATCGATAATTTCGACAACGGCATTGCAGTATTTGTTAAAGATAATCAAGCTGGAATTCTCGACAATACTGGAAAAGTCCTCATTGAAGCTCGGTATGAAGAGATCTTCAGATTCGATCAAAAACATTATTTGATCCAGCAAAATGGATTGAAGGGATTAATAGACAATACTGGAAACACCGTACTTCCTCCCGCCTACTCAGCAATTGATTATTTCAGTGAAGGTTTGGCTCCTGTGATGAAATCTGGGAAATGGGGCTTTGCAGATTCACGCGGTGAAGAAATTATTTCTTGTGTGTTCGCAGAATATGAAAACGGATTCCAAGATGGAAAGATCAATGTTCGCATGGGCGATCAATGGAAAATTCAGCATGGAAACGACACCATCGTGCTACCTCAGTACGACGAAGTGCTGCCTTACTATGGTTATACCGCGGCATTCAGAAAGGATAATCTTTGGGGATTTTTAAATATCCAAGGAGAAGAATCTATCGAACCTAAATATTCAGAATTAATTTACAACAAAGGAAGCTTGATCTTTGGCAAGTGCCCACAAGCCGACGGATCCAACAAATTCGCCTTGGTAAATGCATACGGAAAAGAAATTGTTGAACCGAAATATCTTGAAGTTGTGCGTTTCACGGAAGGATTTGCAGCCGTAAAATCCGACAAAGGTTGGGGCTTTATTAATGAAAACGGTGCTGAGGTAGTTTTAACACAATATGATGAAGTGAGGAATTTTTCATCCGGACGAGCAGCTGTTCGAAAAGGAAAAGAATGGGGATTTATTTCTGGAAATGGACACGAACTAATTCCGATGTTCTCGGGCTTACCCGACCTTTCAGAAGCTGAAATAAAGCCGCTTACATTTTCCGATTCACTTGCATTGATTCGTGAAGTATTCCCGCTCTACCAAACAATTGTGGTTGGCGATTTTAATGGCTCGATTGCGTGCGTGGAAGACCTTACCATATACAACGATTCGCAATCGGCATTGGTGGTGAGTAAAACAGGAAAAATTTTAGAACAATTAAATTCCGAACCCTATCAAAGATTTGCAGATCCATTTGTAGTTGAACAGGAAATGAATCAATCACATCAAATAATCAAGATTCCTGGAAACTGGATCACAATCAATAATTTGGGTCAAACGGGCGAATGAAAAAATTTCTAAGACTTAAACAAAAAACAAGAATTGCGGGAGCATTCGGGCTTCTCTTCATGTTTTTCATTGTACTTGGCTTGTATTCAACCCAAGGAATCGAATCTATAACACATTCATTTCGATCAATGTATGAAGACCGACTAATTCCCGAAATGGATGTCAGTGTGGCCATGGCACGGCTATATGAAAATAGAGTTAACCTCGAAAATCACATTACCTCAACCATCGAATTTGAAAGGAAATTTTACGAAAAGAAAATTCAAAAAAACAATCGAGATATCGATTCTTTAATCAGAAAAATTGGTGCTACTTATTTGGTTCCAGAAGAAAAGCAGGACCTTAAAAATTTTTCAGAAGGATTGCAATCCTACAGAATTGAAGAAATAGAAATGATTGCTAAAAGCAGAACTGGAGAAAGCCAAGAAGCTTTGCGACATCTAACACATGAAGGAGATATAATTTTTCAGAACGCCTTAAAACCGCTAACGAAATTAGGCATTGACCAAAAAAATGTTGGGGAAGAATTGTTCAGAGAAAGTTTGGAGATCGCCCGAAAACAGAAAATCCTTGCCTACTCAATCACATTTGGAGCAGTGGTAACTGGATTGATTTTAGCTTTTGCTTTAACCTTCGCATCTGTGGATGTGGATTAAAAAAGAAGGCTCCCTTTGAGGAGAGCCTAAATAATAAATTCAGATTAATAATTAGCAATACGAAACCAACGGAGTAAAAGTAACGCTTTTTACATATAGGCAATTACCCCTAAGTTCAATTGCAACTGAACAATAGTTCAATCTTATCTTGTCGAAAGGAACATAAATAGGCGATTTACTATATATCGGCCAGTTTAACTATTCCTTGTTTTAAAGCGAATCGAACCAAGCCTACGGTATTCTTGCTACCTGTTTTATCCAAAAGACTCATCTTATATTTCTTTACTGAAGAGACACTTAAAAATAACTTCTCTGCTGTTTCCTCCACAGACAATTGCATGCAGGTGCATTTCAAGATTTCTATTTCTCGGTCGTTTAATTCAATGATTTTTTTGGTTGCCTCTTCTTGGTTAAGCAATAACCTATAGAAAACACTAGTGATTGAAGCTGTAAAGTACTCAGAACCTTCAGCAATCATATCTAAAGCCTTCGAAAGTTCTGAAAATCTAATATTCTTTAGAATAAAACCAGAAACCCCTAATCGAATCAGTTCCTTCAAAGTAACCTCGTCTTCAATTTGAGTGAGGATAAGCACCTTTTGATCAGGATAAAGTTCTCTAATAACTTTCAACGTTTCAACGCCATTCATTTCGGGCATATCAACATCTAAGATTACAATATCCCACTGAGAAACCTTCAGCAACTCTAACAAAGCGCAGCCTCCTAGTGCTTCTGTGACCTTACCTGCTCGAGGCCAACTCGAAACAAGTTTCGACAATCCTTCGCAAAAAATCGGTTGATCGTCTGTAATTACAATGTTTAACTTAGTCACGTTTGCTATCTCGCCCATCCTTCAATAATTAACCTACAATTCAGCGACTGTAGATTTTGTCTATAAAGAAAATTTGTAATCGCTCAAAAATAACAAACGATATTATTGATAAGCACGAAAAAATAGATTCCCCCATAAACTCTAATCAAAAAACAAATTCATAGAGGCTTAAATACTAACCCTTAACGCTAGCTAAATTTTCAAATTATATCAGCATCAAACATTTTAACCCAACGATGGCGAGATCGAGATTACTCGCACATGGCTCATTGCCTAATTGTTTTTGAATGGATGCCTTTGAACCCAGGCTTCTGGAGCCGAACTTCCTACCAACATGCATGCAAGTCCATTCAACAAAGGGTTTTTTAATTTCAAATAAACAGATAAATCCACAGGAACCGCGCCCACAGTGCTCTTTATCTCCATGGCAGTTCTTCCTAAATCGAGCAATTTTGATCGTGCAGAAATTGCATCTTCAACATATTGGTACAACATATTTAGATACAATGAATGCGTCTTATTCGTATCGTAATTTAAGCCGATCAGATGTGCATCAGCGCGGTCTTGATCCAAAATCATGGTGCTAAATCCAACCATCACATCTCCATCCATCCAAGCATTGAACACAAATTTCCCGGAATCCATTTTAGATAATTGTACAAAGTAATCCTTGTTTACCCTTTGCAGCCTGAATCTTGCCCGCACATAAACGTTGCTGTAAAGCTCCATGATGGAATCTAGATTCTGAACGATTTCATCCGTATTCAAACGTTTTAGTTGAAGCTCCCTGCCTTTTTTCCTTGCGGCTTTTGCCCGAATTCGGTATTTCGAGCCCATCGCAGCTAGGTAATCTTCAAAAACCAACCATTGCGCATTCAATTCCATCTGCATCACAGGCAAAACCTGCGTCGCCGAAAAGCTATCACGTCGCCAAGAAGCATCCATTTGTGACGAACGACTGCCTAAATCCTTCACCAAAACTATCGAAAACGGATACAAATCACGCTCTATAAACTGTATCAATTGTTGCCAAATGATAAGCTGATCTGCTTCACTAACATTTTGCTCAAAAAATAATCCGTAAGGGCCACTCACCTGACAATTTCCAGCAATGAGCACTTTCATACTCTTCGATTTCGAGCCCAAAAGACCTTTCACTGCGCCTTCTAATCTGAGTGACCAAGAACTATCTGCTGCGAAAATCCTTCCTAAATCATTTAATTTTTCTCGATTCAAATTCAGCTCCTGAAAACATCCAGCTGCCAACAATTTACCTTGAGAATACACCTGTGGATAAATGAACGTGCCCGAATCGCCAGCACTTTTCGACAAGGCCGCCAAGTATTCCACCGAACCATACACGCCAAACTTAGATGCCTGGTAAATTTCAGGATCTGGACTACGTTCCAACGCAAACTCCAACGACAAATCGGGTTGATCTAACTGAATTTCGCTGTTGGGTTTACAAATTAAAAGTGCACGTGCTTTCTTTCCGACTTTAGTCAAGGCCATACTTTACTTCAACAAAAATCATCTCTTTCCTGAGTTTACAGGCATGATTTAGCTTCATTAACATTCTTTATTATGTAATGTTTTGTTCTACAACGAATTAAAATTGAAGTCATATCTGCCAAAACGTGTAAAATTGTCAGCCACAAGCGACTTGTGCAATATTCCTAAAAATCGCACATTGCAACCATGCAGCAAAACTTTCGCATTCACGCGCATATCATCGACATAGTAAACAAAACTACTTTTCCTGGGCAATTAACCGTTGAAGGAGGTAAAATTATTTCTATACTTCCAACAAATTCTGATGAATGTAGCACCTACATTCTCCCCGGATTCATCGATGCGCATGTGCACATTGAAAGTAGTTTGCTTGTTCCTTCAGAATTTGCGCGAATGGCAGTGCTTCATGGCATGGTAGGAACAGTTTCAGACCCACATGAAATTGCCAATGTGCTTGGTATCGAAGGTGTTGAGTTTATGCTTGAAGATGCCTCAAAAGTTCCGTTTCATTTTTTCTTCGGAGCTCCATCCTGCGTTCCTGCGACGCAATTTGAAACCGCAGGCGCTTCGCTGGATGTTGAAGCGGTAAATAAACTGCTACAGCGAGACGATATTTGGTACCTCGCCGAAATGATGAATTATCCAGGAGTTTTGCATCACGACCCTGATGTGATGGCGAAAATTGCCTCCGCAAAACTGCACAACAAACCTGTTGATGGCCATGCTCCAGGGTTGCGCGGAAATGATGTTGTTCGGTATGCTTCCGCAGGAATAGAAACCGACCATGAATGTTTCACACTAGATGAGGCACTCGATAAGATCAACGCCGGCATGTTCGTTCAGATCCGAGAAGGAAGTGCTGCCCGAAATTTCGATGCTCTGCATCCGCTGTTAAAGCTTCACCCCGAAAAAGTAATGCTCTGCAGCGACGATAAACATCCCGACAACTTACTTGAA
>CANHIS010000090.1 GCA_947460255.1 Bacteroidota bacterium
AATGAAATAAATTGAATGCTAGTTTTGATTAAATATGGATAGAAAAAATTCGGATTGAAATTTACATTTCATTTTAAGGAATTTTGGATAATTCTTGATGATCAATTGAACTGATCTTTTGAGGAAGAGGCAGATTGATTTCCACACCTCCACCCTACTCTGCTGCCGCGGCCCGGATGGAGCGGCGTGTTTGAGCTCTTGTGCTGGAGCGAAGCGGAAGCACAAAGCGAGTAGCGACAGCCGGAATAGCCGCCTAAAAAGTGAATGAATCCTTGCGAGAAAAAACAAAACCGCCACCGAAATGCATCCGATGGCGGTTTCAAACTTAACCTAACCTAATTATTTTTTCACTTCGAATCGGTCGAGATTCATCACTTTGGTCCATGCTGCGGCGAAGTCTTTCACGAATTTCTCGTTGGCATCGCTGCTGGCGTAAACTTCGGCAAGTGCGCGGAGTTCGGAGTTTGAACCGAAAATTAAATCGGCGCGTGTGGCAGTGAATTTCACGGCTCCTGTTTTGCGGTCGCGGCCTTCGAACACTTCTTTGTCGTCGTTGATGGCCTTCCAAGTGGTGCTCATATCAAGCAATTGCACGAAATAATCGTTTGAAAGTGCGTCTTTTTTAGACGATAGCATGCCGTGTTTTGAATTGTCGTAGTTGGCTCCCACAGCACGCATACCGCCCACGAGGACAGTCATTTCTGGAGCTGTTAAGGTGAGCAATTGTGCTTTGTCAACCAGTAATTCTTCGGTAGAAACGGTGTACTGCTTTTTCTGGTAATTGCGGAAACCATCGGCCATCGGCTCAAGGAGTGCGAATGAAGCCACATCGGTTTGTTCTTGAAGGGCATCCATACGACCAGCGATAAATGGCACTTCAACAGTTACACCAGCGTTTTTAGCGGCTTGCTCGATTGCGGCACTTCCTGCCAAAACAATTAAATCGGCCATCGAAACGCGTTTCCCTTTTGGAGCTTTGGCATTAAAATCTGTTTGAATTTTCTCCAATGCAGCAAGGACTTTGGCCAATTGTTTCGGATTGTTGGCTTCCCAATCTTTTTGTGGAGCGAGTCGAATTCTTGCACCATTTGCACCACCGCGGCGATCTGAAATACGGTACGTTGATGCAGAAGCCCAAGCGGTTGTTACCATTTCAGGAATTGTAAGCCCCGATTTAAGAATGGTCGCTTTTAATTCGGAGATGTCTTTTGCGTTTACCAAAGTGTGATCAACAGCCGGGATTGGATCTTGCCAGATGAGGTCTTCTTTCGGAATTTCTGGTCCCCAATAGGTCGTTTTTGGACCCATATCGCGGTGTGTGAGTTTGAACCAGGCTTTTGCAAATGCTTTCTCGAATTCTTCAGGATTGTCGAGGAAGCGCTTAGAAATTTTGCCATACTCAGGATCGAATCGCATAGAAAGATCGGTTGTAAGCATGGTTGGACGGTGCTTTTTGTTGGCATCGAACGCATCTGGAACACTTGGATCAGCATCTTTAGCTACCCACTGATTTGCGCCAGCTGGACTTTTCGTTAATTCCCATTCGTAGGAAAACAGATTGGTGAAATATCCATGTCCCCATTTTACTGGCGTGGAAGTCCAAATAACTTCTAAACCTGATGTGATGGCGTCTTTTCCTTTACCTGATCCGTAGGTACTTTTCCAGCCAAAACCTTGCTCTTCGATTCCTGCTCCTTCTGGTTCTGGACCAACATTTTTAGCATCACCAGCACCGTGTGTTTTACCTAATGTATGGCCTCCGGCGATGAGGGCAACTGTTTCTTCGTCGTTCATCCCCATGCGACCAAAAGTTTCGCGGATGTCTTTTGCAGCGAGGAGTGGATCAGGATTTCCGTTAGGACCTTCAGGATTCACGTAGATGAGCCCCATTTGCACTGCTGCAAGTGGATTTTCAAGCTTGCGACCTTCAGCATAACGTTTATCGTCGAGCCATTTGGTTTCTGGTCCCCAGTAAACATTTTGTTCTGGTTCCCAAACATCTTCACGACCTGCGGCAAATCCGTAGGTTTTGAAGCCCATTGATTCGAGCGCAACATTTCCGGTAAGGATCATGAGATCGGCCCAAGAGATTTTGTTGCCGTATTTCTGTTTGATTGGCCAAAGGAGGCGACGTGCTTTGTCGAGGTTCGCATTGTCGGGCCAGCTATTTTGCGGGGCGAAACGTTGCATCCCTGAACGGGTGCCTCCGCGGCCATCGCCTGTGCGGTAAGTTCCGGCACTGTGCCAAGCCATGCGGATAAACAGTGGACCGTAATTGCCGTAATCGGCAGGCCACCAGTCTTCCGATTTGGTGAGCGTTTCTTGGATGTCTTTTTTGAGTGCAGCGTAATCGAGGCTGCTGAATTGTTTTTTGTAGTCGAAATTCGGATCGTATGGATTCGACAATTCTGAGTGTTGGCGAAGTACACCGAGATTTAGTTGATTCGGCCACCAATCGTGATTCTGGGTGCTTTTCATACTCACGTTGGTTCCTTCGGTTGGCGTGTGGAAGGGGCATTTCGCATCCGACGACGTTGCTTTATCGCCTTGAGCTGAAGCGCCTGCTCCGATGGCCATGGCGAGGACCAGAAAAGAGTGTTTCATATGGTTTAGTTTAAAGTTGTTGGGATAAATGATGAGACAAACTTAGGTGGAAGTATTTGATATATGAAATCTATTGTATCGATGATGGTATTGATGAGGTCGATTGATTTTAATCTTGAGTACTGAGTCTTTAGTCTTTAGAAGAAAATGGCAAGAATGCAACACGCAGCCATGGACTTTAGTTCGTGGATTATTGAAATTCGAAAAGATCATTTTGAAATTATGCAGCCATGGACTTTAGTCCGTGGATTATAGAGATTCGAAAAGACCATTTTGCAATGACGCAGCCATGGACTTTAGTCCGTGGATTGATGATTATCGCATTTGAAAAGACGCAAAGAAAAAGGAAAACGATTGGTGTATCGGTTGAAGAAAAATTGGCAGTGAATGGATCTTAATGCCTCATCAACTACATTTGTAACTAACATACAATGAAAACAAACGATCCTTTATGGTGAATAAGCTTGTATTATTAGGACTGATTACAATTGGTGTGAGCTCTTGTAAGCACGAAATAGATTTAACGGGATTTCCTCACCCAAATGATGAACCGCCGGTTGTAGTGCCTTGTCCGGATAGTTTGGTAGATATTGACGGGAATGTTTACAATGTAATTGATGTAGATGGTACTTGCTGGATCGCCAGCAATTTAACGGTTTCAAGATTTGCCAATGGTGATAGTATTCCTTTGGAAACAGAAGGATCAAGTTGGATCCAATTAAATACATCAGCCCAATGCTATTACGACAACGATTCGGTTAACTTGAATATTTACGGGCGATTGTACAATGGTTATTCGGTGATGGATAGCAGAGGACTTTGTCCAACAGGTTGGAAAGTGCCTCACGACAGCGACTGGGTAAATTTGTCCAATTTTCTAGGAGGAGAAAGTGTAGCGGGCGACAAATTAAAGACCTTGGATTTGTGGTATGGTCCGGGTACACCAGCAACGGATGAAATAGGATTTTCTGCAAAACCAGGAGGATCGAGAATCCTTCAAGGCAACGGTGCTTACAATTCGTTATCCAACATGGGAATTTGGTGGAGCTCAAAAGAAAATGGGTCAGACGTTTTGGTGAACCGACAGATTACCTATGCGAATTCCAATTTAGCACAAGCAAGCAATTCGAAAAAAGTGGGGTTTTCGGTGAGGTGTGTGAGGGATTAGTATTACGTATTAAGTATTAAGTATTAAGTATTGAGTATTAAGTATTAAGTATTAAGTATTAAGTATTAAGTATTAAGTATTAAGTATTAAGTAATTAGTAATTCGAATTTATAATTTTGGACAGTATGTTATTTAATTGCATACGAAATACGTTGTACGAAATACGTTATACGTTGTACGTTGTACTCTACATCTTCACAAATCGCTTAATCGAATTGTTGATCTGAATTAAGTAAACTCCAGCGTTGAGATGCTGCAGGGAAATTGAATTGTTATTGTCGATTATTCCAACCTGCACTAAACTTCCAAGTGGTGAGAAAATCTTGAAAGATTCGGGTTTGTTACTGTTAAGTTTTAGCGATAATTGATCAGTTGCGGGATTGGGGAATAAATCAAAATCCGTTAATTGAATTTCATTTGTTTGAGTAATTACATCAAGTTCACCTACTGTAATATTGTCTAAATAAAAGGCTTCGGGTGTATTTCCAAGAGTGAGTGGAAAATAGCGAACACGTAATTCTAATTCTGCCCTTGCTGCACCAGTCCAATTTGGCCAAGTAAATTGAATATCATGCCATTGTGTAGTATTTGAAGGCACAAAATTAGTCTCCGAATTGCCTTCATTTATCTCATTAATTGGCAGAACTAAATAAGCTCCACTAGGGATAAAAAAATTACATGGATTGCGCAACACAATTTCAAAAATGCAATAAGATCCATTTTCAGGAGCGCTTACTGCAACTTTAGCAGTAACCAATACATTGTTTAATTGTGTAAAATCAAAAGCACCAATTAACACAGATGTTGTGTCCATTTCTGAGTTAAACATCGCAGGTACATAAAGACAATTTTCACTATTGTATCCTGCGAAATTACAGATTTGCCAAGGTGTTAAATCGTCAGAATCCAAGACCATATTGGTTTGCGGAAATGAAAAATCATCTTCAAAATCTTCACTAAATGGAAAGCTCGTAAACGGCAATGAAAGTGATGGTTCTGCTATATCAGCAAAAAATGTGTGCTCTATTGTATTACAAACACCGTCACGACACACTGAGAAATATGCAGTTTTAGTTCCTTCGGATTGGTAATACACATTGGGATGATCTGTTAACCACAATTCCTGTGTAGCGCCCGGACAATACCAGCTTACCGAATCGGCAATAAAATTTGTGTACATTCCATAAAGGCGAATTAAGGTACTATCGCAGCCTCGAAACTGATCGTTGTATGTAGAAAGGACTCCTTCACAATAAGGTTGCTCAAAAACACCTGTTCTTTGAATATTATCAGGTGTACCAACTTGATGGCGAGTTAAATTTGTATCAGACACTACATCGCTCATTCGTTCTGATTGATCAGCAGTAAACATCAACGGACAATTCGAATAATCCATGTGATTGTTTACATTTTCAATGATTCCAGGCGTGCACTCACTCAATGTTAAGTTGCAGGTTCCACCAACCGATCCTTTGGTAGGAGGAGTATCTTCAATTCCGTCATCATTGCAAGAAATACCTGATGAATTTGATGGCCCAAACGTGTGCCCCAATCCTAACCAATGACCTAATTCATGTACCAATGTATTCTGTCTCAACCGAGCATCATAGTTGGTTAGAAAAATAAAGTCGTTTGGATTTCCTGCAATTAATCCTGGCGTTGGAAAGGTAGCATATGAAAAATCACTCATCGCAATATGAATGTTCAAATAATGCTCTGTATCAATGGAATAAACGGAGAAGTCGCTTGGTATTACACCTACATTGGGTAGATCATGAAAAATAATCCCATTAAAACATGAACTATCAGGCAATTTAGTCGCCAATTTTAGCTGCACATTTGGATTGGAGACTACGCTTTGAAATTCGGGCTGTACATCATTTAGATTGGGCAAAATACCTGAAAAATGATTATTAGCCAATTCAATACATTCTAGAATACTTCCCGGTGTAACAGGAATGAAATTATTTACATTAAAAACATGAACAATTACAGGAATAACAAATGGTTCATCGCTTCGGTTAGAGCCTATATTATTTTGAGGAATATAATTAGATGTCGGCTCAATTGCTCGACAATTTAACTGACTAAATACTAATTCTGAAAAGCCTAATTGAAATATTGCGACAAAAGTTAAAATTATCTTCATAATTATTGATTTGAAGCTTAGATGCCTCAAAAAGGGGATTGCTGCATGCGTGTTAAAATAAATTGCATACAATAACCCATTCAGACACACCAAGAAAAAACCGTTTCTTTTTGTGATGACACAATTGAAATTCAATCAATTTATTTATTTACTTGAATTTCAATCTAGAAAGACAGAAATAAAAAACCTTAATTTGTTCTAATAGACAATCCAAATTCAAAGGAAAGCGCTTTATGCAAAGTAAAATCGGTAGTAATTGGTGTTGTAACCTGACCATCTTGAACGCTTCCTGATAGCCTTTCATATCGGTAAGTTAAACTCAAAAATGCGCCAATACCTTTTATATTAACTGTCCACAGCCATTCTGGATAAATATCAATTCCACTAATTTTACCTGGGACATAGTCCACATTCAAAGACAATCGCTGATAAACCAAACTTCCATACGAGTCTGCGAGATGAAACGTAGGACCAATGCCATATTGAGGTCTTAAAGCTAGGGCTCCAACACCTAATGTTTTACCATTTGTAATTCCAGTTCTAGCGACATTCTCTTTGTAGGTTCCAAACTGTCGTACATGCAATTGACCACCAATGCCGAAACGCAGTCCTTTCTTTTCTCTATTACCTAACAAAGTATACCTACCAAAACGAAAAACTGAACGGTTTTGAATTGGAATAAACCTATTCTCGGTTAGTGAGGAGCCTTGATCCCAGCGTCCATTTAAATTAAAAAGCATCATTGTTGGCCACGAAAATCCAACAAGAATATTTGTTTTTGGAGTAATAAACTCCATTCTCCAAGTCATCAAATTCTGGAGACGATATTGATCATCAATAATATATGGAGAAACGCCTGTATAACTGCCTGAAACACGCTCGACACCAAATAAAATTAAATCAGAATTCTCAATTTGAGCGTTAATTGATTGAAGATAAACTAACCAACTGAACAATAATAAGAGAGTCTTTTTCATTGCTTCACGAGTTTAATTGTAACTACAGGATAACTGTTAATTAGCGAAGCAGCGGAGTTGGTTAATTGAATTGTCATTTCATTTTCTTTGTTTAACGACATGGCTAAACTTGAATAATTGATCAATCCGCCTTGAATTTCATAACCATAAATTCCATTGTAGAAATTGCGGAAATTGTAATTGTCTTTATGGGTTGACTCGGTGAAATAAATTTTCTGAGTTTCCTTAAATGGCTGTAGATTTTCATCATCACCTCCCACTTTAGGTAACTCGGCCACACAGGCTAACTTTTCTCCATATAGCGTTCCACCTGCTAATATTGATCGGTCGGAAGCCTGAAAAACGAAACTCCCAGAAAGCGGAAGTGTTTTAGGATTATCGTCGCTAAGGAGTTCAACTTGTTGATACGTCCATGTTCCATAAATGGAAGCATCATTCACAGTTTCTTTTTTACAGGCTATAAACACCAGTAAAATTGCCCAATTGAGCAAAAATTTCATTTTCATAGATTCAGCACTATTCGACAAAATTATGTTTACTCTTCAACATCTACAAACGCAAATGAGAGTTTATACTCATTCTAAATTTCTAGAATGAGTAAGCCTCAAAATAAAAATTTAAAATTCACTCGATGATTTAAACTTGCCTCCTTAAAATATTCAGTAATTCAGATTTTTTTAATATTCAATATCATATAAAAAGACAAGAAAATAAATTTGACAATGTCAATCACTAGATTTAGTCAATTTATTTTATGTACCTAAAAGTCAATGGATTAAATTCATAATCACCAATTCTAGTGATTTACTTTCTTGCTTTTTCTTGGCAGGTTTGCATAAAACTTATCTCACATGAAAAAGCATTTCTTATTTTTATTATTCTCTGCATTAATGGCAGTGAGTTCAATGGCGCAAGAGGTCCATTGCAACATGATCAAACTAAGCACTGTTCAATTGGTGCAAAGCAGCGAACTGATCGTTCGAGCAAGGGTCATCGAACGACAGTCTATTTGGAATACGTCAAAATCGAAGATTTACACCACGCATCGCTTACAAGTGATAGAATCATACAAAGGGAATACAAATGCAGAAATCAATTTGATCACGGAAGGCGGCGATTTGGATGAATTGTCTATGCAGTTCAGTGATCGTATCGATCTCTACACAGGCGATGAAGCTGTTCTGCTCCTCAATCAAGTTCCTGCACATTGGAAAGGACTTCCCTCCTACCCTAACGCTTACAGTGTGGGCATGTCGTTGGAAGGTGTCTTCACCGTAAATCCCAATAACCACAAAGTTTCGGATGTTTTTGATCGATTTAACAACCTAGATGAATTGAAACGTTCCTTTCAGAACATATCTGGCGAAACACCAAGAATCTACATCCCAGAATTGAGAACCATAATCCCACAAACCAATGGAAGCACTGCTGCAACAATTGCTTCGTTGAGTCCGATGGTAATTACCGCAGGCACAAAATCTATCCTCACCATCAATGGCAGTGGATTTGGCGCTATCCGCGGATCTGGATTCGTAGAATTCACTACTGCTACAGGTTCTTTCGCTCAGCCATTTGCAAAAGACTACATATCATGGAACGACAACCAAATCAGGGTAATGGTGCCTTCTAGGCTTGTAGGACAATCTGCAGATAATGCAGCAGCCAACGGACAAGTGAGAGTAACGCCATCAGCTGGTGCAGTTGCAACAAGCGCGGGAAATATCACAGTGAAATATTCTCTATTCAACCTTCCAATTTCTGCAGGTGATACAACAGCGGTAATGAATGCAGGAAATCTCAATAATTTAGGAGGATATACTTTGCAATTCAACAATCAATTCAATGCCACTTTCACTTCCGAGGGACGCGAGACTTTTTTAAGGGCAATCAATAAGTGGATGTGTTCAACTCGATTTAATTGGACTATTTCTTCCACTGAAAGTGCTATTAGAACTGATGCCAATGATGGCGTAAACTTGATCACTGACGATGTTTTGAGCCCATTGCCTTCAAATGTACTAGGCCGTGGAATCAACTATGTTTCGGGTTGTGGATCTGGCAATTCAACGAAAGCAATTACAGCTGCACAAGACATCATTTTCAATGACAATGCTGCAGGATTTGCGTGGAATTTTGGAAGTGACGCACCATCAGCCTCAGAAATTGATTTTGAAACTGTGGCCTTGCATGAATTGGGACATTTGCATCAATTAGCACATACCAGAAGTACTTCTGCTGAAGTGATGGCTGCCACGGTAGGCGTTGGATTTAGCCGCAAGAATTTAACACAAAATGATATCGATGGAGGCTTGGATGTCATGACAAGAAGTTCGATAAGTGTGGGATGCAGTGTCGGAGCGCATCAACCAATAAATCAAAGTATTTCGATTGCAACCACAGCGGTTTTTCCAGTTTGCTCAGAATCCGAAGTGAATTTTACAGCAACAACGACCAATATTCAAGGAATTCCGAATTTGGTTTGGAAACGCAATGGAATTGTATCTGGAAACGGAAGTACATTCTTCATCACCAATCCTCAAAACAATGAAGTGATCACATGTGAATTACAAGGATGCGGAACGGTTGTATCCAATAACATTGTTGTAACAACAACAACGACTCAGCATATCGGTGGGCCACTTTGTGTAGCTGGAGAAGGAAACAATACTGCCCAATACATCGCTAATTTTAATCAACCTACCGGACCTGGAATTGGAGGCGATCTCATTATTCCTGAATGGATCCTTACTCCTGGGATTACGATCAATGATCCCAATGCAACAATTGTAACAGCTACATTTTCCCCGAGCTTCACCAGCGGAACAATTAGAGCACGTTATTTTTCCAATACCTGCAATGCCAATATTGACGCATCGATCAACGTAGTGCGTGGACCATCAGCAGCAATCAGTTATGCGCAAACATCCTATTGCAAGAATATCACTTCAGCTCAAAGCGTAACACGCACTGGGGCTGCCAATGGAACATATTCGGCAACACCTGCTGGACTTACAATCAATAGCAGCACAGGAGCAATAACGCCTTCCACATCAACAGCAGGAACTTATACAATCAGCTACACGCTTCCAGCAAGTGGAAATTGTGGTGTATTTACAACTTCCACAAGTGTAACAATTGTAAATACACCCTTAGTTACCCTTCAGTTTCTGAATCCCAATTTTTGCAGATCAAACACTGGAACTGTAACACCAGCCTTAATTTCTCCTGCCGGAGGAACGTTCTCTTCCACTCCTGCTGGATTATCGTTCAACACCTCAACAGGAGGAATTAGGCCTTCATTGAGTACTGCAGGCACTTATACATTCACGTATACAGTTGCATCTTCAGGTGGATGTGGTTCAATAAGTGCTTCACGCAGCATCACAATCACTAACCAATTGGCAACTCCTGGAGCCATTTCTGGAACCACCACAGGATTCTGTAATACAAGCAGAACATTCTCAGTAGCTGCTGTTCCTGGAGCAAGTTCATTTCAATGGACCATCCCAACAGGAACAAGTATCTCAGGCAATGCGACTGGAAATTCGATCTTGTTGGTTTCAGGCGCTGGATTTACTGGTGGAACCCTATCCGTTAGAGCAATCGCTTCCAATGATTGCAACAGCAACTTGAGAAGTACCACATTATCGGCAGCAGTTCCTGCACAACCTGGAACGATCACGAAAACAGGTGCTACTGTCCTTTTGGCTACAGGAACGGCCTCTGTCGCTAATGTAACAGGAGCAACAAGTTTTACTTGGACAGCCACGGGAGCATCCATCACTGGAGGCCAAGGCACAAACAACATTACATTCGTTAGAACCAATTTGAACTCTTACTCCTTATGCGTTCGAGCAAACAACAACTGTGGCAGTTCCACAAGCAGATGTTCAACATTCACCGTACCTCTGGCGGCCCCAATTGTTGAACAAGACGACAAAGTGGAAAGTAACACCATTGACATGTTTGCACGTAGCATTCCAACCTTGTATCCGAATCCGGCAACTGAAATGCTAAACTTAAAGTTTGAAGAAGACTGGATTGGACAAGAAGTTCAAGCTGAAATCATTGGAGTAGATGGCAAGGTTTACCTGAATAAACAGATGATTCCAAGCGAAACAAGCTCAGAGGAAAACGACATTTCAGAACTTCCAAAGGGGATCTACCTCCTTAGACTTTCGAATTCAGACGGTTACACTACTCTTCGATTTATCAAACAATAATTTGCACTGATCTTACACCAAACGGCTTCCCTTAGTGGAGGCCGTTTTGCATTTACTTACATCCTAATTCAAGACCAAAAACACACAACTCTCACATTTTCAATGATTTAAACATAGTAGTTATTAACACTATCCGGTTGATTGCTTGTTATCAGCACGTTACGAAAGGTCTCTACAGAGGTATAAATTCGTATTCCATGATAAGGTTGTTAGGATTACTTAGTTTC
The DNA here is from genome assembly GCA_947460255.1 of Bacteroidota bacterium. Classification (GTDB taxonomy): domain Bacteria; phylum Bacteroidota; class Bacteroidia; order M30B66; family M30B66; genus CAMCXT01. Next base: position 11,349 of record CANHIS010000090.1, read on the forward strand.
CTCCTTGCACTGTTTTTAGTGCCGATGAACGTCAGATTATTCTCTGACGCAACCCAAGTTAATTCGTCCGGATCAGGTGTGTGGATCATCTTCGTTGCGATGATCACATTAACCGTTTCTTCTGGATGGATGGGTTGGAAGTTCATCCGCAGAGCGTAAAACAGTGACACAGGCGAAATGCTACAGTTGTAGCGCACAATACGATGCATTGCCATGCGTTTCAGATGGGCTGTCCCGCTGAGCGATTAAACTATTTAATACCGTTACGTAGGATTGCCAATTATCTTTCGCCTACATTTGTACCGTGAAAATCAAAGGTTTCATTCTTCTATTGTTATTTATCGGCTCACAAGCTTCTGTTTGTGCCTGCGATTTATTCAATGGCATCAGATCTTTCGAAACGCTTTCTGCTCAGATAAAACACAAGGACGTAAAAGGTCATCATGCTGAGAAATTTCTAGCAGATGAAATCACTGAGGAGGAATCGGAAACTGAGTTCACCAAAAAACTGCTGCTTCAGCTGCTTGCCGTTCGATCTATTTTCGGCTTTCAGCGTTACAATATTGAGCCATCTGCTCCCCGCGGTCCAGATGCTGCTCTAGCCCAAACGGCTACACCGATCTACCTGCTGGTTAGAAACTTTAGAATTTGAGATGAAACACTTGGGATGAAGAAAACCTTCGTCCGCTGATTTTGCGCCTCACAAAGCGCTCAATTCACTGTGTTATTCACCTCAAATTTTTCATTTATGCTTACTCAATTTCCTGCTGATGGATTGGCAGGACTCAAAAAATACTGGAGAACTGATTTACTTTCAGGCTTCATCATCTCACTTATTGCACTGCCACTTTGCCTCGGAATCGCTCTGGCTTCAGGCGTTCCTCCGATGGCAGGAATCATTGCCGGAATTGTTGGTGGCTTAATGCTATCTCTCACATCGGGTTCCTATCTCACCATCAACGGACCAGCTGCAGGATTGGCTGTTATCGTGCTCATGTCGATTGAAGGATTTCGGTCGATGGCACCAACGGGTTTATCTGCCACAGAAATCGAAATGTTTGCATACCAATGCACTTTGGCTGTTGGGATTGGCTGTGGAGTGCTTCAATTGGGTTTCGGTCTTGTAAAAGCCGGAGTTCTCAGCAATTTCTTCCCCTCATCTGTGGTCCACGGAATGCTCGCGGCCATCGGGATCATGATTTTCGGAAAGCAAATCCATACCGCACTCGGCGTGAAACCCGAAGGAAAAGAAATGCTCGAAATCATTGCTGAAATACCCAGCAGCATCATGCATCTCAACCCAGAAATTGTGCTGATTTCACTGGTAAGCATCTTGATTTTGATCGGCTTACCAAAGATCAAATCGAAATGGATACAAATGCTTCCTGCGCCCCTTGTCGTGGTATTGGTTGCCATTGCCATGGGATATTATTTCGACCTCGAACATCAGCACAAATACCTGTTCCTCGACGGTCATGCCTATGAATTAGGTCCCAAATTTCTTGTTTCACTTCCTGCCAATTTCATGGATGGTATCGTGTTTCCTCGGTTCGATTACCTCTTCACAGGATTTGGAATTCAAATGATGGTGAGTTATGCGCTGGTAGCGAGTTTGGAATCTCTCCTCACTGCTTCAGCGATCGATAAACTCGATCCTTGGAAACGAAAATCCAATTTCAACCGCGAACTTTTCGCCAAAGGCACAGGCAATATCGTTTCTTCCTTGATTGGAGGCTTGCCTATCATAGCTGAAGTCGTTCGTAGTTCTGCCAACGTGAACAACGGCGCAACCACCCGATGGGCGAATTTCTTCCACGGATTGTTTCTGCTCGTCTTTGTCGTGTTCCTGTCTCAAGTGCTTCACCACATCCCGCTTGCGGCTTTGGCTTCGATCCTAATGGTAACCGGTTACCGACTTGCATCTCCAAAGGAATTCAGCAAAACCCTAAAAATTGGTCGTGAACAACTGATCATTTTCATTTCCACCATAGTGGTAACCATCGCTACCGATTTGCTCATCGGGATTTTGGCCGGTGTACTGATCAAGCTTATCATTCACACAATCAATGGCGTACCGATCAGAAGTTTGTTCAAACCATTTTTCACCCTTGAGGTGGATGAAGAAGCGCAGGTGTACACCATCGACGTAGAGCATTCGGCGGTTTTCTCCAATTTCATTGGATTGAAAAAGCAGCTCGACCGCATCCCGAAAGGGAAAACCATCAAAGTGTGTGTTGGAAAAACGAAACTTGTTGACCATACGGTTATGGAAGCGCTTCATGCCTATGAGATTGACTATCAGCGCAGCGGAGGAGCATTCAAAATTGAAGGCTTGGAAGAGCATCGGGCGATGTCGGATCACTCGCATGCCTCGCGGAAGAGAATTGTTCGTCAAACAAATTCTGTTGGAGAATGATGAAAAAGGCTGCTAAACATGGGTTTTCAGTTGATGAAACCCTGCACAATCTCGCGCATTACCTTCCAGCTCAAGCCCCACTGAAGGACTTTATTCACCACAACACCTTGCATGCATTTCAGCACGAGCGCTTCTTCGAAGGATTGCACAAAGCTTCGAGCAATTTGGGGTATTCGACCTTGCTATCGCTTTCGGATTATCGAGAAGCCTATCGGGCGGGAAAAATCTCTGAAGACCAACTGAAGCATACCATTTCAAACTTGCGTCCGGGTGATGCGGAGAACGTTTGGATGAAGAAACT
>CANHIS010000091.1 GCA_947460255.1 Bacteroidota bacterium
CAGTTGAAAACAATGGATGCACTCCGCCAGTTGTAGTCGACAGTATTGTGGTACTTCCGTTTCCAGGTGCATCTTTCAGTCCCGAAAACGATACCGCTTGCGTTTCAACTCCGATGTGGATTACCTTTAATGGTACACAAGTTCCAAATGCATTGTACAATTGGGATTTCGACGGTGCAACAGTGTTGAGTGGCAGTGGAGTAGGGCCGTATCAGGTTTCATGGAATACGCCGGGCATAAAGAATGTGGAAGTTTCAATTTCTGTGAACGGATTAACAGGGCAGCCTTTCTCGATGGAGTTTTTACTTCTCGACATTCCGGTTGCTAGTTTCTCAATCCCACAGGAAGCTTGTGCTGGTGAAGAAGTACAGTTAAATTACACCGCGAGCACCAATGTTAACGCGCTTTTCCAATGGACTTTCGATGGAGGATCTGCCGTGAGCGGCGATGAAACTGGAAGTCCGATTGTTAGATGGGATACTTCAGGCTTGAAAACCGTTAGTTTGAGTGTTGCAGATGCAATGTGTATTTCAGCACCTTCGATTGAGCAGATAAACATCAAGGAATTGCCGGTGGCTGCATTTGAGTTAGATACAGTTGCTTGTCGAGGTTCTGAAATAACAGTTTCATTTATTGGGTCGGCAGGAGTTACTGCTGATTTTACTTGGGATTTTGGCGGAGCTGAAATCCTAGACGGCTCGGCAGTTGGTCCATTCCAGATTATCTGGAATACCGCTGGAACCTATCAAGTTCGTCTAGACATTTTAGAAAACGGATGTGCTGCCAATGCCGGAATTACTGAAGTTGTGGTTCGCGAGCTTCCATTGGCTGAAGCGGGCACTGTGCCTCAGATTTGCTCAGGCGACACCGTGAGATTTAGTCCACTCGAAGATCCAAATTATTCTTACAGTTGGTTACCAGCAGGTGGATTGAGCAACGATTCGATCGCAACGCCAGATTTGTCGCTTACGAGCATCCACACATACGTGGAAACATTCACTTACACTTTGCGTGTGTTTGATGGATTTTGCAGCAGCACCGATTCGGTAGAAGTAACATTGGCTCCTGTTCCGAATGCTTATTTTGCACATCCAGCACCTCAATGCATGGCAGATCACAGTGTTGATTTAATTGGAGAAGGTGGATTTGATGCCTCTGCAAGTTACACTTGGAATTTAGGTCCGCACGCATTTACACATTCGCCAAACGACAAAGACCAGCAAGGCATTTCATTCGATATTGAAGGCACGCATGTAATTTCGTTGGAGGTGAGTCAGTATGGTTGCACATCGGATTTGTATCTGGATTCAGTAGTGATCAATGCAAATCCAGTGGCCGATTTTGATGCATCTAACGTAAAAGGATGTTTGCCATTTTCGCCAGAGTTTTCAGCGGTTCCACTTGCTGGTTCTAATGTAGAATACCAATGGGCATTTGGAGATGGCAATACAGGTTTTGGAGCTGAGCCGGGGTATTTGTATCAGGCATCTGGTTATATGACAGTTACATTAACTGTAACCGACGACAATGGATGTTCTGGAAGCAAGACGGTTCCGAATTTCATTCAAGTGTTGGAACAACCAATTGCAGGATTTCGAGCAACTCCCGAAATTCTATTTATCGGCGTGGATGAATTAGAGCTTACCAGCTTGTCGCAGAATGCATTGTATTCCTATTATGTGATCAATCAAGACACAATTTTGGGAGCAACAAATACTTACAATTTCAACGAACCTGGCGATTATCCGATCACCCAAGTGGTTGTAAATGGAGCTGGCTGTACTGATGAAATTACGCACATTGTAAAAGTGGAGTATGGAACGGAATACTACATTCCGGCCGCATTTACCCCAAACAATGATGGAAAGAACGATGTGTTCAAGGTGGAAGGATCAGAGATTCTTGACTTTAACTTGGTGATTTTCGATCGTTGGGGCCATGAAATTTTCTCATCCAGCGACATCACCAAAGGATGGGATGGAAAATCTCCTGTTAGTGCGCAACCAGTTCCAGAAGGCGTTTATGTTTTTAGGGTTGAAATGAAGAACAAACAGAATCGTGATATCGTTGAAAATGGCTCTGTTACCTTATTGAGATAACCTAACAGCATTAAAAACAAGAAAGCCGTCCTGATCGCTCGGGACGGCTTTCTTGTTTTAGAGGAAGCGTTGAAATAGGAATTACAATCCGGTTTGTTTCCGAAATTCAGCTTCTTCAATTAACCCATTTTGTTTCCAAATGAGTTCGCCATTTTTGTAAAGTTCCAAATATGGAATTCCCTTGATACCTTTTTCGGCGAGCAATTGTGCATTTTGATCTGCATCGATTTTTAAGAAATCTAGATCTGACTTTCTTTCCTCAGAAAACTTGGTTAACCAAGGCAACATCTTTTTGCATGGTGCGCACCAAGTCGCATTAAAGTCTACCAAAACATAGGTTTGTTTTTTAACCGCTGCATTGTAGTCGTTCATCGTCATTCCTCCTTTTGGCGCTGAAGCGGTTTTAATTTCCGACCTCCAACGTACGATGCCTCCATCGAGGTTGTATACTTCTTTGAAACCAAGTTGATTGAGTTTTTGCGCAGCAGAAGCACTTCGCCCTCCTCCTAAGCAATACACCATCACTGGTTTGTTTTTGTCGAGCGAAGCAACCCTTTGTTCGAAGTTTCCTCCGTTCCAATTTATGTTGGTTGCGCCGGGGATTCCTCCGTCGGAGTATTCTCCTTCCGAACGTACATCAAGCAGTTGAGCATCGGCAGATTTGATTTTCTCTTGAAATTCAATGGGAGGAATCGTTTTGTTGATTGTTCCTTCTTTTTGCGCCACGCCTTGGCAAGCAAAAAAGCTGAGAGTGAGCACAAAAAGTGCACTGAAAATTGAGATTCTTTTTTCGAACATGGTTTTTAATTGTATTGATCAAGAAGTTGTTTTAACGCTTGGGCTTGTAAAACGCCCGATTGTCTCCATTTTACCTCTCCATTTTTAAAGATCAGCAAGGTAGGAACACTTTGGATTTTAAATGCCGCCGCCGCTTGAGGATTTTTGTCGACATCGATTTTGATAATGGTGGCTTTCTCTCCAACCAAATGTTTAAGTTCATCGAGAATGGGAGATAACATTTTGCATGGTCCACACCATTCGGCCGAAAAGTCGACCAGTACAGGTTTTTCGCCTGCAATAAGTTCTTGAAAGGTTTGAGGTTTATTGGTAGTTATCATTTTGCTTCATTTTGGTGCAAAGGTCTTTATGTTTTGCTCTAAGTTATGTGACAAAAATCACAACCCTACAGTTTTGCAAATGCTTATGATGTTATGCTTTATGTTTGCAAGACAATTCTGCTGTTAGTATTGATTATTTTAACCCGATTTTTTCAATGACATCACTCAAATATGTATTTGCAATTTTAATTTCAATTTTTAGTTTGGAATTATTTGCTCAACAGTATGCCATTAAAGGCTTGCAAGAAGGTGATTTATTGTTTCAAGATCTAAATTGTGGAGAATTGTGTGATGCAATCGAAGCGGTTACAGAAGGCGTGAATGGACAAGATTTTTCTCATTGTGCGATGGTAATTCGCGATGCTGATTCTTTGGTCGTTGTTGAAGCCATCGGAAGCAAGGTGCAGTTGAATTCAGTTCAGAAGTTTTTTGCGCGTAGCGGTGATACTTTAGCAATTAAAAATATTGTTGTCGGAAGAGTAAAACAGCCGTACAAAGAATTAATTCCAGTGGCTGCAGCTAATGCAAAAGCTTTGGTTGGACAACCTTACGATGATGCATTTTTGCCTAATAATAATAAATGGTATTGCAGTGAAGTATTGTTTGAAGCTTTCCGAAAAGCAAGCAATACCGATTTTTTCGAATTAGCTCCAATGACATTTAAAGATCCACGAACGCAGGCGTATTTTCCTGCGTGGATTAATTATTATCGTGAATTAAATGCTGAAATTCCTGAAGCTGTTCCAGGATTGAATCCAGGATCTATTTCTAGATCCAATAAAATTGAAATCGTTAAAATTCAATTGGGGAATTGAAATAATAGTCATTCCTTCATTTAATTTTGATTGTCTTTTTAGTTGCCTGAAAGCCTTATTTATTCAAGGTTCTAATTATTGAAATTACAATTTAATTCGCCACCGATTTTGAAGAATAAATTTCCCCATTGGCATCAGTAATTTTTACAATATAAATTCCATTCGCTAGATTGCCTCTATTTAATTGGATTTGATCTTCTGTTAAATTCGATTTTTCCAATATTACTTTTCCAACCAAATCGGTTATTTTAAAATGGTAAGGCTTTGCAACTTGATTGGCTTCAATAAATAAAACATCAGAAAAAGGATTTGGGAAAACAACTAATTCATTGTTTTTTAATTCTCGAATTCCATTCACCGAATTGCTTGCTCCCGGCGTTGGATGCATAAATTGAAGCAGCGCACCACCATCTGGAATTCTGCCAAATGTGATATCCAAAATCTGTTGACCGAATTCCAATCTTTCTTTTTCAGAATACCCTAAACCATCACGCTGAGAAATAGCAATCATTTCGCCGGTTGTACTGAGTTTAAAGTCGGCATGTAAAGGCCCTTGATCTTGGTCTTCATCTGCCCAAATCACCAAGAAACCATTAGGTGGAATAGTCGTTTGTGTTGGGAAATTCAATGGGATTTGCCACTTTGTTTGGTCCGTGTCGTCGTCGGTAAAACTCAAACCGCCCACATTGATCGAATCATCCGACGCATTGAAGAGTTCGAACCAATCATCGAATTCTCCATTTTCATCAGCGATTGTATTTGTATTGGAAGCCATCACTTCATTCACGAATATTCCAGTAATTTCTGTTTGTACACTGTTCGATAAGCCTGGAGTTCCCAATAAACTATAGCTTTCACGCCATTCTAGTGGAGAATTGCCTTCTTGGTTTTGGTCCAATTCTACAGTAGCGCCATGTCCATCAGCCAAAGGCGGCCAAGGTCGATAATCTGCGTAGCGCACACTGTGAATTTGTTGTTCAGCAGCATCGAAGAGTGCGATTTTACCGGATTTGTTGTTGAGATCGAAATGAAAATCCCCAACCAAATTGGAAACGTTTGGGAGAATATTCTGAAAGCGCTCCATATCCTGACAAACAACTAAATAACCGCTTGGAGCAACTATAATTGAATCAGAAATGATAAATTCTGAAATTCCATGTGTAATCTTCCATCCAGCCATATTAATTGGCTGATCAGTTCGGTTGAAAAGTTCTATCCAATCGCCAGTTGGGTAATTGAAGGGATCATTGTAACTGAATTCATTGACGTGGATCGACAATCCGTAATTACCCGAATGCGTATAATAAGCACCCATATCGGCTATACTTTCATCAGGATCTACAGCGGATAGCGGATCACCTGAATCTATACATGGAGAACTAGTTGAGAGTTGAAAATTTCCTGTTGTTGGATGAATCAACATTGGAGATTGATTTAAATTTCCCGTTCCAGGGATTGCCTCTCGATCCGAAAGCGAATATTCTACTTGGATTTCAGATTTGGAATCAAATGAAATGCTCGATTCAAAGCTTTCAGAAATGATGGTATTTTTTACAAATGCTTCAGCGCCTCCACGGAGTGTGCTTTTCTCATAACAAGCAACACCAATGCGGTTTCCATACAAGGTGTTTTGGTCTAAATATGCAACCGATAAACTGTCTTTCAAAGCAACGCCAAGATCACAATCGTAAATTAAATTTCTTCTTACAATTGCATTTGATTGTGAGCCAATGGAAATTCCTTTGTCGGTGCAATCATGAATGAAATTGCGTTCAATCAGCACATTGTCGGAGTAAATTCCTAAATCAATACCGTCACAATTCGATCCCAAGAAACCGTAAATTTCGTTATCGCGCACTATGCCATTGGTAATTCCTTTGATATCGATTGCATCTGTGTTTATCGCGCGGTTGCCGCGGAAGATGCAGTTTTCTATCCGCGGAGCGTCCATATTGTACAAACTGATGAATCCGTTCACGCTCGAAAAAGTGTGAAATTCCGAATGGGTAATAATTGCCGCTCCTCCTCTTGCAATGAGTGGCGCTTTCCCTTCGGTGATGGTTGAATTTTCGATTAGAATTGGACAATTATATCCAGAAATGGTGGAGAAGTGCAAATTGCGGTTACGGCCGAAACTGCCACCTTTGAGATCGCTGAATTGTAAAATGATGCTGTCTGTGGGTGATTCGGCAAAAATGCTTCCCCACATACCTGTTTGTCCATAGAAATCGCGACGTGCCGATGGAGAAGGATCAGATTGAATGGTAACGCGTTGATTGGCGTTTCCACGGAGTGAAATTCCTCCACGGACGTTAATACAAACTCCGTCGGTGAGATTTATCGTAGCACCAGCTTCAACGGTAAGTCTAGCTCCTGGCATCACCACGATGTCCTCAAATCCATACCACGGAGAAGCATTGGCGGCTAAAGTAGTGTCTTGAGAAATAATTGATGGAATGATGCTTAGGTTGTTTTCAGGTTCGAAAATGGCCACAAATGACGTATCTCCGATCGGAGTAAATTGTGTATTTAAATTGCTGCCATCAATGCCTTGCCACATTACAAAACGATGACCCGGAGCAGGAATGGCTTGCAGAGTAATTGACGCATTTTTGAAAAACGTACCGCTCATGCTGTCGGTGAAAGCTGTGCCGCTCACAAGCACTTTACCTTGCCCTGAAATCTGCATCGAAACCTGCGCTCCATCTTCAGTTCCGAATAATTCGGTTAAATGCTGCCGATAAAATGCAGGTCTATTTTGTAAAAAAGATTCTATTTGATCAATATTCGATTGCCAAACTGAAATTGAAGGTGGAGTGTTCCAACGTCCGATATGCCGGGGCATTTGAGTTTGAAAATGCGCTTGAAGACTATCGAGAATTGGAATTGTTGTATTGGGATTAAAAATGGTGTTTAAATAGGCTGCAGATCTTTGAATAAATTCATATCGAAATGAATTATTCTGCAATAAACGATTAAACAGCATGGTCGCCCATTCAGGTAAATCGCCTGAAATTCCTGACAATTTTGCAATTGTATTTTCATGAACAAGATCACCGCTTAATTGTCCGAAACCGTGTTCAAGATCGGCTGCTACCCAGCGCCACTTTGGATTTCCATCGGCATCACGGTTTTTCCAATAATGGTTATTTAAATCTGCAATTTGATATCCAATAAATGCACGTAAAATCAAGTAATTCAGCAATTCGTTAATGTCAACTTGAGATTCTATATATGCATAATTTTCAGCATCTGCAAGATTGTTGTTTTGCACAAATTCCATCAATTCTATGAAGCTGTGTTGACTGCCAGTTACAACTTGCAGACTGTCCTCAAGGTAGTCGAGATTTTCCGGATTAATTTCGTGGTTATTTCCAATGTATTGTTCATCTAAACGTTCACGAAATTCATAAATCCCATTGTAGGCACCATTGATAAATACTACGCAAGGCTTATAATCTTGGTAATCAATGTCGATTTTTCCTTTCACAAGATTTACGCCTAATCCATCTCTGAAAAATGCGGTATTGTAATCGTTCCCTCCATTTCTCAATAAAAATGAAGAGTATCTTGGAATCGGTTTGTCAGGAAATAACGGATACCTCAGAATTTCAGTTCCATATTTCTCTCTAAATCTTACTGATAAAGGGCGTTGCGGCAAGGAATAAATTGAAGTTCCAAATACTCTAATTCCAACGCCTGCCTGAAATGCTCTTTCCCCAGTTTGTGGTTCGAAATATTCAATGGTTGCTGGTACTTCGCGGTCCTTGATCGCATTTTGTAGAATTCCGAAATCAAAACCGTATAAGTTTGTTGCACTTGAGCTGATGGAAAGAACTGGAAATTCATTGTTTTCATTAATGAAGTAACTTTTTGTAACCACATTTCCAGGCATTTTTCCTTCCACATAAATTCTTGCTTTAATCGTTAAGCTTAAATTTATTGGGATGCCTGAAGAATAAACAGGAGAAGAAGCTTTTGGCGTTGAACCATCGAAAGTGAAACGGATTACAGCATTAGGTTCTGAAGTGCTGAGTAAAAGCGTTTGAGGGTCGGAATAAAAACCTTCAGTTATCGAAAATACTGGCTCTCCAGGTGATTCCATCAACGCTGAACTATAAATAGAATTAATTGCACCCAAACTGACTTCTCCAAAATACAACCACTGTGAAGCATTCGTCGCACTAATGCCATAGGAAACATCGCTGGTTTGAACGCCAAAATAAATTTCATCAATTAAATTGCCCTGAGCATTAAAAATTCCAATGTACTCACCATCTCCACTCAAACTGAAGTTTGTATGTAGCGCAGTCATGGTTGCCATTTCATTTTTGAAAGGAACAAAGGCAGTTTCACCAGGACGTTTATCAAGCCCATCTGACCAAATAATAAGGTATTGATCAGGTGCTAAAACCATCGAAGGCAATACCCATTTATCGGTTTGTTGCGGATTATCAGTAATAGTGAAACCACCAATGTTTACTGGAATCCCAGCAATATTATGTATTTCAACAAAGTCTGAAAACTCACCAAAATCCGAATCTGCTGCTGTAGTTGTATTTACAGCAAGAATTTCATTGATTTTTAGTTGTGCTTGAACATTTTGAAAGGCTATGAAAATCAAGGCCAAAAGCACAAATACACTCTTTGGAAAAGGAATTTTCATGCTTTAAATTAATCAGTATTGGTTAAATTGAAAAATTCAATTTTAATATTTGACAAATTTCTCAGTTGTGTTTCCTGCCTCAGTTGTAACAGTTATAAAGTAAATCCCACTTGAGATTTTACTTACATCCAATAACATTTCTTTGGAAGAATTATTGAAATTCGATTGCTGAATCAACCTACCATCTGCATTTGTTATTTGTACCGATGTATTTGAAGATGCTGAAGCGCAATTGATCCACAACAAATCATTTGTAGGATTTGGCCACAAATTAAATTTAGGTGAATTGTTACTTGAATTTTGGATCGAAGTTTCAATGTCGTAAAGTGATACAAATGCCATTGGTTTTCTTCCATAACGGGCTGGTCGAAGATGCACGTAAAAAGAATCTAGAGTAGAGGTATTGTTTAAATTGAAATCTCCAATGGTAAATGGACTAGATTCGAAATTTCCGGCGAGATAGAATTGATCATTTCCAAATGCATAAACCGCAGCACTTTGTTCTGAGTGAATTCCACCTAGCGATTTGCCCCACACTTCCTCACCAGTTGAAGAATATTTAAGTACAAAGATTTGAGGATAATAATAATCCTCATTGTACGGATTCAACATGGTTTGCCCCGCAAATTCTAGTGTGTCGCTGAAATAAGTTCCAGTTAAATAAGCGTTGCCAGTATTATCGACACTAATTGATCGTGCAATATCTAAACTTTGAACTGGTTCTGCGCCACCTGCTTCACGGCTCCAAATAGAATTTAATTCAGCGTCTAATTTTTGGACAAGAATTTTGGAATCAGACAATGGCCAACCCCAACCCAAGCCCCAATTGATTTTTTCTGCACATGTATAAAGATTGTTTTGATGAATTTCAATTCCGTTGTATTTATCGAAATTGAAATTCATGGTTGTGTCGAGTAATGCTCCAGAACTGCTAAATTTCACAATAAATCCAGCACTCGGCCATGAACTCGTTAGTACTGTATTTTCAAAGGTTATGGTTCCCATAATTCCTCCACACAAATACACATTCGCATTTTCATCAAGTGCTAAACCAGAAATTTGTGGGTAACTGCCTTCCGAAGGTCCAATCTGTTGCCACAAAAGACTTCCATCGGATGAGTATTTCCGAACAAACACATGAATGGTCGAAAGCGTGAATTTATTAATCACCTGTCCCGAAACATAAGTATTCCCACTTTCATCCATCCGAACACTTTTCATCTCCTCAATTTCTGTGCTTCCGATTTTTTTAGTCCATGCGATCGATTTGTCTGCATTGAATTTTACAATGAATGCATCCGATTCGCCGCTGTTGGCAATGGTTGTATCTCCAATGGTTAAAAAGATGCTGCTGAAATTTCCAATCGCCACAAATTCACCACCAGAATGAGATGCCACATCTACGATTGATTCATTGTTCGCACCTCCAAAGCTTGTTGCCCAAGAATATTGACCTTCAGCATCTGTGATGGCTAAAAATGCATCATCTTGCCCGTAGTTACTAACCGTTTGGCTACCCAACACCAGCGAAGGAGCTGCAAAACTGCCACACATAAGCAAGTTTGAACCCGCGTGCGGCTTGATCGTCTTGATGCTTGTAGAGGTATTTTCACTTCCTAAGCTATTTGCCCATTTCCAAACTTGGGCTTGACTGGTACTTGCAAGAATGATCATTTGAAGAATGATCAATGTGGAGAGTTTTAACATGATCTTAAGATTGTAACGTTTAAAGTAGTATTCAAAATTAAGATAATCAATTGTAATGTTTTGCTGCATGCTGCTAAATGAAATCTTCCGCTGGAAGGAACCATGTATTGTGTAACCTGGGACTGAAGTCTCAGGTTGCGGGATTTTTCGCTTGAGAATTTGGTTGTGTACTCCTTGCAACTTAGGACTTCCATGCAGCCTAGGACTTCCGCGCAGCGTAGGACTTCCGTCCTAGGGTAAATAGAAAACATAAATCCCGCCCTTTGCAGGGACGGGATTTTTGTCTTTCGAGGTTTCGAGCGGATGAAGGCTTCCTCCGGGCGCCTTCATCCGCCGTTTGGGCATTGTGCCAAATCCCCAAAATCCCATATTCCTTCGGAATCGCGGATTTTTTTGTTTCCTATCCTTTCGCTAAAGCAAGCTTGGCTCAGGCTTGAAAACAAAAAATCCCGCCCTTTGCAGGGACGGGATTTTTGTCTTTCGAGGTTTTGAGCGGATGAAGGCTTCCTCCGGTCGCCTTGATCCGCCGTTTGGGCATTGTGCTAATTCCAAAAATCCCATATTCCTTCGGAATCGCGGATTTTTTGTTTCCTATCCTTTCGCTCAAGCAAGCTTGGCTCAGGCTTGAAAACAAAAAATCCCGCCCTTTGCAGGGACGGGATTTTTGTCTTTCGAGGTTTCGAGCGGATTCGAACCGCTGTACAAGGTTTTGCAGACCTCTGCCTAGCCACTCGGCCACGAAACCATCGGGGGCACAAAAGTAATAATTTGATGTTATCCGTCAAGCCCTAAATGAAAATACCGTTAGTTTTCTGACGGACCGAACGATTTTAGGCACTTTTCGCACAAACAATCCATGTAATTTCTGCGAATCATGCTCAAGTTTTCCTTACTCACATAAACATTTTCGCACCAACAGCCCTCGCCAACGGTACACATGAAGCTCGCCCCACATTTTTGGCAAATCTTCTTTACCGTTTTCTTTTTCTTCCAGAATGCGAAGTTGATTTTCATGCTTGTAGCTCAACACAAATACCTTTCAAATTGCCGCCTAAAGGAGGATTTAGCTTGCATAGCCTGACGTTCAGGTTGCTCAAGCTAGGAAAGCGAGTGCGAATTGATCTAACAATCCTCCCTGCAACATGTTCAATTAGATCTGATGGAATTGCCATTTCATTTTTCACGATGTCGAAAACGATAGAGTAATCCAATGCATCTTCTAAAGCATCGCTATCAACAGCATTCGATGCATCGTAATTAAAGGATACATCAACACTGAATTTTCCTCCATGCGCTTTTTCTTCCGGATACACTCCATGAAACGCATGAAACTCCATTTGTTCCAGCTCAATCCTTGCTAGCATTTTTTACAAGCTAGACGTGAACGACAATGCGCTATCGAAACGAGAAACCACCTCTTCTTTTCCGATCAACGAACATACTTCAAACATCGACGGACCCGCACCAACGCCAGTAATCATAATTCTGAACGCTTGCAAAACTTGTCCGATGCCTACATTAATCGACTCTAGATAAGCTTTCAAAGCAGCTTCCAAATTTTGAGCGCTGTAATCATCAGTTTGGCTTAAAAGATCTCTCCAACCTTGCATGATGCCTTGCGTTTCAGGCTTCCATTTTTTTCTCAATGTAGCTTCGTCGTAGGTTTTCGGACCTTCAAAAAAGAATCGAGAATGCTCTAAGAAATCATGCACGAAATTCGCACGCTCTTTCACCAAGCCAGTCACGATTTTAACATATTCCATCGGTTTGTTGAAACCTGCTTCATGCAACAAAGGCATGAATTGTTCTGCCAATTCTTCATCCGAACGCATCAACAAATACTGATGGTTGAACCACTTTGCCTTTTCGAAATCGAATTTTGCACCCGATTTGCTTACGCGATCCAAGCTGAAAGCCTCTACAAGTTGATCGAGACTGAAGATTTCCTGCGTAGTTCCTGGGTTCCATCCGAGCAGAGCGAGAAAATTCAACACCGCTTCAGGATAATATCCTTTTTCACGGTAACCACTGGTCGTTTCACCCGAATTTGGATCCTTCCAATTCAGCGGAGCTACAGGGAATCCAAGACGATCTCCATCGCGTTTGCTCAATTTTCCGTTTCCATCAGGCTTCAATAAAAGCGGCAGATGCGCAAATTCCGGCATCACACTTTCCCAGCCAAAATATCGGTACAACATCACGTGGAGTGGGGCAGAAGGAAGCCATTCTTCACCACGAATTACATGGGTAATTTGCATTAAATAATCGTCCACCACATTCGCCAAATGGTAAGTAGGCATGCCGTCGGATTTAAAAAGCACTTTATCGTCCATGTTCTGCGTGTGCACTACGATCCAGCCACGAATGATGTCGTGAAAACGCACTTCTTCTTGGCGTGGTAATTTTATACGAATCACATACGGATCGCCCGCTTCCAATCTGCGTTTTACCTCGTCTTCAGGCAAGGTGAGCGAATTTTTCATCGAATTCCGCGTGATCGCATTGTATTGTGGCGACGCTACTTTTGCTGCCTCGAGACGCTTGCGCATTTCGTCGAGCTCTTCAGGCGTATCGAATGCGTAGTATGCATAATCGTTCGCTATAAGTTGGTCGGCATAAGCACGATACATCGGTTTGCGCTCACTTTGACGGTAAGGCGTGTGCGGTCCACCGTGCAATGGACTTTCAACAGGGTTGATTCCCAGCCAGTTGAGTGCTTCCATGATGTAGTCTTCAGCACCCGGCACGAAACGGGTTTGGTCGGTATCTTCCACTCGCAAAAGGAAATCTCCCCCGTGTTTCTTGGCAAAAAGGTAATTATAAAGCGCCGTTCTCACCCCACCGATGTGCAAATAACCGGTTGGAGAAGGAGCAAAACGAACACGCACGCGACGATCAGACATAGTATAGCTTTTTACAGGGGCGCAAAATTACACATTTCCTGCAATGCACAGATGTTGATTGAATCCTTTTAAGTTTCTTATTTTCAGGGCCTTTTGCGGGTCTTCGGCTATACTCCTCGGTACATTCCGCTTCGCTGCATGTTCCTGCGGGGTATTGGCCTCAACCCCTAAGGCGATTTTTGGAAAGGTGATTTTTAACGGTTCAAATGATAGTTAACTTGAGTACTTTTCCTATTAATCGTGTTGATTTAAATCTATTTATTTGCATTTTGAATTCAAACAGAATATTCCATTTGCAGACTTTCCCATCCATTAAAACTGAGAACTACTTATTGCGTCAGATTACTGATACCGATTTAGAAAATATTTTCCTCGGACTTTCAAATCCTGAAGTTATCAAATATTATGGAGTTAGCTTTTCAACACTTGAGGAAACCAAAGAGCAATTAAAATTCTATCGTGAACTTGAACAAAACGAAACGGGGATTTGGTGGGCAATTTGCTCATTAAACAACGATATTTTTTACGGTGCAATTGGATTTAATAATCGAAATTTAGTTCACCAGAATGCTGAAATTGGCTATTGGTTATTGCCGCAATATTGGGGAAAAGGAATTATAAAAAATACATTACCTCTTGTATGCAATTTTGCGATTCAAGAATTAAAATTGCATCGAATTGTTGCGATGATAGAATCTGAAAATATTGCTTCCAGAAAAACTGTTGAGCAATTCGGATTTA
>CANHIS010000092.1 GCA_947460255.1 Bacteroidota bacterium
ATGGTTTCCAATTTCGTTTCAGAAACTTTGCGCAACAAAACGGTAGCTGGGACCATTGGCATATTGATTATCTAAAATTGGAAACAGGTCGTTTTAGAAACGATACCTTGCACAACGACTTTGCATTTATGTATCCACCGTCCAGTTTATTACTCAATTATCAATCGTTACCGCTGTGGCATTTTTTGCCAAATGCAAACGATAATATGGCCGAATTATACAATCTATCATTCACCTCTTTAAACAGTGGGCCGTCCAACAAACTCTATGGTTACGAGTTCTTCGATGCAAATTTCAATCAAGTCGATCTTTTGGTTTTAAGCTCACAAGGGCCAATTATTCCGCGGGAAGATTTTGTTGCAGAAGAGCCTGTCAAATATACGTATGAAGATCCCGGCACAGATTGGACTGTTTATTATCTCAGCCATTATCTGAGTGACAACAACGATGAGATTTCGAGAAACGATACAGCTACCTATATTCAAGTTTTGAGTAATTATTATGCGCTTGATGATGGAACGCCAGAAGCGAGAATCAGCATAAACAACAATGGAGGAGGTTTTGCTGCCCAGCGTTTTGATTGTTACCTAAGCGATTCACTAAAGGCTGTTCAAATGTTCTTCAATAGAACAATTGGCGACGTAGGTGGGCAGCCGTTTTATTTGATGATCTGGTCGGCAGGCTCAAATGCACCTGGTACTTTGATTTATGAGCAGGAAATAAATTACCCAGCAAATCAAGGCTTGAATACGTTTGCAACAATAACGCTTGATTCGGCGATTTTTATCCCTGCAGGAACCTACTACATCGGTTGGGCTCAAACAAATAATTTTGAGATTAATCTAGGATTTGATAGGACCTTCAACAACAACAGTAGAATCTACTACAATCTCGATGGAAATTGGTATAACTATGATGCACAAGGTGGTACATTGATGATTCGACCACTTTTTGGTGAGCCCTTCGATACTTATGTTGGTAATCCTGAAATGTCGCAATCACAAAGGTCCGATTGGAAGTTATTCCCTAATCCGGCAAGTGAAAAAGCTACCATACAATTCCCAAATCAAACGAAATTTAGCACTTTGATTATGGACATTTCCGGGAGGGTTCTTTTCGAAACCGAAGGACAGTTAGATCATGTTGATTTGCCAGTTAATCTATTTCCTGCGGGAATTTATTTGGTTGGTGTAAAATCAGCTAGTGACTTGAGTTATCAATTTAGAAAGCTCATTATTTCCAAAAATCGATGAGTAATTCAGGAGCTTGGGATGAAGAAGAGGAACGCTTTGATGAGCAAGATCCTGAGGATAGTGATCAGGATGAGTTGTTCGAGCACTTTCGAATTGTAGCCGACAAAGGGCAAGAGTTATTACGTGTAGATAAGTTTCTCCAAAACCGACTTGAAAAAACTTCCCGTAGCAGAATTCAATCATCTGCTGAAGCTGGAAATATTCAGGTGAATGGCAAACAAGTTAAATCAAATTACCGCGTTAAACCAGGTGATGTTGTGGCAGTTGTGTTCGCGCATCCACCGCGAGATCGGGAATTGAAACCGGAGAATATTCCGTTGGATATTGTTTATGAAGATGATGATGTTATCGTAATCAACAAAAAGCCCGGCATGGTTGTACATCCTGGCTACGGAAATTATTCAGGAACACTTGTAAATGCATTGATTTACCATTTTCAGCATTTACCACTTTACCAGCAAAAGCAGCCCCGTCCTGGATTGGTTCATCGACTCGATAAGAATACTTCGGGGATTATGGTGATGGCCAAAAATGAGTTTGCATTGACGCACCTGGCGCGACAGTTCTTTGAACGAACTACAAAGAGAACCTATTTAGCGTTGGTTTGGGGCGATTTTCAAGAAGATGAAGGAACAGTGATTGGCCACATCGGCAGAGATGTTAGAGATCGAAAGCTATTTGCCGTTTTCCCTGATGGATCTCAAGGCAAGCATGCCGTAACGCATTACAAGGTAATACGCAGGTTTAGCTATGTTACTCTCGTAGAGTGCAAATTAGAGACTGGAAGAACACATCAAATTCGTGTTCACATGAAGTATAAAGGACATCATTTGTTCAACGATGATACCTATGGAGGTGATCAAATTTTGAAAGGTACCACCTCGTCATCGTATAAGCACTTCATCAACAATTGCTTCGAAATTCTTCCTAGGCATGCTTTACATGCTAAGTCATTAGGGTTTATTCACCCTACAAGTGGAAAGGAATTGTTTTTTGATTCGGAGTTGCCTAAAGATATGTCTGAAACCATTCAAAAATGGGAGACTTATGCAGTTCATCGAATTGAGAAAGAGAACTAAGCGGCTGTTTTTTTCTTGGGATCAACAATGAATTTTACCCAAACAACCCACAACATGAAAATCACGATGTAAATCATATTGTTGAATAGGTCGTGTTTTTCCATTTTTACAAAACTGCCTATTTTATAAGATGATGTAATCAATGCTACTACGCGGGCTATATTGATTGCAGAAATAAATGCAGCACCTGCAGGAATGAACCAAAGTTTCTTTTTCCAAGAACCTGGATAAGAGATTATTAAAGCGGAAAATCCATATGTAAGTCCAAAACCAACACATGGATTTCCAATAATAACACCATAAGATCCTAAAATTGAAAGCGAATTATAGCCAGAAATAGTTTCATAACCTTGAAGTTGTAAAACCATTTCGCTACCACCGTGAACAATTTGCAGGAAGATGTGGTAAAAAAAAGACCAGAGTTTGTTGTAGATAACAAACTCATGGCTTAAAAAATTTTCGGATACGAGCCAAAAAAGATAAAAACCAAAAATCTTCCCTAGGAAGAGGTTTAGACTTTTGGCACTATTATCCACAATTATAGATAAGCAATAAAATTACTTACTTGCTTTTTTTTCTTTACGAACGTCGTAGATTTTTTTAGCGCCGTAACCTGCACAGGCTGCAACTAACAAAGACAATCCTCCATCGATAGGAACGATATCTGGATCTGGAGGTATAGGTGTAGCCATGAGTACACTGGATAAGGCAGTAGCGAAAAGTACTCCAGCAGTCAACAGAATATTCTTATTCATGGTAAGTGGTGTTAGATTTGTTATTAGTTCTCTCTTTGACAAAGATATGTATTCATATGTAGTTTGAAACATATTTGTAAGATTATTTCGAAAAAAAATCTGATTGCTTACATTGAACTTACATTAGTTTCTTATTAAATAATTGATTTACAAGTATATAGATGCATTTAATCTGTTCTTAAAGTTGTTGATAAACATTCAGTTGCAAAATAAATCAATGCTTTTCTGTTGCTCGGATCTGTTTTGAGGTAAGGCTAGAACCATCATGACTCCAACCCGGAGGACCGAATATATACATGATTTTATCTTTCATGTATGGTGTTTTTTTTATGTCAGTCCAGATTGAACTCCATTCGTGAAAAACCACTTTTACAGGATGATAGCTGCCAAGATTTTTTGTTAAACCGTATTTTACTTCAATACCATCGAGTTCTGGTCTAAACGTTCTGAAAATTCTGTCCCAAATGATCAAAACCATGCCCATATTGGAGTCTAGATATTCCACATTTGAAGCATGGTGTACGCGATGGTGGGAAGGTGTTACGAAAATATATTCGAACCAAGTTGGTAGCTTTGAAACCGTTTCTGTATGAACCCAAAAGCCGTAAACTTGTGTTGCCGCATACATAAACACGATATCGAAAGCTTCAAATCCTAACAATGCTAATGGAATGAAATAGAAGAACCGATAGTATGGTTGAAATACCGATGACCTGATTGCTACGGTAAAGTTGAATTTTTCACTCGAATGGTGGGTTACATGTGAAGCCCAAAAGAATCGAACATAGTGATCTACGTAGTGCAGAACGTAATAGGCAAAATCCTGCGCAAAGAATAGCAAAGTCCAGTAGATCCAAGTTTTATCTGCCACTTGAATCAAGCTGAACGCATTGAGCCAACTTAAAACGCTTAATGTGACTACCCTAAACAACAGGTCGTTTATGAAGTTCAATGAAGTGCACATCAAATTGATGGCTGTGTCTTTTCCAGTGTAAAGTTCTTTGTGATGATAATGGCTGTAAAACATTTCAGCGAAAATCAGCACAGCCATAAATGGCGTTGTAACTAGCAATAAAATCTCCTCCACGGATGCAAATTTAATATTCTGCTGCAGATTTTACTTTCATTTTCTTGATTAAAGTAACGCAGATTTAATTTTGTCTGCTTCATGCAGAAATGCATATCCTGATTCTTTCATGAAATCGTTTGAATAGCTATTGTTATCTAAGAACCATTGTTCATGCGCATGAAATTCTTCAATGGTTTCTTCAAGTTTGAAATATAATCCACTACATCGCCGAATGTAAAAATCGGCAGGCAACATCGCCATTTCTTCTTCAATACAGTAAAGGATTTCTGCCTTTTTTAGTACACTTGTTTTATCCTCCAACAGCGGCCAAATCTGATAACCTAACTCTATGATTTTTTCAGTTTCTCTTCCATATCTTTCAACTAACCAATGGATCTGTGAGGGTGTGGCGCCAATTTGTTTTGCTTCCCCCAATTGAATTCCTCCAAACTCGATAATCTCTTGCTGGTTTTCGAAATCACCTCCCACCAATCGAATACTTTTGGTTTTGCACGACTGAAATTTATTGGATCGAGAACTTTCTAGTTTCTTCTGAACTTTATTCACGATTTTTTCAGCCATGATTCTGTAGCCTGTGAGTTTTCCACCTGCAATTGAAAGTAGACCTGAAGCAGATTCGAATATTTCATCTTTTCTCGATAATTCAGAGGGATCTTTTCCTTCTTCATGAATCAATGGTCGAATGCCAGCCCAGCCCGATTCAATATCGG
Source organism: Bacteroidota bacterium (assembly GCA_947460255.1). Taxonomy (GTDB): domain Bacteria; phylum Bacteroidota; class Bacteroidia; order M30B66; family M30B66; genus CAMCXT01. The sequence goes on from CANHIS010000092.1 coordinate 4,888, forward strand.
AAAGCTGTAAACGCGCACCAGAGAATCTCGAATTAAAGGCATCTATCAGGTAAACTGCGTCTTCTTTTTGAATTTGAGTCGAATCGGGTAGCGCAGTAAAATTTGTATCGGTTGTGCCTAGATAAATTTTTCCTTCCCGAGGAATCGCAAAAATCATCCTGCCATCTTTTGTGTCGAAGTAAATCGATTGTTTGAGTGGGAATTTTTCGGCTGCAAAAACCAAATGAACGCCTTGGGTGAGATGTAGTCGTTTGCCTTTTGGCGCAACATCTAAGTTTCGAACTTCATCAACCCATGGGCCAGCTGCATTGACCACTATCGTGCCTCGAATTTCAAATTGTTTCCCAGTTGATTTTTCCTCTACTATAACACCCGAAATCCTATCCTGGTCTTTCAGAAAACGAATCACTTTGCAATGGTTAATCGCGACGCCGCCTTGTTTAACAGCTGTTTTGAATACACTAATTGTCAGCCTCGAGTCGTCGGTTCTGTATTCGGTGTAAATTGCTCCACCCAATACATCCTCGCTTTTTAAAAGAGGCTCTTTTGCAAGAATTTGAGCCCTATTGAGCATTTTGAATTTCTCTTCCAATTTAACGCCTGCCAACAACTCGTATGTAAATAATCCGAGCCGAGCTGTAAATTTTCCAAGGCTTCCATTTTTTACAATGGGCAATAACATCGGTTCTGGATAAACCAAATGGGGCGCATTTTTCAAGGCTATCGCTCTTTCCTTTCCAACTTCACGAACTACTTTAAAATCGAATTGCTTCAGATATCGTAAGCCACCATGAATCAACTTGGTAGATCTACTGCTGGTTCCGGAGGCGAAATCGTCTTTTTCGAACAATACGGCTCTCATTCCGCGGCTTGCCGCATCCAGTAAAATGCCCGCTCCAGTAATTCCTCCACCAATCACAATTAAATCGTACTTCTGGTTCGCTGCTTCATCAAGCATTTTCAAGCGATCTGTTGACGACCAACTTCCTTGGTAAATCCTCTCTCTCATTCTTTAAATTGGAAAGCGTAAAGGCTATCGTTACTGAGCAAAATCATTCTGTCTTTGTCGATTGCAAAATCATTAATTCCCTTCCGGGGAAGAGAAACCGTGTCTTCGATGAACGTTTTGATTTGATATAAATGCAGGCGTTCTTCTTGGTCGGTGTAAATGATAGACTCTCCACTCACATCAAACTTTTGGATGCCCTTGATGGGGATTGTGCGCATGTATGTTCCAAAAACATCGAATTGTAAGACTCCCTTGTCGGGGACGTTGATAAACAGATAATTATCAGCTTCTAGCATCCAAGTTGGCTGCAATGCAAACCCGAGAATCTGATTTAAATTCAGGATTTCGTTTTGAATTTTCAGCTGTTGATTTAATCGGGTAAGTGAAAAACGAATGGGATCGTAAATCCAAATCCCATTGTCGTAAGACCAGCAAACCAACGATGCTTGTTCCATGCCGAGTTCCTCCAATTTTAATGGCTCACCATTGTCGGTGACGGTATTATCGAGAAATACGATTCTTGAGAAATCACGATAAAAAACTATGATTTTCAATGGATTGGCAGCATCAACTGAAGTGATTTTTCCAAGGTTTTTGTTCGAATACACCCTAAAAAGCAAGCCATTTCCCTTGTATTTGGTGAGTTGATCACCTTGAACCACACAAATATCTCCTAGCGGATCAGTGTAAACCTGTTCCCCTTTTGCTGGAACTGACCACATGCGTTTCCATTGTTTGCTTCCTCCTTCTGGTTTACTTGTTGTTCCAAATAAGAACAATGTACTCCAGAATATCAACAGGTATTGAACCATAATTAATCAGTTAAGACCTCGATCATCTCTAAAATTTCTTCGAGATATTTACGGTCGTTCGCAAGGCGAGGAACTTTATTTTGGCCACCAAGTTTTCCTCGGTTTTTCATCCAATTGTAGAAGGTGCCAGTTTCCATCGAACGAATAATGGGCATTCTTAGTGTGAGGTTTTTGTAACGCTTCGCCTCATAGTCGGAATTGAGCGTCTTGAGTGCATTGTCGAGCATTTCTCCAAAATAGCCAAGGCTTTCAGGTTTTTTCTCAAACTCGATAAGCCATTCGTGCCCACCGTTTGTGTCCGATTCCATGAAAACCGGCCCTGCAGTGTATTCTCGAATAATTGCACCTGTTTTTTCGCATGCAACTGCTAGCGCTTTGTCGGCATTGTCAACAATCAACTCTTCTCCAAATGTGTTGATGTAATGTCGTGTACGTCCCGAAATCTTGATTCTGTATGGATGAATTGAAGTAAATCTAATTACATCGCCAATTTGGTAGCGCCACATGCCTGCATTTGTTGTAATGAGCATCACATAGTTTACATCTTTCTCGACGTCTTGAAGCCACACCACTGGCGGATTTTCCAAGTGTGAAAATTCTGCTGGAATGAATTCATAGAAAATCCCATAATCGAGCATGAGCAACATTTCAGAGGAATCTGACTGGTCTTGTATTCCGAAAAATCCTTCCGATGCATTGTACGTTTCAAGGTAATGCATTTGGTCGGAAGGGATGAGCTTCTTGTACTGATCTAAATATGGTGTAAAGCTTACTCCACCATGCATAAACAGTTCTAAGTTTGGCCAAACGTCAAGAAGATTGTCGGTGCCTTTGATCTCTAGAATTCGTTGAATCAAAATGAGCATCCAACTTGGAACTCCTGCCAAATTAGTAACGTCTTCGTCGATGGTATGATGTGCAATTCTTTCAAGTTTCGATTCCCACTCACTCATTAAGGCAATATTGAGATCGGGTGTTCGCATGTATTCCACCCACACAGGAAGATGTTCCATGATGATGGCACTCAAATCTCCGAACCAAGTATTGCCCGATTTAACGTTGATTTGGTGAGAACCACCTAGTGTTAAGCCTTTTCCAGAAAAGATCCGAGTTTCGGGGTAGTTGTTGCAGTAAATGGCCAACATGTCTTTTCCGCCTTTGAAATGACATTCTTCCATTGATTCTTGGCTCAACGGGATGAACTTACTTTTATCGGATGTTGTGCCGGATGATTTCGCAAACCAGCGCACTTCAGAGCCCCATAAAATATTCTGTTCTCCCATCATCATTCGATCTATGTAGGGTTTCAGGCCTTCATAGTCGCGGGTTGGAACTTGACGAATAAATTGCTCGTAGTTCTTGATATTCTTAAAGTCGTGAAGTTTTCCGAACTCGGTATCTTTTGCCGAAACAATTAGTCGCTTAAACCAATCCATTTGCACATCATGGGGATATTTGATGAACAGCTCGATCTGGTGAACGCGCTGTTTCATTACCCATGAAACGATAGAATTTATTAGCGACATATTTGCTGAAAGTACAAACCTAGCTGATATCCCTTAGTTGAGCAACGCTTGGTTGAAAATTGGTGATAAATTGAACTATTTATTAATGTATTTCGAAAACTCCTGTAAGCTCAGGTTATTCAGCACGTCATTAGCGCGCAATCCTGCTTTTTGTGCTACCAAAACGCCATAACGGATATCGGAGAGTCCTTCTTTTCTATGCGAATCGGGATTAATGGCGATTTTCACACCTTTTTCTACGCACAGAGGAAGTAGTCGCCAGTCGATATCCAACCTATATGGGTGTGCATTCAATTCTATGCTTACTCCATTGGCAGCGCAAGCATCAATGAGTTTGGGATAATTGATCGGGAATCCTTTTCTCGACAAAAGCAACCGAGTGCTTGGATGACCAAGAATTGTGGTGTATTGATTTTCAACAGCCTTAATGAGCCGAGTAGTTGCACGTTCTTCATCCATCCGCAGCACCGAATGCACCGATGCTACGATGAAATCGAATGTTGCCAGAATCTCGTCTGGATAATCCAGCGATCCATCTGAAAGAATGTCTGATTCAATGCCTTTGAAAATCTTGAAATTATCGAACTTTTGATTCAACTTATCGATCTCCGTGTGTTGCGCTAAAACACGCTCGATCGATAAACCGTTGGCGTAAAATGCCGATTTACTGTGGTCGCAAATTCCAAAGTATTCTTTGCCAAGTGCTTGTGTTGATTTTGCCATTTGCTCTAACGTGTCGGCGCCATCGCTCCAAGTGCTGTGGCAGTGCAGAATGCCTTTGATGTCGGCTTCGTTCACTGCAGTGTTTTTGGCAAGTTCCGATGCTTCAAGCAATGTCCAATCTCTCAACACTGGAGAAATAAATTCTGTTCCTGCCGCTCGGTAAATTTCAACTTCTGAGTTGTAGTTTCCAGCTTTAACATTTAACTCTTTCACATGGCTAGACGGGCCAGTGAGCGAAAACTGCAGCCAATTAGCTTGTTCAGGTTTTGAGTGGTAAATTCTAAAACGGTAGCCTGCTGATGTTTCGAGCAGAGTAAATTCTCCATAGGTTGAAAATTGTAGGTTTTGATTATTGTGAAGTGTAAAATCTACAGTTTCATTTGATATACAAAGGATATCGGAGTGGTCGATTGTTTCATTTTGTCGACGCAGTTCTCCTGTTATTTCAAATGTACCGTTCGGGAATTTTTCCTCCAGTAATTTGATTGTTTCTTGTGTTGCGGCTTCTGCCTCGGCAAAGTGTAATTTTCCAGCATTGAGTAATGAAAATTCCAGAGATTGTCGAATACTTTCTTGCGTCTTGGCACCAAATCCTTTCAATTCAATCAAGCGATTTTCGTTGCAAGCGTATAGCAATTCACCAGTCGATTCGATTTCTAATTCCTTCCAAAGTGTTCTTACTTTTTTGGGCCCGATACCTTTTATTTGAAGGATTTCCACGATTCCAGCAGGCGTTTTTTCCAACATCTCATCCATTTCTGGATCCATTCCTGTGGTGAGCAAGGTGTAGATTTTCGCTGCCATGCTTTTCCCGATTCCGGGGATAGAAAGAATCTCGGCTTCGGTCATTTCAGAGATTTGGCTGGCCGCACGATCTACCTGAAAAGAGGCGTTGGTGATGGATTTTATCTTGAATGGATTCTCATCGTGGAGCTCCATCAAAATCGACAACATTCGAAGCGCTCTTGAAATTTCCTTATTGGTCATGGTGCAAAATTACTTTCTCTGGATGGAAACGTATCAGAATAGTTTTTCTGAATTCATCAACACGATTTTCACAACAGTGGTGGATAACAAAAAGGGCCATCCAGTAAAGGACAGCCCTGTAAAGCTTACTGTTTTAAGTTAGTACACTTCAATTTCGTATGGAATTCGTGTTTGGTATTTGCTCATGTTCATCATTTGATCCAATTGCTTGTAGTATTTGAAGCTTGGCCCAAGCACCTTTTCTGCAACGTCTTGTTCCTTTTCTCCACTTATTTTGCGCAGGAATTTCAACACTGGATCTTCGATGTACGGCAATTCCATGAGTCGATAATTGTCGAGTTTTGCACGTTGAGCAGCAATTTCTATCGCTCTTTCTAATCCACCGAATTCATCTACCAGCTTCAAGCGTTTTGCGTCTGCACCTGTCCATACGCGTCCTTGTGCAATCGAATCAACATCGGCTTTGCTGATTTTTCTTCCTTCCGCTACGCGGGTGATGAAGTTGTCGTAGATCCGTTCAATTTCTGCTTGAATAATTTCTGCTTCACGGGTTGTGACAGCTCTTGAGCTTGTCATGATATCCGCCATTGGCGTTGTTTTAACAGTATCAACAGTAACTCCGATGTTATTTACGAGACCTTTAGCATTAAAAAACAAACCGAAAACACCTATCGAACCAGTTATTGTGTTTGGACTAGCCACAATTACATCAGCTGGTGCAGCAATGTAATAGCCGCCAGATGCAGCAACATTGCCCATTGAAACGATAACAGGCTTCACTTTTTTAGTTAAAACAACTTCTCTCCAAATGGTTTCCGATGCGAGAGCAGAGCCGCCTGGTGAATTTACACGAATTACGACGGCTTTCACCTTTTCATCTAAGCGCGCTTTGCGAATGGCCTTTGAGCAGCCGATAGAACCAATTTGCCCATCATCGCCTTCTCCGTCTACAATGTCACCCTCGGCATAAATTACCGCAATTTTATCGCCCTTGCGTTTGTCGCGGAGGTCTTCAGCATCTTTCATTTCCGAAAGGGTAACAAATGGAAGTTTATCGATGCTTTCGGCTGTCGACTTTGTTTTGAGTTCTTCCAAAACTTCATCGCGGTATTTCAAATCATCAACTAGCTTGTATTGCTTTGCAGCTGGAGCATTCGTAACAAGCAATTCGGAAGCGATTTTATAAAGATCTGCTTCAGGAATCTTTCTTCCTTCGGCAATTCCTTTGATCATGTGGTTCCAAATTGAGTACAAAAATGTGCGTACTTGCTCACGGTTCGAATCGCTGAGTTTGTCTTGCAGGAATGGTTCAACTGCACTTTTAAATCGACCATGACGGAAAACCTGAGGTTCAACGCCAATTTTGTCGAGCGTTCCTTTGAAGAAAAGCACTTCTGAACGAAGGCCCTTTAACTCTGCTAAACCAGTTGGATGCAAATAGATTTTATCGGCCACACTGGCCAAGTAATAAGACATTTGGGAGAATGCCTCACTGTATGCGTAAATGTATTTCCCTGATTTCTTGAATTTTATCAGCGCATTACGAATTTCTTCGATTGTGGCAATTCCCGCAGGGATGTTTTCCAAGTCAAGAAACATTCCGCTTACAGATGGATTTGCGGCGGCTTTATCGATGTTATCTAGAATATCGTTTAGACCCAAAACTGGCCCGCTGCCTAATCCGCTAAAGCTTGTACCATTAAAAGGGTTGTCGTTGCTGCGATCAGGAATCGGAGCGTTAAGTGTTAAATGAATAATTGTATTGTCTTCTATTTCTACCTCTTTCTTGCTGCTTCCAGCCGAAACGATCATGGCAATAAAAATAAATAGGATCAGGAATATAAAGAAGAAACCTGTCATGGTGGCAAACACCATTTTAAAGAAAGCGCGCATAGTTGAATATTTATTTGGGCAAAGTACTGAAATTGCGGCACTATGATCAAACCAAATGGAATGAAAACAATGGCCATTGGAATTGGCACCAATCAAGGCGATCGGATTCGGTTAGTGAGTATCGTTTTGGAAAAAATGTTACAAGTGGGAATAAATATTTTGAAAGTATCCTCCTTGTATGAGTCGCAGGCCGTTGGTTATGAGTCGAATAATTTGTACATCAATGCTGTAGTGAAAGTGGAAAGTGCGCTTGATCCTGAAACTGTGTTACAAAAGTTGATGTTGATTGAAAATGAAATGGGGCGCTTTCGCTCAGATGAAGGATACATAGACAGGCCAATGGATTTGGACATTTTGGCCGTTGAGGAGGAGGTTTTTTTTACCGAAATCTTACAGGTTCCTCATCCAAGGATGGAAACACGAGCCTTTGTCTTGATTCCCTTTGCTGAAGTTTGGCCCAATTGGAAACACCCTAGAACAGGTGAATCGATAGAAATATTAGCAGACTTGGTTCAGAATCAAGCCTTAAGAAAACTTTAGATGATGATTCAATGGAACATTATTGACAATAATCTTACACGTAGCATTGCAAATATCTGTTAATCAATAAATTGAGGGTTTCTGAAAATTAGCTGTAACTGTTTATAAAATTGCTGTATGTGTTGATTCCTTAAGTATTTTTGCAGCCAATTTTGTATTGATTTAAATATATCTATAATGAAACTTCTCAGAAGTGTTGGTTTTACATTGTTAACTGTATCAGGAATTGCATTCTTGAACAGCTGCGGTATAAAGAAAATGATCAAGGATTCCGGTAAAATTTCCTACACCGTTACTCCTGATCCGCTTGAGCTTCATGGCGACAGCGTTAGAATTACAGTAAACGGTGTGTTTCCTGCGAAGTACTTTCATAAAAAAGCAAACCTCAGTGTAACTCCTGTTGTACGCTACAATGGTGGAGAAAAGTCTTTGAAGGAGTTAACCTTAAAAGGAGAAAAGTTAGAAGGTAGCGGACAAAGCATTTCTAACAAAGAAGGGGGTAAGTTTTCGGTTTCTGACCGATTTCTATATGTTCCAGGAATGGAAAATGCAGAAGTGATTTTAAAGGCCACTGCAACACATAAAAATAAGTCAACAGAATTACCTGAAGTGAAAATTGCTGAAGGAACTATCGTAACTCCGCTCTGGCTGCAGAAGGATTATCTCGTTATGTCTGCTGGCGATAAGTTCGACAAGAATCCAACGGTAACACAAAAATCAAGTTTGTATTTCTTAGTTGATTCTTGGGAAGTTCGTGGGGTAGAATTAAAAAGCGATGAAACAGAAAACATGAATCGCTTTATCGACCGTGCTGCAAAAGACAGTTCTGAATTTGTACGTTTAGATGTTTATGGATTTGCTTCTCCAGAAGGAGAATTGGAACGTAACTCAAAATTGTCGGACAACCGCGCTGAAGAAGGCGCTAAGTTGATCATGAACCGTTTCAAAAAAGCCAAAGTAAAAGGCTACGAGAAGAAAGAAGGTTTTTACAATAAGATCACATCCAATTCTGAAGACTGGGATGGTTTGAAAAATATGCTTGCATCTTCTTCAATTACAGGGAAAGATGCAGCTTTGAGCATCATCAATACTGTTGGCGATCCTGAAGCACGTGAACAACAATTCCGCGAGTTGGCAAGCTACGATCCAATTTATGAAGAGTACTTTCCTAAGTTGAGAAGAGCAGAAATTAATTTAGTAACGAAACTGCGCGTTCGTAACGACGATCAAATTCGCACTATGGCTATTTCTTCTCCAGATTCATTGGGTATGGAAGAGCTAATGTATGGTGCTGGTTTACAGGTTTCGATGGACGATAAATTTAAAGTTTACCAGTCTTTTGCTCGCCGTTTCCCAGAAGATTTCCGTGGTTTTAACAACATGGGTTCTATTTACTTCATGCAAGGAAAAGTTACCGAAGCAAAAGCAGAATTTGAAAAGGCTAACCGTGTTGCAGCGAAGAATGCAATGGTTCAAAATAATCTTGGTGCAGTATCGGCTGCAAGTGGCGACCGCAAAGCTGCTGCTGGTTTCTTTAGTGCAGCAGGTAACAACAAGGAAACAGCTTACAACCAAGCAAATCTTGCAGTAGCAAA
>CANHIS010000093.1 GCA_947460255.1 Bacteroidota bacterium
ATAGCCATTTAGGAAAACGAAATTCCTATTTTTTTAGCGGTTTCAATAATTACTTGTTGGCGGTAAATATAAGGCAAGAATTCAAGTTTTAGTCTTCCTGACGCAAGCTCTGTCATCGTTTTTTCATTCAATATATATGCAGCCGTAAACTTTCCATATTGCTCTGCGATTTTTTCAAGTACTGGCCGATACTTTTCATCTACAACGCCAGCAATTCGTTTGCGTTCCAAGGCCATGGCTTCGCGTTCTGATGGAGAAGCCCCTCCGCTATTTGTTCGCTTGCTTAACTTTAACTGATCTGCCTCCAACTTTCCTTTTTTCCATGCATTATGATAGGCTTCCATCGAGTCATCGTTCCTCAAGGAATAATGCAAACCATCGAGTTCTTTCCACTTTTCAAATAATTCAGGATGAAAAGTTACATCCATCAATACTTCTCGCGGAGCAATTTGAAACCCAGGTTTGTTGAGCTTTCTTGCCGATGCATCGCGCAGCCCCATCATCTCGTTGTATATATGCAAAAAGTATGGTGGAAGCTTGCGCTCATCGTCTTTGTTCACAAACCAACCTACAGGCTTCTCCTCCACTCTGTAGGCATTCCAAGCCGCATTCTCCTCTTTAACAAACTCCAAAACACCACGTTCTTCAGCCATATCCAGAAGAATCCGCTTGAGTTCAGGTAAAAATAAAACATCGCGAGCAGCATACAACCACTGTTGATCCTTGAGCGGACGACGCGTCCAATCGGTTCGCTGCTGCGACTTATCTAACTGTATTTCCAAGCAATTCAACAACAAATTACCTAACGAAAATGCTTCAAAATCAAGCAATCTTGCAGTTCTTTCGGTATCGAAAATATTTACAGGAAAACAACCTTGCTGGTGCAATAGGTTGAGATCCTCACCTGGCGAATGCATGATTTTCAAGGGCTCTTCCTGCTCCAAAAACCTGTATAGCGGAGAAAGATCAAGTTTTGATAATGGATCAATCAACCACGACAGCTTCCCATCGCTCACCTGAATCAGGCAAAGGGTAAATCCATAAGCGAAACGGTCGCGGTCAAATTCCAGATCCAAGGCAATTTCCTTGGCATCTTTCAGATCTTCAAGGCATTGCAATAACGACTTTTGATCTTCAACTTTTCGATAACTAAATTCCAATGTGATGATTTGCTGCCCAAACATACAATTTTACCCGTTTGCTTTTATCGAGCGGCAGAAATTTCCAGTTGAAGCAGTTGGCTCACTTTACTGCTGGTGAACGGTCGTTTTAAGGTGGGGAAACGCTACCTTTGCAGCCCGTTTTTAAAAAGCATGTCAGGTATAATCCAACAACTCCCAGATCACGTTGCCAACCAAATTGCTGCTGGTGAGGTGATTCAACGTCCAGCCTCGGCGGTGAAGGAGCTTCTGGAAAACGCTGTGGATGCTGGCTCCAAGAATATTCAACTTATTATTAAAGACGGCGGAAGGTCGTTGATTCAAGTGATCGACAATGGTTCGGGAATGACCGAATTCGACGCGCGTTTGTGCTTTGCTCGCCATGCCACATCAAAACTCAAAAATGCTGATGATCTCTGGCACCTGCGCACCATGGGATTTCGTGGTGAAGCCTTGGCATCGGTTGCGGCTGTTGCACAAGTGGAAATGCGCACCCGACGGAAGGCCGACGAAACTGGAATTCTCATTCAAATTGAAGGTTCCGAAATTGTACTACAAGAGCCTATCAGCGCCCCTGCTGGAACTTCTATTGCCGTAAAAAATCTATTTTACAATGTGCCGGCACGTCGTAATTTCCTCAAATCGAATCCTGTAGAAACGCGCCACATCCTCGAAGAGTTTTACCGTGTGGCCCTCGCATTTCCAGAAATCGCTTTCTCGCTCATCAACAATGGTGAAGAGGTGCATCGGCTCATGGCAGGAACTTTCAAACAGCGCATTGTTTCGTTGTTTGGCAATTCATGGAACGAAAAGTTGCTCATGGTCAAAGAAGAGCACACTTCAGTAAAGGTGAGCGGTTTCATCGGAAAACCTGATGCAGCCAAGAAAACCAGAGGCGATCAGTACTTCTTCATCAACAACCGCTTCATCAAAAATACTTACCTGAATCACGCGGTTCAATCTGCTTACATGGATTTACTTCCTGCGGGCGATTTTCCAGTGTTTTTCATCCGTTTCGAAGTGGATCCCGCCACTATTGATGTAAATATCCATCCCACAAAAACCGAAATTAAGTTCGAAGACGACCGCACCGTTTATGGTATCCTCCGCTCTGCGGTGAAAAAAGCCATTGGATCGTATGCTCTGTCGCCCAGTTTAGACTTCGACACCGAGATGCCTTTCGTGAGCATTGCAGGCAGAAATACCGAAATTAAAGCGCCTCAGATTCAGGTAAATCCTGACTATAATCCTTTTTCTAATCCAAATCCTTCGGCGAGAAACAATGCTCCAGCCATGCAAAATCTCAGCAGAATTCGTTGGGAAGATTTGGCCGGCACGCCGGATGAAAAGCCTGCACAGCTAATACCGACAGACAGCGACAATGCGGAGAAAAGTATGCCGTGGTTGTTGCATGGAAAATACATTTGTACCCAAGTGAAAAGTGGCTTGATGCTCATTGATCTTCAAGGTGCACGTGAAAGAATTCATTTCGAGCGCTTTATGCACCGAGAAGAACACCATGGAGCTTCTCAACAGTTGTTGTTTCCAGTGGTGAAGGAACTCAGTGGGCCCGACACAGAACTCATTCGAGCCTTGGAAACTGAATTGCAATCCTTGGGATTTGATTTCGAATACTTTGGTAAAAACACCATTAAAATCAACGGTGTGCCTGCAGAAATGCTCGATGCAGATGCCAAAGAAATCATTGAAAGCATTTTGGAAGAATTCAAAAAAAGCCAACAAGATTTACGTTTAAACCGTTTGGAAAATTTAGCCAGAACACTAGCGATGCAAGCTGCTCGGCATTTACCTAAACAACAAAGTCCAGAACAATTGTTGAAATTAATCGAGCGCCTTTTTGCTTGCGAAACACCAGGTTTTTCGCCAAACGGCAAACAAACGATTAGCATTGTGTCTATGGAAGACCTTGCAAGTCGATTTGGAAAATAAAGCCACGACATTCGATTGGATTTGAATCGTTTCACTTGCAGCCCGATCACTTCCTCATTTTTTTGTGGAAAATAATCTTGTCGAACCGAACAATTTAAACCGAATAGATTTCTATTTGCAGCTGTTTTTATCGAATAAATACCTCGAATGTTTGATCAATTATTTTTGCATTTAAGCACTCCATTTGAGGAACAAAACCCTTGGCCGTAGCGCTAAATATTTACCTTTGAAACACCAATGAACAACTATATAAATGCTCGACCAGCCACGCCAAATGTGGTTCGCAGTTTAATCATAATCAATGTTGTAGCCTACTTTTTGATGTTGGGCGCGATCGAATATGCTGGAAAGCTTCCGATGGATTTGATGGCACTCCACAGCTGGATGTCGCCGCTTTTTCAACCGTGGCAGCTGCTTTCGCACATGTTTCTGCACAGTACAGACAGCATCTTTCACCTGTTCTTTAACATGATCGGGCTTTGGATGTTCGGCTCTGCACTTGAGCAAAAATGGGGTTCGCAGCGTTTCCTGATCTACTATATGGTTTGTGGAATCGGCGCTGCATTGCTTCACAATACAATCATTGGATTTCAGCTCGGGCCCATGATGGCTGATGCAGATATTTACATGAGTGCTCCATCTTATTCGAATTTTGAATCGTTTGTTTCGAACCACTTGCCGGGTTCTTATGAGAACGACCAGATCAACAACTTCTTGGTAGAATGGCACAAAGACCGCTTAAATCCTGGCTTCACGAACGAATCCATTCTATTCGTAAATGAAGTAGTTGAATACCGAATTAATATCCCCACAGTTGGCGCATCAGGTGCAATTTATGGTTTGCTATTGGCCTTCGGAATGATGTTTCCAAATGCCATGATCATGATGCTCATTCCTCCGATTCCTATGAAAGCAAAATATTTCGTGGTGGTTTTCGGTTTAATCGAATTGTCGATGGGTTTGCGCAACAACCTCGAAGACAATGTGGCGCACTTTGCGCACCTTGGTGGCATGCTCTTCGGAATTCTACTTATCCTTTGGTACAAAAAACAAGATCGCAACAGGCGCGTTAACCATCTATGAATCAACTAAGATTTCAATGGGCTGTTTCAAATGCCGGAACTCGACTCATCATAGCGAGTGTTGCGGTATTTCTCATTATAAACGTACCACTTTCACTACTGCATTTACTAAGTTTAGGCAACATCGAAGGCACAATCAACTCGTGGTTGCTGCTGCCTGGATCGCTTAGTGAATTGATTTTCAAACCATGGACGTTGTTCACACACATGTTCATGCATACGGGCCTTTTACACCTCATTTTCAACATGTTGACACTCTACTTTGCTTGTCAGCTGTTTAACAGATACTTTGATGATCGCCGGTTGATCAACGTGTACTTTGTTGGAGGATTAGCCGGTGCGATCATGTTTTTGATTTCGGTAAATGTGTTTCCGTTGTTTACCTCAATGGGCAGAGGGTTTACGGCAGCTGGAGCATCTGCTGCAATACTGGCTGTGTTGATTGCTATTTCGGCCTATCGACCTGATGATGAGGTGTTTCTTTTTGGAGCCATTCGTCTGAAGCTGATGTGGTTGGCAACCATAATTGTGCTACTGGATTTACTGCAAATTAGATCGGGGAACGCTGCTGGCCATTTGGCTCACTTAGGAGGCGCTGCTTTTGGGGTAGTTTGGGCAATACAATTAAGAAAAGGCCACGATATTGCTTCGTTTTTCGGAAAGGTTCAAGACCTTTTCAAACCGGGAAGGAAAGCCAAAATGCGGGTAGCACATCGCCGTCCGCTAAAAGATGAGGAATACAACCTATCGAAAAAAGAACAGCAAATTCAGATTGATGAAATCCTCGATAAGATTTCAAGATCAGGTTATGATAGTTTGAGTAAAGAAGAAAAATCACGTTTATTTGAACTAACCAAGGACAAATAACTGTGAAGATCTACACAAAAAAACAACATTGGAAATTGTGGCTTGCAGGATTTGCAGTCGTAATTATCGGAGCTTCGCTTTGGTACACCAACGTTTTGGTGAAGACCGTTTCGGAAGAAGAGCGAAAAAAAGTGGAGCTTTGGGCTGAAGCCGTTCAAAAACGGGCAACCTTGGTGAAATACACTGAGAAGCTCTTTGAACGATTAAAAATAGAGGAAAGAAAACGAGCCGAAATTTGGGCGCAGGCTATCCAAAACTTAGGTACAACGAGCGATAATGATGCGCTTTCGTTTTATTTAAAAGTAGCAAGCGAAAACAATACAATACCAGCAATTATTGTAGATCAACAAAATAGAATCAATTACATCAACAATGTAGATTCCTTAAAATACGGAACTCCTGCAGAATTTACAGGACTAATTAAAGAAGATTTTAGCACCTACAAACCCATCGTAATCTATGATGGATTTTCGAACAATTATTATATATACTATCAAGATTCAAAGGTATTTACCGAATTGAGAGATGTATTGGACAACATTATCCAATCGTTTATTTCCGAAGTTGTTGTGAATTCAGCAAGCGTGCCAGTTATTGTTACGGATGCAAACGCGAAAATGATCATTGCATCGGGAAATCTTGAAAGCGAAATAAATAGTGATACAGCAGCAATGAAGCTATTAACGATCGAAATGAAAGCTGAGAATACACCGCTGCAAATTGAATTGCCCGATTATGGTAAATGTTTGATTTATTATAAAAATTCATTTCTACTTACGCAATTAAAATTCTATCCATTTGTGCAATTTGCAGTGATTGCCCTATTCATGATGGTTGCCTATTTCTTGTTCAGTTTTTCACGTAGAGCAGAACAGAACAGGGTTTGGGTAGGCATGTCGAAAGAAACAGCCCACCAACTTGGAACACCATTGTCTAGCTTAATGGCTTGGATGGAAATCCTGAGAATGAAAGGCATTGATGAAGATACACTTTCCGAAATTGGAAAAGACGTTCAAAGACTTGAAGTAATTACCGAAAGATTTTCGAAAATCGGCTCTATACCTGAATTACAGGTAAATGATTTGGGAATTGTACTGGAAGAAAGTGTGCAATACATGATGCCCCGAACATCAAAAAAAATACAGGTAAAAATTCATTCCGAAATGCTCGACAACGACAGGGCAATAGTGCAAATGAATGTACCATTGTTTGATTGGGTGATCGAAAATTTGATAAGAAATGCAATTGATGCCATGGAAGGCCAAGGTGGATCGTTGGATATTATTTTTGGCGACAAAGGAAAATGGTATTTTGTAGATGTTTCAGATACTGGAAAAGGCATCGCAAGCTCAAAATTGAAGACCGTATTCGAGCCCGGATATACTTCAAAGAAACGTGGATGGGGCTTGGGTTTATCGCTCACCAAGCGAATCATTGAAAACTACCACCAAGGAAGAATTTTCGTTAAAAAATCAGAACTTGGAAAAGGAACAACATTTAGAATTCTTTTGCCAAAACAAGAAGGGAACTCCAACTAAATCAGCTTTGCACCAAATCATTAAAGCACCCATGATTAAAAAAAGTTTGGTTAAAGCTTTTCACATAATTTGGAAAACAGTTGCTGGTTTTGTTTTGTTGGTTGGATTGTATCTGCTGTCGGCTTGGATTTTATCTTCGATCCATATTGATGGAGAGCCTGGAAACGCAGAAGTTACCTTGTATCTACAAACCAACGGAGTGCACACAGATATCATAGTACCGGCATCAAACGAACTCATCAATTGGAACAATTATTTCCCTCACAAATACAACCGAAACTCCGATTCCACCAGTAAATATCTAGCATTAGGGTTAGGAGATAAAGAGTTTTATTTAGAAACGCCCACTTGGGGCGATTTAACAATTCCAACTGCATTTAACGCAGCATTTGGTTTGGGCTCTGGTGTTTTACATGCAACCTATTATCGTGAAATAAGGGTAGATGAACAATGTATTGCCATTCAAGCTTCGAAAGCACAATACAAAGAACTAATTCAGTACATCCAAGAAAGTCTGTTATTGAATTCGAATGGCGAATACATCAACATCAAAACAGAAGCATTGTACGGAAATTCGGATGCTTTTTACGAAGCCAAATGGAAGTACAGCATGTTTCACACTTGCAATACCTGGGTAAACAATGCCTTACAAAGGGCTAAATTGAAAGCTTGTTTTTGGACACCTTTCGATTGGGGATTGTTTGGTGTGTATGAATGATATTTATTCATAATCCTTAGATTTCAATAAAATTTGAATTAAATAAATGACCTAACATTGCAGTAAGAAATTGATTTGATGCCAGGCCTCTACATTCATATTCCATTCTGCAGGCAGGCATGCACTTACTGCGATTTTCATTTTAGCACTTCATCGCTTTACCGTCCGCAATTGGTATCTGCAATCGCTAAAGAATTGGACCATCGAGCTTCTGAATGGCAGGACGAACCAATGAATACAGTGTATTTCGGAGGAGGAACACCTTCTCAATTATCCTCACAAGAATTGGAGGAAATCCTGAATGCAGTAAACAAAAATTATCGATTAACAAATGGTGCCGAATTTACATTTGAAGCCAATCCAGAGGATCTCACTGAGGAATACTTAAAATCCCTAAAATCAATTGGAGTAAATCGATTAAGTATCGGAATCCAGTCGTTTCGTGATGATGATTTAATTCAGATGAATCGAGCGCACAATGCACAACAAGCCATTCGGTGTGTGCTAAATGCTGCAGAATTAGGAATTCATGCTATTTCAATTGATCTCATTTATGGCATTCCAGCATTAAGCGATGCGGCATGGATTGAACAACTTGAAACTGCAAAACAGCTTCCCATAAATCATCTTTCTTGCTACGCACTCACCGTTGAACAAGGCACACCGTTGGCGAAATTGATCAAACAAGGAAAACGATCCAACACAGATGATGAACAAGCTGAACGGCATTTTAGAATCCTTCAGCAGTGGGCTTCAGAGAATAATTTTTCTCACTACGAAGTATCCAACCTCGCAAAACCAGGAGGAAAAGCAGTCCACAATTCTGCTTACTGGTCTGGCGAAAGCTATTTAGGCATTGGACCTTCTGCGCACTCGTTCCAAAACAATCAACGACGATTTAATATCCCAAACAATCAGAAATACATTCGATCTTTAGAAGATGGAGATGCGGCGCATGAAATAGAAAACCTTCAAGATCATGAACGCTACAATGAAATTATCTTAACTGGAATGCGCACGTTAAATGGCATTCAGAAACAAAAGATCAAGGAAATAAATCCGAAATATTATCTGTATTTCCACAAATTACTCGAAAATCATCCGGATAAAGATTCGATTTACATTACCGAAACTAGTATTAAATTAAATCCATCAGCTTGGTTTCGCGCTGATGGAATTGCATCAGACTTCTTTTATTTATCTAAATAATTCAAATACAATTCACTCATTTTTTCTTTCAGTGAAATGTGTGATGCTTTTTTCATTTGAAAATTTCAAAGCATTAAAATCTCCTGATTTATTTCTTGGGATTGATAAGCTTTTCCACTCTTCTGTGCTCAATTGCTTGGCTGCATAAACGATTTGTCCAACGTGATAAGGATAATGCGCCAACTGACGCAAAATGGCATCCATCACCGTGTGACCTTCGTTTCGGATGTAAATAATTTTCTTTAAATCATCAGCTGAAAGCGGCTCTAATGCAGCAAACAAACAACTCCAACCCATTTCCCAATATTCAATGAGTTTTACTTTATTATCGAATTTCACTTCAAATTCTGAATCTCGATTTCTCCATTCTTTTTCTCCGTCGGAAGTGAGGAAATCCGTCCAACGAGAAAGCATATTTCCAGCCAAATGCTGAATAATTAGTGCTATGGAATTTGAATCATCATTCGATTGTTGAAACAGCAAACTGTCATCAACTTGGGCAATTGATTGGTCTGCTAAATCTTTGTAATAACGAAACAGCTTTTGTGTGCTATCTAAGAATGATGAATTCATGGAATTAATTATCAACCGCTACACCTAACTTATTGGCTTCGCATTCATTGCAATATTGTTTCCCATCACAACCTATCACGCCCGGACAATCGGTAGTGCAAACTTTGTTTTTAAATTCAGCCTCTAAGTTAGGATTGTAGCAATCGTCGTTGCAAGAAACTAAACCTAGCCAGGCAAAACAAAAAGAAAAAATAACGATAACGTTTTTCATGATGCGTGAGAAAACTAAATAAATAATCGATGAATTTATGATAAAGATAAAGCTAGAACTCAATATCGCAAACAGTTGAATGAAAAACCTCAAAATAAAAATGTAATAAATCGTATTAAGCTGAAATCAAGAATAGAAATGCAAAACCAAGAATTATCAACTGACTAATTAAGTTCACCAAATCATTATCGATGAAATCAAAGCCTTTAAATAGTCGCGATTCTTTAGATTTAAAATCCAATAAATCACCCGTATTTGAAAGGTATTTCCCTTGTAATAAAGCGCCCAATAAACTATCAAGCAGCATTCCCAAAAAACCTGCGATAGTGACAACTAAAAAGGCATTAAGTGGCTGATGTAAAAATGGGAGAAGCATGAACGATAATGAGCCAATGGCAGCAGCTCCAACAACTGAAGCAATAGTTCCTGCAAAAGAAATACCTCCCGACATTCCTGCATCAACCTTTTTAAAACTTACCAGATCGATTACCTTTCCTCCAACTCCAACACCAATTTCACTGGCCCATGTATCGGAAGTTGCAACAGCCATGGAAACAAGCATCAAAATAAAAATATCAGATTGATAAAAGGGAGTTGATAGGCAATAAACAGTTGATAAAATGCCATACACGCCACCATTACAAAATACCTGTTTCCAATCGCGTGGTCGGCCTTCTTTGGCTGCCCTTCCCGACTTTTTCATGAAAGGCAATTTGCTAATCAATGTGCTACTCAATAAGAAAAATGCAAGCGGAAGAAGCCAAATCCAACCAGCAAATAAAACTACAGTGGCACCCAGCAAAGAAGCTGCAATCGCTCCACTTAAATCCAATAATTTAAATTTTATACTGCTCCATAAAAAAAGTATGATAGAAATTGGTAAAACAATTGGCGTAATGATTTCCAAGGGTGCAACATAAAAAAACTGCAACAAAAGTGATGCAGCAAATGGAACAAATAAATTATCTGTACCCTTTGATCCCATGGCTTCCGAAAGGGTGATCAACAATGAAAACAATGGAATAAATATGAAATAAATTGGATCCTTAAAAAAAAATGGAATCCTAGGAAAATAAATAGCACTCGTTAAAATTATTGTTGTAGAAATAAAAAACGAAAAAGAACCTATCCATGATTTTTGATCACCCGTTAAATTAAAATGCTTTTTAGCAAACAATTTTCCGTTAATCGCAGCAACCGAATCACTGATCGCAAGTATGAGCATGGGCAATGAAATCAACCAAATATGCATTGGAAATACCCACAGAAAATATAAATAAGGAATTGGGAACAATGCTATTCCCCAACTTTTTCTCCCACTGTCTTCTTCAAACAAAATGCCTGTAGAAACCAAAATGATCAATAACATTTCAGCAATTAGAACAACATAAAACAAGGTGGTCAATTCCGACAGAAAAAATGGGATAATTCCGCAAATACCAACCGAAAAAGTATGCAGAATCTTTCGACTCAACCATTGCTGTAATATTTTCTTACGAGAAACAAATTCCGTTATAATTGCTACAGCAGCAATCGAAAAACCTGAGGATATTAATAGAATATTGTCGGTTGTTGATTGCATAGAATTTAAATAAATGCTTTAATATTCGCCACTAGAAATGTGCAATTGAAATTTTAAATAACTTCAATTTATGCAATGAATTTACAAATGTTAAAACCAAAATAATCACAAGTTGTTTCTGATGTAAGGCACAAAGATCACAAATACACTCGAAGGAAAGGCTACTACTATCACTATCTTGCGCATAAGTTTGAATAATACATGAAGATTCGACTGCCAGAACTGGAAGATTATGCTTGGTTCCCTCCAATTTTGAGGCGGATGCAGATGGATTTTATCGGTTGGCTAGTTGAATTTTTCCAGGTTTATCGTGCTATTGTACCTCAAATCAAGAAGCTTTCGAAAAACAACAGTACTTGGATCGACTTGTGCTCGGGAAGCGGAAAACCTGTTTCGTCGATTGATAAACATTTTGATGAAGTAACATCCATCATACTCACCGATTTATACCCATCTAACGTAGAGAAAACGAATGGCCGCACAAGGTGGATAGTTTCTCCCATCGATACCACAAAGAAGCTCGAAGTAAACGGATTCAGAACGATGTTCAATGCATTTCACCATTTCGATACAACAAAGAAGATTGAGATTCTGCAAAACCACGGCAAACACGGAATACTCATCGCAGAAATCTTAGAACCCAATATTTTCAACCTGATTAAAATAATTTTCACCACCACAATTGGTCAGTTGTTGTTTCGGCCTTTTGTAAAACCGTTTTCCATTTCAGGAATATTTTTCACTTACATTGTTCCAATAAATTTGCTCACAGTAACCTGGGATGGTATTGCATCGGTGCTAAAATCATCCAACCAGAACGAATTAAAAGCGATTGCACAAACGGCTTTGCCAGGATTTACGATTGAAACCGGGAAAGCAGGAAAATTCGGAATGAAAGTAATTTACCTTTTAGTACACCCCAAAAATGATCAATAAATTAAAGATACTCTGGCAATTTAGTCGTCCACACACCATTATTGGCAGCACTTTAAGCATTTTATCGGTGTATCTTTTGTGCTATCTGCAACCTGAAGGAAAATTCGATGCATTTGTTCTGTTGATCAGTTTAATTTCTGCATTGGCTTGCAACATTTACATCACAGGATTAAACCAGTGGTCGGATGTAGAAGTAGATAAAATCAACAAACCATGGCTTCCTATTGCTGCGGGAACCTTGAGCAAAGAGGCTGGATTAAGGATCGTTTTAATTTCGGGAGCCATTTCTATAGTGTGTACGCTATTTTTTCATTGGATTTTTGCAGCCATGATTTTGAGTATCCTCGCCATCGGAACTGCTTATTCCTTGCCACCTCTCAAATTCAAACGTCACCATTTAGCTGCTGCAGGAGCGATATCCTTGGTGAGAGGATTAATTGTAAATGTTGGATTTTACTTGCACTTTAGACAATCCATGATTGGCGAATTAACCATTGATACTGCAATTTGGCCGTTGGTAATTTTTGTTTCTGCATTTTCGTTAGGTATCGCTTGGTTTAAAGATATCCCTGATACCGCTGGCGATGCGATGCACAAATTCGGCACATTGGCAGTGAACACGGGACGCAAAACAGCATTTTTCGCAGGTGTTTTTGTGGTGAGCGCTGCCTATTTGTTTTTGGCAGTGGCTTCGTTAGCCAAGTTATTTCCAAACCATGTATTTGGTGCAGCGTTTCACATCACAGTGTTGCTGGTTTTTCAATACAAAAGCTTGAAGTTAGATTTGAAAAACGAAGAAGAAATCAAGCAATTTTATATGTTTTTCTGGGTGCTGTTTTTCGCAGAATATTTGGTTTACCCAGGATTGTACCTCTAACAAAATTGATTTCATAAAACCTGAAACCAAGCGGCGTTAAGGTGTTTCCTCGTCTCCAAACCACTCTTCAATATCGCGACGCTCCTTCTTGGTTGGGCGTCCGGTACCTCGATCTCTCCACACAAACCTAAATTCTTTAAGGCGAGCAATGCTTTTGTATTCTTCCTCAGGCGTGAGATCTTCTAAGAAATTCACAACTTCTTTAGCAGGCACACGGTTCGCTGGAAAGCCAATTACTTTAATTGTTTTCTGCAATTCTCCCAACTGCACTACCAAGGTCTCCCCTATTTTCATGTCGCGGGCTGGCTTCACATTGTCGCTGCCAACCTTCACTTTTCCACCCTTCACCGCATCGGCGGCCAAAGTTCGAGTCTTATAGATTCGAACCGCCCACAAATATTTATCGATGCGCATGATCGCAGCTTAATGTAAACTTCCGCGGTTTTGCTTCCAACGAGAAACAGAATTTGTTTGGATTTCAGCAGCCGGTGAAAGTTTCACTTCACCATTTCGGAAATAAGCTCCAAACAAAGCAGCAATTTCAATCTCTTCCTCGTCTGGCTTGCTTTCTAGCATCGAAGGTTGGTAATGATCACGCACGAAATTAGTATCGAAATTTCCACTCACAAATGCGTCGTGCTCCATTACGAATCGACAAAATCCGAGCGTGTTTTTCACTCCAGAAATCTGATAATCGTCTATTGCTCTGATCATTCCAGCAATTGATGCTTCACGGTCTGCGCCATGAACAATCAACTTGCTCAACATAGGGTCGTAATAAATCGGAATATCCATGCCTTCTTCAAAACCGCCATCCACACGAACGCCATTGCCTTGCGGAAGTCGATAAACATTTAAACGACCAATATCTGGAAGGAAATTATTCTCTGGATCTTCAGCATACACGCGGATTTCCATCGCATGGCCGTTGATCGTAAGGTCTTCCTGAGCAAACGACAATTTCTCATTTCGCGCTACGCGGATCTGCTCACGAACCAAGTCTTTCCCTGTAATCATCTCTGTTACAGGATGCTCAACTTGAAG
>CANHIS010000094.1 GCA_947460255.1 Bacteroidota bacterium
AATATTTCAGGTGCATTTCCTGTAAGACAATAAATTTGGGCATTGAAATGCTTTAAAACTGAATTCATTTCAAGCAGCGATTGGTCTTGAAAACGAAAATGACGTTCAGAAAATCGTTCATCATGATATTGAAATTCATCACGAATAAACAACAATATCAATGGTTTTCTCGAATTAATTGCGGCAGCTAAAGCCTCGTGATCACTCAAACGAAGATCACGTTTAAACCAAACAATTCCTGGGTTTTGCAGCTGCATAGCAATCGAACAATGATTTGTTGGATTTGTTTGGCGGCAAATCGCGCTATTCGCAGTAGTTTACCAGCTAAAATGCGCTGGTAAAGCTACTTGCTGCTATCGCTGCCGCTCACAAGTAAATCTGTGTCAAAAAGGGCAATAAGATTTGTGCAATTAAATGAACATCCTTTAGATTTCAGGCCCAATTAAACCAATGCATTAATTGTGTAAAAAGTAGAAACAACAAGGAAATCATTAAAACCCAAGGCATCATTAAAATTTTTCCACGAAAACCAGCTATTTTAAATCCAATCCAAATTATCAAAGAAGTTATTCCAAAAACCCATACAGCATTCAAATAAATTCTTTGAATTTGATGGTTTGTTTGCTCTAAACTTGGTGCAAAAATGCTTATTTGTAGATTTCGAAAAACAATATACTCAGCTGCAACAATTATACTTGGAATTAAATAAAGCATTCCAATTAAAATGATTCTAATCAGCCATTTATTTCTTGGTTTCAGTTGATTCCAAAAGCGATTCAAGCCATCTAAGCTTGTAGGCATTTTCATTTTTCAAAGAAGCTCACGTTGCCACCAACCCAAGTTTTATCTTTATTGAATTTCACACCAATCATTTCTCCGCGGCTTAATCTTCCGAGGTTTACCACCAATTCAGGACGCTCATTCTGCGGTTCATGAAAATACAAAAGTCGCACTTCTATTTTCACTTTCCCATCAGGAGCTTGCAGTACAGGTTCGTAAACCACCTTGCGTTGTAGTAGAAAGTTCTTTCGTTCTTCCAACGGAATAGCGTCAATATCTTCGGGCTTCACATGGAAAATTACACCTGTCCCCGAAAATGAGAACAATGGCTTTAATACGTAATTTTCTAAATCGTTTGGAATTGGCTCAACATCACTCAAATATTGGCATTTGGGTACAAACTTACTATCAAGATGCGGCATCAAAAATTTACTAATTCGAAAGAACCAATTCGGATGTCCAGCCCACTCTGCATCAACATCTTCGGTTAAATTAAACTGACAATTCAAATCGGTTCTACGGGTAAATTCATCAAAAATAACCCGATTATAAATCCGCTTGATTTCAGTCTTGTCGCCATCCAGCATGTAATACAGCTTTCGGCCTTCACGAATTACCTTTGTTATGCACACAGCCTCAATTCCAGTAATTTGCTTAGTGGCAACAAAATCAACCGATGTAGATTGTTTTTCGGGTTCGATTTCTAACAGTATTACATGCTTTGCCTCATGACCGTTAAGCAGTAATTTCTTTAATCTTTCGCGGTAAGATGCAGAATCCAACCCATTGAAAAACACACTGTAATTGTCAGGAATATCGAAATGATCCAGATATGCTTGTTGAATCATGTCTTGAAAAGCAAACAGCGACGGGAAACCCTGTAATTCGATCAATTGAGGAATCAATTCGCCTTTTTCATCCAAACAAACAGCAAAATCCAAAGCCAAAAACAACGAATGGTTGTCTTCGTTTGGAACGCGCAACCCTTGTGGAATTGCCGCATCAGTGATTTCCTTCAAATCAGGCCTCATCAAAGATTTTATGATCGACTCTCCAGCCTCTTCGAATTTCAAACGCATTTCCTTGCTAAAAAAAACGGGAGATTCAGCCACTCTAAAAAAGATCTTCATTCCCGCACGGGCATAAAGATCTTCCAGAAAATGCTGATATTTTTCCTCAGTAAACTGAGCGTTAAATTTTTCGCGAAGGGAACTTACCATAATTTATGAAATAGGCTGTTTGAGTAAGGATACAGCGTGCTCTAAAAAGTGTGGAATGATTGTATTGTAGGTTAATACAATTTTATCGGGATCGTCTAAATGGTCTAACATGATGTTGTATTTTTCTTCACCATGTTGTTCAATCACTTGGTTCTTTTTCTCGTCTGTTTTTAAATAATACAACATACCCACGGGATCTGCCTCGGGGTGAAATTGCGTTCCAAAAATAACTTCATCAAAACGCATAGCCATCACGCATCGTTCTAACCGAATATGTGGCCTATATTTTTCGATGCATAAAATATCGCCACCCATTTCGTGAATTCTGCGCATGTCGGGTTGTGTAACCTGCCAATCGCGTGAATCAACAGCCCAAAACGGATCATCCATTCCGCTGAAATAGCGTTCAGTAATTCCTGCTGTGGCACAATGAATGGGCATCACACCAAAAGACGTAGACTTTCGCTTTGATACTTTTCCAAGACCGTAGTAACGGCAATAAATTTGGAATGAATGACAAATCAAAAAAACTGGCTTCTTTTGCTCAGGGCAAGCCACATTGTGCGAACGGATATCATCCATCAATCCAAAATACTTGGATTCCCAATCTGAACCTTCACTATCAATGGGACTTCCTGGGCCACCAGTAGATATATATGCATCAAAACTAAGGTCGGCGATTTCGAGTTTTCTACGAAGATCGAATTCTTGTGAAAAAATGGTGATTCCTTGCTTTTCGCTGAATTCTGAAAGCAAGGTTCTGATGCACCGCATACCTTGGTTTGGCTCTCCATTGTACAAGTCGAGTACAGCTACTCTAAAAACTGGCATCTCTGTCATCTCAAAAAATTAGGGCCGCAAATGTACGATTTCCCTGTCATGTTATGTTCCAAGAAGGGTTTGATCGAGGATGTAATCAACCACCTTCACCAAATCGCCAGTTTCTTCGTAGACCTTGAGTTGTCGGTCGGCTCCGGTGCCATTGTTTAGCATAGTACTCACGTAATCGATTGCTTGTCGGCTGCCTAAATCGTCCACAACATCGTCGATAAATTCTAACAATTCTTCAATCAACAGGCGGGTTTTCACTTCCTCTTCCTTACCAAAATCGATCATTTTCCCATCAATTCCGTAACGACCAGCACGCCATTTATTTTCGTTGATCAAGGCGCGAGTGTAGATCATGAAATTAAGATTTTGAGAGCGAAGTCGGTAAAGTTTTGCTACTAGAGCTTGAAAAATAGCAGCAATGGCGATGGTTTCATCCACGAGCATTGGAATGTCGCAAATTCTGAATTCGATAGTAGGGAAAAATGGGTGAACGCGAATGTCCCACCAAATTTTCTTAGCATTATCAATGCATCCAGTTTTAACCAACAGATTTACATATCCTATAAAGTCTTCATAGGTATTGAAGTAATCTGGAATGCCGGTTCGAGGAAATTTGTCGAATACTTTCGATCGGAAGCTTTTGAATCCGGTGTTCCGTCCTTCCCAGAATGGGGAATTAGTGCTTAAAGCATAAACGTGTGGAAGGAAATATCTCACAGAGTTGGCAATGTGCATCGCCATGTTTTTATCTGCAATTCCAACATGCACGTGCAATCCAAATATGAGGTTCGATCGCGCAGCTTCTTGAAGTTCGTTTACGATTTCTTCATACCGAGGATTGGGCGTAATGAGCTGCGAGCTCCAATGCGAAAACGGATGTGTTCCAGCGGCACCAATGCGCAATCCTAAATCTCCAGCCACATTCGAAACTGTTCTTCGGAGATTTGACAGGTCTTTCCGAGCTTCTTCCACATCTTTACAAATGGTGGTTCCAACTTCCACCACGGCTTGATGCATTTCAGCTTTCACCTGATCATCAACGATTCTGCTGGCTAATTCTACAATTTTCTGATCATGTGAAGAAAGTTCTCGCGTTTGCGGATTCACAACCATGTATTCTTCTTCAACGCCTAATGTAAAGGATGGTGTATTCACGATTTATATAGATTTTTGGATCGGTAAATTAATGAATCGGCGCATAGGTATTGTTACTCAATGAAAAAAGATTGAGTGCCGATCAAAATTAATTTTCAACCATAAAAATAGCCCTGCTCCAATTGAGGAACAGAGCTATTCAAGACAATTTTAATTATGCTTTCGCAGCAGTTTTTTTAGCAGCCGGCTTTTTCTCTGCAGGCGTCTTTGCTACTTTTTCGGCTTTGGGTGCAACAATTTTCGCAGCAGCGGTAGGTTTAACCGCGGCCTTTTTTGCTGGTTCTGCAGAAGGAATTCCAGCGGCAGCATTGCGAATGAAAGATCCCCAAGTAAGGTTATCTTGATTTGGTTTCTGAGCCAATGCGCGTTCAACGGCGTAACGAGCAGCTGTTTCAACCACCCATTCAAAGTTCTCTTCACCAACAGAATTCACATCAGCATCTGGCGCAGGATTGCAGAAATCGATTGCATAAGGTACACCATCACGAACTGCAAATTCAACCGTGTTAAAGTCGTAACCAAGTGCGTGGTTTAACTTTAAAACGTAGTCTTTAATGGTTGCTAAAAGCTGATCACCTTCTGGGCGGCCACCTTCAGTAACATAACGCAAATGGTGTGGATTGCGTGGCTCGTATTGCATGATTCTAACTTCCTTGCCACCAATGCAATAACAACGGTAATATTCCTCAAAAACGATTTCTTCTTGAAGCATCATAACCAGCTGACTTGTTTCGTGGTATGCTGCGAACAATTCTTCTTCGTTGTTCACTTTGTACACGCTCTTCCAGCCGCCACCAGCATGAGGTTTCATGTAAGCAGGGAAGCCAATGTGGTCGAAGATTTTGTTCCAAGAAAGTGGAAAATGAAGGTTTTGGAACGACTTTTCAGAAGTATCTGCAGGACGTTCAAAAGAAGGAAGGATCACTGTTTTTGGAACAGGAACGCCAACTTGAACGGCCAGTGCATTGTTGAAGAATTTCTCATCAGCGCTCCACCAAAATGGATTGTTGATCACAGCAGTTCCACTGATAGCTGCATTTTTAAGATATGCACGATAAAATGGAACGTCTTGAGAAATGCGGTCGATGATCACAGCATAATCAGTTGGTTCGGCTTGAGAAACAACATCGATCAGAACGCGTTCTGCCAAGATGTCTTTGTGGCCGAAGCTGTTAATCCGGTCGATAACTGCATCAGGAAATGTAGATTCCATTCCGTGGAGAATTCCGATCTTTTTCATTTTCTATTGTTTATAGGGTTTATTGAGGTTCAGTATTTACTTAATCAGTGAAAGATAATGCGGAAACATTTCACGCCAAACAGGCCAATCGTGGTTAGCGCCTTCGTGGATATCGAGCCAATGACTAATATGCTTATTGCGAAGTATTTCCGAAAATCGAACATTGGCATCAAGGCAAATGTCCTGATTGCCAGTACCCAAAACTACATGCATATCTTTAAAGTGTTCGTTTTGGGCGTTTGGAAGGAAATCGGGAGGATTGTTGAAGAACACATCGTCGTTATAATAACCATCTAGTTGATCTTTTATGTCGAACGCGGCTCCCATGTTAAAAACGTACTTCACTTTTTCGGGATGTCGGAAAGCGAAATTTGTGGCATGATACCCTCCGAAACTGCATCCGGCGACAGCCACTTTAAAAACGCCTGTATCGTTGATTGCTGCTGGAATGATTTCATGTAGAAGCATCTGATCGTACCAAATGTGATTTCTGACGCGATCTGCCGGATGAACTGCTTTATTATACCATGAAAGGTGATCGATTCCATCGGGACAGTAAATTTTCACTAAGCCATTTTCGATGAACCAAGCGGCAGATTCGATTAATTTAAAATCCTTGTTTTCATAGTAACGCCCCATGGAAGTTGGGAAAAGTATGAGTGGAAATCCTCTATCACCATACACGAGCATGTCGATGTTTGCACTAAGTTGCTGCGAATACCAACGAAAATGCTCTTCTTTCATCTTAACAATTTATTAATAATAAGCCGATATAATTCCATGATTGATATCATTATAGGCATTTTGTTATCGAGTCTTCATTAATTTGGAACAAATATAATCAAATCGGTAATACACAAACATTGTTCATATATATTCACTAAAATTGTGCGCTCATTCAATATAAACGGGCAGTTTTGCCAAGATTCGAACCGTAAATTACAGATAAGTTTTGAACAATTCGACATTAAACGTCTCAATTTCGGGTACTACCACCCATCAATTAACAGGAGTTCATTCTGATTTATTGAAGCGGGAAGTGAAAGTAGACATCTTCCTTCCTCCCGGATATTCAAAAACCGAAAAGCCCTATAGATTTATCATTCTAAATGATGGACAAGATGCGCGGGCGGTGAAGTTGGAAGCTACGCTGAATCGCTTGTATGCAGAAAATGCGATTAAAGACTTTATTGTGATTGGTGTTCATGCTGGCGAGCGATTGCAAGAGTATGGAGTAAGTGGCAAACCAGATTACCGCAAGCGGGGAAATAGAGCTCGGAGATATGAGGAATTTGTTGTAGATCAGCTGATTCCATGGCTAGAGCATCAGTACCACATAAATGTAAAAAGCGGAGATAACGTGATTGCAGGATGGTCGCTCGGAGGTTTATCTGCCATGAGTATTGCATGGAACAATCCTGATATTTTTGGAAAAGTTGGAGGTTTTTCGGGTGCTTTCTGGTGGAGAAAACGAGCGCTCGATAAGGGCTACACGGATAAAGACCGAATTCTTCATGCAGTTATTCGAAAATCACGCATCCGCAAGGGCATGAAATTTTGGTTTCAAGCTGGCACAAATGATGAAACTTCCGATAGAAACAACAATGGAATCATAGATGCGATAGATGATACCTTGGATTTGATTTCGGAGCTTGTGATGGTTGGTTACAAACCATATTACGACATCACCTATTTTGAAATGGAAGGAGGGCAACACAACTGCGACACTTGGGCAGAAGCATTGCCGGAATTTCTAAAGTGGCTGGGAAAATAATACCTGTAAATTTAGGCATCAGGCAAATAAATATGAAAACTGGTGCCGAAGCCAACCTTACTTTCTACTTCCACCCTACCCTTCATGGCATCGATTTGAGCTTTGGTAATAAACAAGCCCAAGCCTTTTGCGTCTTTATTTCCATGGAAAGTTTTATACATGCCGAAAAGCCTGTCTTTGTAACGATCTAGATCTAAACCTAAACCATTGTCGGAAACAGTTAGAATTTTAAATCCATTCGCTTGTTCCAACTTCAATCCAACAATTGGCTTTCGATCTGGTGAGCGATATTTAATGGCATTGCTCACAAAATTTAGAAGGATGCTATCCAAA
The DNA here is from genome assembly GCA_947460255.1 of Bacteroidota bacterium. GTDB lineage: Bacteria > Bacteroidota > Bacteroidia > M30B66 > M30B66 > CAMCXT01. The sequence continues at coordinate 7,334 of CANHIS010000094.1, forward strand.
TAAGCAGGAATCACTGTGATTTCCGTGTCATCTTGAACATCAATTTTGAAAGTTGTTTCGGTTGAATCAATTAAAAGTTGAAGACTGTCTTGCGTTTTATGGAAAGCATCTAAGATATTCACAGAACGGTATGGAATATTTATATCTGCCTGAATATTGATTACTTCATTGAGATTATGAAGTGTTTCGTCGAGCGCAATGGTTGTTTTTTCGACCAAGTTCCACGACAAATTGAGGTCATCCATATCAGCAACATCAGTAACAGAAAGAATGCTACTTAAATTGGCGACGTGTGAGCGCAAATTGTGCGAAACAATGTGGGTAAACTGCATGAGTCGCTTGTTTTGCTCGGCAGTTACATCAACAAGTTCTTGCAGTTCTTCTTGTTTTTTAATTAATGGAGTAATTTCATGTCCAATACAAACGATCTCATAACCAGATCCAGTTTCATCAGCCATTAAAATAAATTCCCATTGGTTGTGTACAATTCCTGATTTTGAAGGTTTTCTTAACTGAACCATCTGAGAAGAACCAGGATTAGAAATACACTGATGAACAGTCTCTAAGCATTTTTCATGGTCTTCTGGAATAATTAGATTCATTGCATTCGTATGCAAATAATCTTTAGCGTCAATGCCTAATCGTTCACAAAAATAATTGTTCATGAAAATATAATTTCCTTCCAAATCAGTTTTTACTACAAAAAACGAATTGTTTTCAAGAACAGATTTGTAATAGAGAGCGTCTTGCTGACTTTTAATTCTTTGTTCATTTAAGTCGTTAATTAATTTCTTTTGTTCTGTAATGTCCTGATTAATGGTTAAGATGAATTCTTTTCCTGAGGAGTCAGTAAACATCAAACAGTTTGATAAAACAGTGAAAGTGGTACCATCTTTTCTTACATATTCCTTTTCATAAGGCCCAAATCTATTTGTTTTTCTTAGTGCTGTTTTTTTGTTTTTTTCAATATAATCGTAACCAGGTGGCGTTAAATCTTTAAATGACATTTGCAAGATTTCATCTTTAGCGTAGCCTAAACTATTTAACAAAACTTCATTGGCTTCTAAAAACTTACCACTTTCAAAATCATTCAATGAAATTCCTACGGGAGAAAAATTAAATATTGAGCTAAATTTCGCAGCATTTTCTTTGAGATCAATTTCCATTTTTTTGAGACCCGAAATTTCCTGAATGGTACCATACATGAGTACAGGCTTTCCTTCCTGATCCCATTCAGAAACGCGACCTCTTATAAGAATCCATTTCCATTCTTTGGATGGTGTAATGATTCTAAATTCAGAAACAAAGTATTTTTCCTTCCCTGATAAATGTAAATTTAAATTTTCGGTAACATATGGCTCGTCTTCAGGATGTATGATTTCTCTGAAGAGTTCTTCTGAAATATCAGGTGCCGTTTCTTTAATAAGACCATGAATTGTGTACCATTGATCATTTACTTGCCAATAATTGACAACCATGTCCCACTCAAAAGTACCGAGTCCCGAACCAACAATAATGTCGTTTAGCTTTTGTCTTTCGGCGCGTAAAATCTCGTCGACTTTCTTTTTGCTGTCAATATCCCAGATAGCGCCAAAAAGTCTCGTACAACGTCCATTTTTCATTTCAGCATTACCGACTACTCTCACCCATTTTTCATCTCCATCGAGTGTTACTGAAATAACTTCAACATCGAATGGCTCACCAGTTCTCATAGAATGGTCGGCAGCAGCCATTATTCTACTTTTGTGAAATCCTTCTTTGTAAAATTTAAACCCTTCGTTAATTTGTTCTTTCAACGAACCTGAAGGTTGGTAATCTTGCGGTATTCCTAATATGCAACGTGTTATCTCAGACCAATAAAATGCTTTACGTTCAAAGTCGGATTCCCAACCGCCAACATTGGCAGCAAAGTTCGTTTGTTGCAACAGATTTTTGGTTCGAACTAATTCAATTTCGGCATTCTTTCGGTCAGTAATATTTTCAGATACTCCAATAATACCTTCTAAATTCCCATTCTCATCAAAAAATGGTTGGTTGGTAACTTGTGCGGGGAAGTAGGTACCATTTTTATTTTTCACTGGAAATTCGCCCGACCAGCCATTACCATTTTGTAATTCTTCCATAATGGCGATTGCTATATCTTGATCAAGCATTGATGGGGTAACATCCACAATATTTTTTCCAATAACTTCGGCTCTTGACCAGCCATAAATCTCCTCGGCTTTTTTGTTCCAATAAAAAATTGTGCCGTCGGGCTGGGTTGCTATAACAGATTGGCCAACAGATTCAAGTAAACGTGCTTGAAGGTGTAGTTCCTTCGCAGCCATTTTTTGCTCCGTAATGTCTTGAAATACACCAAGAATTTTAATTGGCTCGCCAGCTTGATTATATTCAAGTTGGGCCAAAGATTTAATGAAGATTATTTCACCGTTTAATTTTACAAATCGTTTTTCAATTTCATATTTTTCACCTAGTTTAATTGCATCATTAAACATTTTCATCGCCCTTTCAGAATCTTCTGGATGTATTATGGATGCAGAGGATTCGAATGTGAGCGGGAAGTTTTCTCGTGTTGCACCAATGAGCTTAAACACACCATCAGTCCAACTGACTTCATTTTTAATTAAATCAACTTGCCAACCTCCGATTTTAGCAACATCGCTAGAATGCGCTAAAAGATTCTTTGCGGTAAGTAATTGTACTTCTACATTTTTTCGAAGTGTAATATCTCTTCCTACAGAAATATATCCTTCTAATTGGTTTTCAAGATTAAAAACCGGATTTACATTTAATTCAATCCAATATGGTTCGTTGTCTTTATGGTAGTTTATAATTTCAACCATAATTGGTTGTTGCTTTTTTATAGCATTACTAAGTATTTTTTGAGTTTCGGGATCGGTTCCCTCTCCTTGTAAAAACGTTTTAGGTTTTTTACCAATAACTTCATGAAGTTCATAGCCTGTTAGTTTAGTAAACCCTTCGTTTATCCATGTAACATAGCCATTTTTATCGGTTATTGTTATGGCATCAATAGCACTAGAAGTAACTAATTCAAATTTTTTAAATTCTTCATTTCGCGTTTTCTCAAATGTGATATCGCGAACAATGGCAAGAACTTCATCTTTCAAACCACTGGGTGTAATTCTGGCTTCAAAATGTCTGATTTCATCATAAACCTTAAATGAATAATCATGGGTAGCCAGCTCAATTTCTCCGATAAGTACTTTGTTTATCAGGTCAACAACAATTTTAGTGTCATGTTCGCCTAATACATCCAAAATATTTGCACCTATCACTTTGGTTGGTGGCATCAACAATAACTCATCTGAGCTTGTAAAATACTCTAAAACTACGCCACAGCCATTGAGTACAAATACTATATCTGGCATCGAATTTAAAAGTGCATTTAACCTATAACTTTTACGTTCTAGCAAATGCTCAATATCCCTGATACGGGTAGTATTCAAATGCCCACCAAGCATTCTAGAGTTTTTGATACCATCAAGCGAGACAGCCATTGCAAAGCATTTTACCCATGTTATGCTTTGATCTTTATTTATGAATCTTACTTCTTGATAATAAGGAATTTCCGGATTTAGGAGATGTTCATTTATTGCGTCAAGAACTCTCTGCGCATCATCTGGGAATATGACAGTTTTCCATGAATTTACATGGCAATCCATTTCGCTAGCTTGGTATCCTAAAGATTCCCAAAAACGATCGCTAAACCATAGATCTTCCTGATTTTCTAAATTATAAAACCACAATCCATCAGCTGAATTCCCCTGCACGAAGTCGAAAACATCTTCTCTTTCGGAAATTAAATTTGCCAGTTCCTTTTTTAAATAATGCATCAATCATTTGTATTTGCAAGATTTATCGAGTTTAATAAGGCGCATTCATCGGCGCAATAAACAACTCATCAGTTTCAAAAGCTCAAATTAAAAAACTGAACTCTGCGCAATTGATCAATCAAGAATGATCGACCATTCAGAAACTGGTAGATTTAGGAATGGTTTGTTAAAGCAATATATGAAATTGAATTATTCAGATAATTCTTAATTCAAAAATAATGGCACTGATTATCAATACGATGTAATCACTTACTTATAATTATCCTGCAAGAAGCGCCAAAAGAAGAACCTTTTAAGACAGTAATGTACACGCCAGATGCCAAGTCTGAGAGATCTACAATCAATTCAAATTCACCTGCATCTTTTAATTGGACAGGCATAATATTTCTTAAAAAAGCCCCTTTCGAGTCGTATAAATCAATTTTTACCTTTGGATCCGTATAAGACAAAGATGATTTCAAAGTAAGTATGCCCTTTGTTGGTACTGGATAAGCCTCTATTTTCCAAGGAAAAGGCATTGCCACACAAGACAATTGCCGGCCCGCCTCCAATGTATCTTTATCTGCCGAAACACTTGCGTTATTGGTTTGATCAGGTGAATTTCTTGTTCCTGCAACCTCTTCAATTTTCACAATTTTGTTTTTATTGCGCTCTTTGTTTTTCAATTGAATTGTTTGTACTAAGGATTTATTGATAGTCAATAACTCATCTGGAATTGTTGTCCTCAATCTAGCTGCAATGGGCGCTCCACCGTAACCTCTTCCACTTGCAATTGCACCATCTAAAAGTGCCATATTAATCGGTAAAACGAACCACATTTCTCCGGTGTAATATAAATTACCACACAAATCGCTGTGGATGCGTGTTTGCGAATTTATTGAGATGTTGGCTTTGCTAGACTTTGACCATCGATAGTTGCCCTTCTCATCAAAACTGCCAACAATGATTCTCTGGTAACTGTCGGGTAATGTATCACTTCCAATTTTTAATGGGGTCATTCCTGTTGATCGTTTCGATCTGAAAACGCCGAAAACATTGTTCTCTTCATCCTGACAAACAGAGTTTACTTCTTCGGCATTAAATGTTTGAATCCATTCAAAATTGCCTTTTAAATCCATGCTAATGATGAATGACTTTTTTTGATCAGATGTGTCAATAGCTTGGTCGAAAAACTTCTTGGTTAGTTGGATTTTCCCAGCAACAACGAGATGTTTATTTTTTACTGATAAATCATAAATCAAGCTTTTAGAACCAGAATATTTAATCCATTTTGGTTTTCCATTAGGCGCTAAACATCCAACATAACTTTCATAAGGCTGATTGAATTGACTTGGAGTATCCAAAACTGGAACTTTTCGAGATTTAGAGCCATCAACCGTGAATGCATTTCTAATGCTACCGCTGATATAAACATCTCCATTTTCGCCAACTGCAGCATCACAAGCAGGAACAAAAAATGAACAGCAAGATTCATCACCATACATAACTTTATGATGCCATTCGAGTGAAAAATCTTTTTTCAATTTCATGGTTGAATTGTAGGCAATCGTTTTTGATTTCCCTTGCGGTGATATAATCTTCTCGTTTGTTGGTTGTGTGATAATAAATCCAAGGTCAGGTGTGGCTTCAAAATTCGACCATTCTCTGTTCGAAATGCCTGAAACAGCATAGGTTGAGCTGATGTCTCCTGATTTCTGAATTATTGAGAAAAAAACAAAATCATTTATATCTTCATTCTTGCTTTTGCCTAAATCCGTAGAATTTGAAGATGGTATTCGTTGAAAAGGAATTCTCATCAGGTGAGATCGATAAGCTATGACTACATTACCGTCTGGTAAAGAAGTGATTCCAAGGATGGTACCAGCTCCAATTTTGTCTGTTCCTTTAATCATCCAAAGAATATCGCCTTTCTGATCGTAACAAGTTACAAGCATCTGGCTTATGTAATAATCTAAATTGATTGGCTTTCCGGTGCCTGAATTCAATGTAACATCACCATCACTAATTCTGTATGATGGTTGCTCGTAATACATGCCTGCGATCAATCTTCCGTCTATTGTAACACAGCTATGTGTAAAGCCCGACAATAAATTACTGCCCGACGATGCCCATTCGAAATTCTGAGCACTCAAAGGAAGTATGAAAAGGAAAATGATAAATGATGAAATCGACCTCAATATTTGCATTTGTAAATCTAAATCGAAACAATGAAATGTAAAAACAAAATGTAACATTACATTTTAAAGGAAATCTTGAATAGCGCTTACCAATTTCAACAAAGCAGTTTCTGAGGATTGGATTTATTATAAAACATCGAAATTTGAATTGGAAAAGGCTAACAATGAATTGAACTTGATTGAATCGTTTACATTATCTTTACAAAAGTTATGAAAATAGATTTGAGATATGCTTTTCTACTGAGCTGTGTAATGTTAACGAGCATGCTCCATGGCCAAATCGGTAAAGGGTTTGAGGCATTAAATGCGTATGATTTTTTCAAGGCAAAAAAGCTTTTCCAGTCATC
>CANHIS010000095.1 GCA_947460255.1 Bacteroidota bacterium
GGCCTAATGCCTTACTTAAAACTTCGTTAATCAGTCTAGCAAAAATCAGATGGCAAGCACCTCAACACCCAAAAAACCAGCTGCAAAAAAGACCGAAGTTGCATCAAGCAATGGTCAGGCTGAAGAAAAAAAAGCAAGCAGCAATGCAAGAATCAAAGTGCAGAAAACCTATAAGATTTTCATCAATGGACAATTTCCGCGCACCGAATCGGGCCGTTACTATCCTGTTACACTTTCCGATGGCTCGATTGTAAATCTTTGCCTTTCGTCACGTAAAGACATTCGAAATGCAGTTGTAGCAGCAAGAGAAGCACAGGAAAAGTGGGCATCACGCGCAGGATTAAATAAATCGCAGATTTTGTATCGTTTGGCAGAAATGCTCGAAACACGATCATCCCAATTTATCGAAGAACTTCAACTACTTGGATCATCAAAGGCAGAGGCGCAGAAAGAAACCGAAGCATCCATCGATCGGTTAATCTATTATGCTGGTTGGTGCGATAAATTCAACTCTGTTTTCAGCTCCGTGAACCCGGTGAGTTCATCACACTTTAATTTTTCATCCAACGAACCTACTGGTGTTGTGACGATTATGGCCGCTGAAGAAAGCGGATTGCTCGGTCTTGTTTCGGTTTTAGCTCCTGTTATTGCCGGTGGAAATACCTGTGTAGTTCTTGCTTCTGAAACCAAGGCGTTGTGCGCGGTAACTTTGGCAGAAGTTATTGCTACTTCCGACGTTCCAGCTGGTGTAGTAAACATACTTACAGGAACCCGAAAAGAACTTCTTGATCATATGGCCAACCATATGGATGTTAACGCCGTTTATCTGCACAGTAACAATGCCGAAGAAATCAAGCAGGTCGAAACACTTTCAGCGCTAAATGTGAAAAGAGCACGCACCGAATATGTTGTAGATTGGTTCGCTTCGAAAGAGGAAAACCCATATAGAATGCAAGATTTCATCGAAGTAAAAACCACTTGGCACCCAATAGGAATTTAACTTTGAACTTCAAATTAGCCCCTCAATCCTTTGTCACAAGCTCATGATTGAGGGGTTTTCTTTTGGGCGGCTGAATCGCGCTTTTCGCGGCACACGGTGCCTTGCTACAATCGCTGCCGCTGGCTGCTCAATATTTTTGATCTGTAAGTTACAGTGCACAGTCAAAGCCAATGTTGCATTTAGGCAATCATTCTTTTACGATTCGAATTTCGGTTCTACGATTGAGCTTTCTGCCTTCATCGGTGTCGTTTTCTGAAACAGGTTCTGATGGTCCTTTTCCTTCGGCCTTTATACGCCCTATTGCACCTGATTTTTTTATGAGATACTGTTTCACTGCTTCTGCACGCTGCAACGACAAGGTCATGTTTTTATTGAAATCGCCACGATCGTCGGTATGCCCAACCACCAAAATCTCCATTTTCTCTTTCCGTTTCAGCAATTCTGCTAAGTCGTTGAGCGATTTAAACGACGATGGTTTGATGTCTGCTTTGGCTGTTTCAAAAAGCACATCATCGAGTGTTACTGAAATGGGTAACTCAAACTGAATCTGATATTTTCCTTGGTAGGCTCCGGGTTTATCAGGAATTTCGATGGTGTTAAAATCCTTCATTTCACCAATTCCTAGGATTTTCACTTTGTAGACATCTCCCTTTTTTAACCAGATATTGAATTTTCCGCGAGCATCCGATATTCCCTCAAAGATTCTTTCAGGATACTGCGAACCTTCAAAAATGATGGTTTCACCTAATTTCGGCACACCCTTCATAGAGGTAACAGTAACTTGTAAAAAACCTGAGTGTTCGAACCGCTTATCGTCGGTATTTATCTGACTAACAGAAACTTGAAAAGTCATCAGCCACAAGGCTATAGCTGCAATTGATTTAAACGGGAAATTTTTCATGGGCTTTTCTTTTCGAAATGCAGCACATGAAAAAAGGTAACAGGAAATTCAGAAATAATTAGAAATATCCAAGTAACAGCATGATAATCAAGGCAATAATTACAATCGCAAGAAAAAACCAACGTTGCTTGTATTCAAACAATCGACGTTGAGTTAAAGGTTTTTTCGCTTCATCGAACTTTGTAATCAGTCGAGAAAAATCTTGTGCTTTTTCAATTTCCTTCTGGTCAACTTCGGAAGGTTGAGTGATTTCAACTTTTCGTTTGTTTTCGTTCATGGCTTCAGCGATTGAGGAAAATTACGTTTTAGTTTATCGAGAAGCCTCGACATGCGCATTTTGGCAGCATCTTCCGACACATTCAAAATCGCACCCAATTCTTTAAAGGAGCATTCTGCCACAAATCTCAGTTGGATAAACTCTTGCTCCTCTTCCGAAAGTTGCGACAACTGATTAGAGAGGATTTGCCTTAATTCGTTGGCTTCCACTTTTTGATCAATAAGCACAAACTCCATCAAATGATTTTCACTTAGTGGAATATGCATTGCCTTCGCGTTTTTTCGGAAATGCATTCTTAACTGGTTCAACGCGATTTTAAAAAGCCATGGACGAATTCCAAAGGCATTAATTTTATACTGTTTCAGGTTTACCATTGCTGCGTAAAATACATCGCTGGTAAGATCTGCAGCCAATTCTTGGTTACCTACAGACTTTCTGATGTACGAATAAATTGCGGAAAAGTGCCTTCTGTACAATGGCTCAAATGCCTGCGGATGTTGAATTGCAGCCGCAATTTCTTCGAGTTCGGTAGCAGCGATTTTATATTCAGACATGGATTTATTCTTCCATCTGTTGGTCTAACCGTTGCAGTTCGCCCAAACGGGCTTTAAGCGTGAAAATATATCGATCGGCCCGACGCAATCCATATTGGTCGGCGGCAATTCTTGCCCACTTCAATGCTTCTTCATAGTTGCCTTGAAATTCGGCTGCAACTGCCCGATTGAATGCTGATCGCTTAGCAATTTTTTCATTTTGCGACTGCGTTAACCGCTCCCAAATTTTTGAAGCTCCATCCCAATCGCCTCTTTGTGCCATTCTACGGGCCGTTTTCATTTGTCCCGACCGAGAAGCTTTTGCGTAAATCTCTCTAACATAATTCACCCAAGAAGGTGACACTCTCACGCCGTAAGCATCTCCACCTTCAAAAGCGGTTCTCATAATGGCATCCACAGGGAAAAGCAATCCTCTTCTAGCTAAATCGGGTGTTAAACCTGTAGCCGTGAAGGCTCTTTGAGCCATCATGGTGTGTTGATCGATAATGTTTCCACCCTTACCATTGTAGGTTCTCCATGTCATGTTAATTCGCACACGCTCAATTGCCTCGAAAAAATTTTCAATGACTTCTTGCCCGTTTACGGTTCGCTTGCGTTGCCTTGGCTCTACAAGAATATTTATGTCTGAATCAAAACTTTCGATAGCAATTACTGCATCGGCATTGTTGATTTGACAAAGCTCCCAAATTTGATTCGAAGTGAGTGGCGGTGGTATAATTCCGGTGCCAGTTCCGGTAAGTTGATCATTAGCAATAGCGACGTTGTATTTGGGGCCGCTTTGAAGCCTAGTTTGCAATGAAGCGAGTGCTTGTTCAACGCCGCGTCGGTCTGCAAATAAAATTTCACCGGTAAAAATACCTTCCACCACATTGAGCCAAGCATTACGACGATCGGCTTTGTAGCGGTTCACTAGGACAACATTTTTGATTTCCTTTGGAAGTGTGACATCTGCAGGGCGCAATCCTGAATAAGAAACATTTGTAAGTTTACAGGACGAAAGGATTAAAAATCCCAAAAAAAGAATGACGATTCTTTGCATGGATTTAAGATTATCAGTTTAGCTTTGGTTTAAGAAATCTAAATTCGAATATTAATTCCTAAACAATGAACGTGCCTCAAAATAATTACCCTTCATTTTTCAAACGTACGGTTGCCGATCTAATTGATGCACTCACCATGAGTATTTTTGCGTACTCGGTTGTTTTCATGATGGTTGGTAATACGGGATCAGCGAAAGCGCAAGCTGGAATTAGCATAATCTCCACGGTTGGACTTTTCTTGTATTGGGCAATTTGGGAAAGCACGAACCACCAAGCTTCACCGGGAAAAATGATGATGGGTTTGAGGATTATCGGTTACAAAGGAAAAAAGGTGGATGCACTTCAATCTATCGGAAGAAGTGCCGCCAAATTTCTTTCCATTGCTGCAGTTTTCGGGGGAATTATCGCAATACTTTTCGACCCTGAACGCAAAGGCTGGCATGATTCGCTGTCGGGCACCGAAGTGATAAATCTCAACTACCCGATTCGCCGTTAATTACATTTTCTCAGCAAGTTCAAGCCACCGCATCGATTTCTGCTCAAGTGTTTCGGTTAGTCCTTTTATTTCTTGGCTGATCTCGCTTAACCTCACGTGGTCGGAGATTCCGCTGTTCATTTCTTCTGCAAGATTAGAGATTTGTGCTTCTAACTTGGGGATTTCTTTCTCTAATTGCTCGTACTCGTGGGTTTCTTTGAAGGATGGTTTTGCCTTTTCTTTCTTGACAGGAACTTCTTTTACTTGCACAATCACTTTAGGCGCTGAAGGAGATTGTTTCTGTTTTTCTTGCTCAGCCAATTCGAGTCGATAATCGGTGTAATTACCGTTGTAATCTCGAATAACTCCATTGCCTTCGAAAACGAAGAGATGGTCGGCGAGAATGTCCATAAAATATCGATCGTGAGAAACAATTAGCACACAACCGCCAAAACTCTCAAGAAAATCTTGAAGTATGTTTAGGGTTTGAATATCTAAATCGTTCGTAGGCTCATCGAGAATCAAGAAGTTAGGATTCTTCATTAAAACGGTGAGCAAGTATAATCTTCGCTTTTCTCCACCGCTTAACTTACCAACATGGGTGTATTGCATTTGTGGAGGAAACAGAAAAAGTTGCAGAAGCTGAGATGCTGTAAGGCTTCTTCCATCTGCCAATGGAATAACATCTGCAACATCCTTCACCACTTCAATCACACGCTTTTCGTCGCTGATCTTCATGCCATCTTGCGAGTAATAGCCAAAAATCACGGTTTCTCCTGTGGTAATTTTTCCAGTATCGGTGGCTAATTCACCGGTGATCATTTTCAGTAAAGTAGATTTCCCACAGCCATTCTTCCCAACAATGCCGATCTTTTCACCTTTTTTAAAAGTGTAGGTGAAAGGTTCGATGAGTGTTCGATCTCCGTAGGCTTTTCCAACTTTTACAAGTTCTAAAATCTTTCCACCCAAACGATTCATCTTCACGCTCAACTGTACCTGGTCATCTTTTAGGCGTTGATGCGCTTTTTCTTTGATGTCGTAAAATTGATCAATTCGAGCTTTCGACTTTGTGCCTCGTGCTTTGGGCATTCTGCGCATCCACTCAAGTTCTCTTGTAAAAGTGTTTCGTGCTTTTTCAACTTCACTGTTGAACGCTTCCCGCATGGCTTCCTTCTTTTCAAGATAGTAGGCATAGTTTCCCTTGAAACGTTGAATAGTTTCTCGATCCATTTCGAGCACGTCGTTACAAACGTTATCTAGAAAATATCTATCGTGGGTAACCATCAACAATGTGAGATTCGATTGTCTCAACCAGCCTTCTAACCATTCGATCATGTCGATATCGAGGTGATTGGTTGGTTCATCAAGGATCAACAAGTCGGGCTCACGGATCAACAATGCTGCAAGAGACACGCGTTTTCTTTGTCCACCCGACAGGGTACCCATTTTTTGATCAAGTTCATGAATATCGAGTCGTCCGAGAATTTCTTCCACCTTCGATTCCATATCCCACGCTTTTAGATCATCCACTTCACGAATCACTTTCTGTAACTCATCTGGATCACCATCATTTTGAATCAGATACTCATATTTTCGGATGGCTTCCATTCGTGGATCCTTCCATGCAAAAACGGTTTCTTGAATAGTTAACTCTGGATCAAAGGGTGGATGTTGATCCAAATACGCAACACTCAAATCGTTGCGAAACACTACATTTCCAGAATCTGCAACTTCCCTTCCGGTAAGTATCCGCAGCAGCGTGGATTTGCCTGCCCCATTTTTTGCAACGAGTGCCGTTTTTTGTCCTTGTTGAAGACCGAAAGAAATTTCACGGAATAAAATCCGTTCGCCGTAGGTTTTGGTCAGTTGATCGACCTGTAAATAATTCACGGCGCGAAATTAAGGATTCATATCCTGCGGTGGATCAATATTCTTTGGTTGAGGAGGAATTACTCGATAATAAATTCTAATTCCGGGTTGTCCGGTGTGATGTTGCAGCGGATCTTCAGGGTTAACACGAACAACTGTGAATTGAATTTCTTCCTGAGGATCTTCTTCGGCGACCTCTGTTTCATCCTTAAAATAAACGGGCAATGGCGGACCTTTCTTCCTATAAATTACCGCACAGTAAATTCCCGAAAGCGCCCCTGCGAGGTGCGATTCCCATGAAATGTGCTTGAATAGCGGAAGGACGCCCCAAACCATTCCACCGTAAAGGAATATTGTGAGAAATGAGACTGCCAAAAGTCGAGTATCATTTCGAAGCATTCCGCTAATTGCCATAAACGAGGCTAATCCATATACAATTCCACTAGCGCCGATATGATAGCTATCGCGGCCAAAAATCCACACCGTTATTCCTGTAATTAGCCAGATTTTCCAAAGTACTGGAAAGGCTAATCCTCGATAAAAATATATTGCTCCAGCAAAAAGCAGAAACAATGGCAGACTATTAGAGGCAATGTGGTTGAGATCACCGTGTATGAAAGGCGAGAACAAAATACCTTGTAATCCTTTTAAGGTGCGAGGTTGAAGTCCGAACTGAGCAAGATGAAGATCGAAAATTGCATCGAATGCAAACACGATCCAGACGGCAATTAAAAGAATTCCTGCAAATATGGCACTAAACACAACCTTTCGTTTCTCTGCTCGTTTTATGGCCTCTGGATCCTGAACTTCCTCTATACGCGGCAATTCGGGTGTGTTAATTGAAATAATTTCTGCCATAATTCAGATAGATATACCTTGGCTAGGTCTAATTGCATGCCATTTGACTACTTGTCAGCCCGCTAAACATGGATATGATATTTCGCTTTCTGATCGTACTGTTAGTCATCATCTCAGTTGACTTTTATTTTTTTCAATCGTTAAAGACAATCGCTGGATCTTGGTCTGACTCAAAACGAATTCTAGCCTACAGAATTTATTGGGGCATTACACTTTCTGGCGCAGCGTTCGTAATCTTCAGCTTACTTACCTATAAAAACCCAGTAATCAATAGAACTGTAGGACTTTACGTTTTCTGTTTTTATATGGTCATCCTGATTTCAAAGATCATCGGCTCGTTGCCTTTGATGTTAGAAGATCTTGTGCGTGGCATAAAGTTGCTTATTGGCTTTTTAAACAAAGGCACCATAGTAAAAGAAACTGCAGGTGGAATGAGTCGTGCTAAATTCATTAGCTACTCAGCTATGACATTGGCTGCCATTCCCTTCGGGACTATGATTTATGGAATGGTAAAAACGGCATTCGATTTCAAGGTGCAGAAAAGTAAAATCCCTATTGCCAATTTGCCTTCATCCTTCGAAGGATTAAAAATTGTTCAGATCTCCGACATCCACAGTGGATCATTTTTAAGCAACTTACACTTTAAAAATGCTGTAAATCTGATCATGCAAGAGAAGCCTGACGTAATTTTCTTTACAGGCGATTTGGTAAATGATCGATCCGATGAGGCAGAACCATTTAAAGAAATTTGGCGCCAACTTCAAGCCCCACTTGGAGTTTTTTCGATTTTAGGAAACCACGATTATGGTGATTATGTTATTTGGGACACGCCCGAAGAGAAACAAGCCAATCTTGAACGTCTTTTTGAGATTCACAAAGAAATGGGCTGGAACCTATTGGTCAATGAACATAGAATCATAGAGAAGAATGGAGATAAGATAGGTCTTATCGGTGTGGAGAATTGGGGCGCTGCCTTAAGATTCCCACGAAAGGGCGACATGCAAAAAGCTCAAGCAGGCATGGAAGATGTGCCCGTGAAAATTTTACTTTCTCATGATCCATCGCATTGGGACGCAAAAGTTCTAAAGGAGCATCCAGATGTTGACCTAACATTATCAGGTCATACACATGGTTTTCAATTTGGCATCGATATTCCTGGGTTTAAATGGAGCCCCTCACAATATGTTTATCCGCAATGGGCTGGCCTGTATTCACAAGGCAATCAGCACTTGTATGTAAATCGAGGCCTTGGATTCTTAGGGTATTTAGGAAGAATTGGTATAAGACCAGAAATCACTGTACTTGAACTAACAGCAAAGACAGTTTAGATTTCATTGAAAATCAAATCGTTACAAGCAAATTTCACATCACTTCTTTACTATCTGGTAGGTGATGGTGTTTTCCACTTTGTAAAATTTTGTAAATCAGCGACATGTGATTTATACGATTTGAAACGGATATAATCGTTTATAAACGGCTACGATTTTTAAGTTCGTTTCCAAAGCGATACATTGCAGCCGGGAAGGGGGCTTTGGAAGTTTCCCACAAAAAAAATTAAACTTCACCAAATTTAGTTTTCCACAGATCGCTGCCTAGATTCTTAAATTGACAACTTTTTAAGAAAGAAAATCAACCCATGATTCATTTCAGTGCTGTTTATCATTTTGAAATCTCTCGTCAATACTAACAAGTGCCCATATCTCATCGGTTGAAAAAGTAAAACATCCGATTTAATCGTTTATACACGGCTACGATTTTTAAGTTCGTTTCCAAAGCGATACATTGCAGCCAGGAAGGGGGCTTTGGAAGTTTCCCACAAAAAAAATTAAACTTCACCAAATTAAGTTATACACAGACTTTTATCGAGATCTGTAAATTGCCACCATTTTAAGACAAAAAATCAACCCATGATTCATCTCAAAGCACATGATCATTTCGAAATCTCTTGTCAATGCAAGCGATTAACATATTTTACCGTTTGAGAAAGTAAAATATCTATTTTGATCTCTTGATACCGGCTATGAATCCTTATTCCTCTGTAAAAATTGAACATTCTTCAAGCTTTAAGAGGATTTTAGCTTTCAAAAAACGCTCAACCAATATTTTGACTTGAAGATTGAGCTGTCAGTCTTCAATTTGTCGGATAAACGTTATCTGCATACATATTTTGCCGTTAACCTACATGTTTAAATCCTTTGTTATTACCTTCGCCGTTAGATGGAGAAAGTGCTCATTACTGGAGGTTCGGGATTTATTGGTCGCTATTTCGTTGACCGATTAAAGCATGCTGAAGTTATCATCTTCGACTTGCGAGAACCCGATTATACATCACACGCACAGTACATTAATGGCGACGTTCGCGATATCAAACTAGTAAAACTTGCAGCTCAAAATTGCACTTTGATCATCCACTTGGCGGCAATGCACCATGATTTCGGCATTGAGGATTCTGCATATTTTGAAACCAATGTTGTAGGTGCAACTAACCTTGTTCAAGTCGCTCAACAGTTAAACATTCGGAAATTCATTAATTTTTCGTCTGTGGCAGTTTATGGAAATAAGGGAAACCCTGGCCCGACTGATGAAACCACAGAACCTGAGCCAACAAATGCGTATGGAAAATCGAAACTTGAAGCTGAAAAAATACTCAGAGCTTGGGCAGCAACAGAAACCCAAAACCGACTAATTCAAGTACGATCAACTGTGGTTTTTGGTCCGAGTAATTTAGCCAACGTACTCAATTTAATAAAGGCAATCGACCAAGGTTTGTATTTCCATATTGCAGAAGGGAGTAATATCAAGTCATTGGCTTATGTGGAAAATATTGCAGACGCTACACTTTTTGGCTTAGAAAAAACCCAAACCGGGGAATTGCTGTTTAATTATGTTGATTATCCACAAATGAGCAGCAGAGAAATTGCTGATATGCAAGCTGCATTCCTGAACAAGAAAATCAAAATTACACTTCCGCTTTGGTTAGCGGTTTCTCTTGCACGGCCTTTCGATTGGGCTATAAAGATCACGGGGCGAAATCTTAAAATATCCTCTGCAAGAGTGAAGAAACTTTGCACCCAAACATTTCACAATGCCGATAAAATAAGGCAAATCGGTTTCAAGCCTCGCCACGAAATGAAAGATGGAATGCAACGCATGATTAGATGGTATTTGAACACGGTGAAAAAGAATTAATTTCGCCGTCAGATTATCGAGTTTGATACCTTTCATTTCCTCTTTTCTGCTTTGTTTAATTCTGACGCCAGCGGTGATTCGCTTTGCAAGTCAGAGGCGTTGGTTCGACAAACCCGACGAAAGGAAATTGCACACCTCCGAAATCCCTCGATTGGGCGGAGTGGCCATAATGGGATCACTGATTATCAGCATCCTACTTGTAGCAGGGCCCGAAACAATTTTAAATACTCGGTATTTCCTCGCTGGATTGTTAATCCTGTTTTTTGTAGGCCTTTGGGATGACTTGCAACCTGCAAGACCAGTAATAAAACTATTAGGAGAGCTAATCCCTGTCGCACTACTTAGCTATTCAGCAAGAATTCCACTACGAGATTTATTTCCCGAATTTCCTTGGATCTCTGGGTTTGAATGGCCATTTACTATGTTTATGGCTTTTTGGGCTGTAAATGCTTACAACTTAATCGATGGAATTAATGGTTTAGCAGGAACACTCGGACTAATTGCCTGCATTGGAATGGGATTAACAGGAACTCCAGACGTTTATCACCTTTGTATTTCAATGGCTGGTGCGCTGCTTGCATTTCTCTTCTATAACTTCTTAAAACCAAAAATTTTCATGGGAGACGGAGGTTCGCTACCCGTTGGATATTTGCTCGCATTCAGCCTCACTCAACTAAATACATCCACGACTCCAGATATTTGCCATTTAAGCTTTGCCCTTACTGCAATTTCATTGATGAGCTTACCACTATTCGATATGGCGCGGGTCTTTTTCATCCGTTTGCAAAAACGAAAAAATCCGTTCAAGGGCGACCGAAACCACTTACATCATCTTCTACTAGAAACTGGATTGTCGCATGTTGGGGCTACGATGCAATTAACAATGCTTTCATTAGGAACCGCTGGTTTAGTTTGGATTACCTCGATCTTCAACCTTCATTCCTCAGTTGCTATTCTCCTCGCTGTTTCATCAATGATGCTCACTCCACTAATTTTCACTGCAATTCTTTGGAATAAAGTGAAAAGGATTCGCAATCTTTGATTTCCTAAATAAATACTCAAACTTATATATATGATACTCACTACCACAAATACGGTTGAAGGTCGTCCGATTCAACAATACCTTGGAATTGTTACTGGAGAAACAATTATCGGCGCAAACGTAATTAAGGATTTCATGGCTGGATTAACCGACTTTTTCGGCGGGAGATCAGGAGCCTATGAAAAAGTTTTGTCGGAAGGAAGAAATGAGTCTCTTGCAGAAATGAAAGCAAAAGCAGCCGCGATGGGCGCTGATGCAATTGTTGGTATTGATCTAGACTTCGAAACAGTTGGCCGTGGAAGTATGTTGATGGTTATCGCTACTGGCACTGCAGTTAAATTCTGATTCATGAAGCACCTTCTGACAGCATTATTACTCCATTTGGCTTTCTCGATAAGCAATGCTCAGGAATACAATTTATTCTTTGATAGATACTTGTATAATTTATCAGATGAAGCATTGAACCAAAAAGGAAGCATGATGCACACTTCTGTGAAGCCATACAGAATGTCGGAAGTTCGTCGGCTTATTGATACCGACACAATTACAGGAGCAGGGTTGCCAAGCAAAAAATTCTATCGATCATTAATTGGAAGAAAAATCTTTACAGAAAATCTTTTCAAGGTTGAAACAGAAGATGTTCAACTCTACTTAGATCCTCTTTTTTCATTCGATGCAGGTCAGGACCGTTACCTCAACAGAAATACTTGGACCAATTCTCGAGGCGTTCAAGTGCAAGGAAACATCGGGAAACAAGTTTCGTTTTACAGCTCATTTTGGGAAAACCAAGCTGTTATGGTAAACTATGTTGATAGTTTCGTACAGAAAAACAATGTTATCCCCGGACAGGGCAGAATAAAGCCATTTGGAAACGGCGGCTACGATTACGCTTTCGCAACTGGTTATGTTTCCTACACCCCATCGAAGTTTTTCAACTTCCAATTTGGAAACGATAAACATTTTATAGGCGACGGCTACAGATCCTTGCTGTTGTCCGACAATGCATTGAATTACCCCTATCTAAAGGTTTCTTCAACGTTCTGGAAAATCAAGTACACCAATCTCTTCATGGCTTGGCAAAACATCGGAAACGCTTCAAACAGCGGTGTTGGTGGATATCTGCAGAAGTTTAGCACAATGCACCACCTAAGTTACAACGCAACACCATGGCTCAACCTCGGTTTATTTGAAAGCATTGTTTGGCAAGGAGGCGATTCAACCGGCGCACGCAGAGGCTTCGATCCCAATTACTTGAATCCAATCATCTTTTATAGGCCAGTAGAGTTTTCACGCGGATCACCCGACAATGTCCTCATAGGATTTAGCTTTAAAGCACTCCTATTAAAGAAATACCAACTTTATGGACAATTAGTAATCGACGAATTTTCGCTCAGTGAAGTGCGCGCCAGAAATGGTTGGTGGGCAAACAAACAAGGCTTTCAATTGGGCTGGAAATTTTACCGTTTCCTTGGCATAAAGAACCTTACATGGCAAAATGAGTTAAATGTTGTTAGACCATACACTTACGGACATTTCACTGCCGAACAAAGCTACACACACTTTGCTCAACCAATGGCACATCCATTAGGCGCTAACTTCATCGAAAACGTCCAATTTCTCCGCTGGCAAAAGAAAAGATTCGGTATTGAAGCCAAATTTATTCTTGCGAAATATGGAGCCGACTCATTAAAGACTAATGGAAACCTAAGCAATTTTGGTCAAAATATTTTTCAAGGAACAGCAGAAATTGTTGGGGGGCCAACCGAAGTTCCTTCCATTTATGGAAATAAATTGTTGCAAGGAGTTGAACAAACAGTGATGTTCACTGACCTTAATTTCAGCTATTTGATCAATCAAAGAACAGGAA
>CANHIS010000096.1 GCA_947460255.1 Bacteroidota bacterium
ATTAACTGATACACTTTAAATTCCTCTTTTTTAGGATCATTTGGATAATTATATGCATAACTAATTCTATCTTGAAAAAATGTAAATGAATCATCTGAAAATGCATTTGGATAGCCTAATACCCTTAATAAATAGGCTTGATTGCCCATCGAATCGTTCGAAAAATAACCATCTGCCACATAGTTGTAGGCCTTGATTGACTCACCTTTATTTGTTTGAATGACAAAAGCGAAGTGCTGACCATTGTATTCCGCTTTTGCCTGTATATTGAACAAGACCAAAAACAATGTTAATTGAAGAATTTTCATACTTAAATAAATATTAATTTAATGTCCAATTTTCCCTTAATTTATGATTAAATTCTAATTTAACTTCATTTATTTACTTGTTGCATTAAACTGATCGCCAAACGAAATGATCGATCAGGAGAAGCAATTTGATTTACAGTTCCGGTAATATACATGTTTTTAGTCGGAATAAAATATGCCAGTGCTCCTGAAAGTCCAGAATGGCCAATCATTTCAGGTACTTGACCAAATGGATTTAAAAACCAAGGAAGCTTGAAGCGATGCAATCCAACACCCGATTCCATTGGGAAAAAGATCTTGTTCCATTGCTGCATCATCGAAAATTGATTGGCAGGAAAGAACTTCCCAGCAAAAAATGCCACCAAGAAATCCATCAAATCATTGGATGTCGAAACTATGCCTCCATCTGGTCCGAACGAAACCATGGCTTTGGGAATGTCTAATTCGTTGGTTTCAAAGTACATGCGCTTGGGTGTTGTGTCATTCACATCACGAAACAAATACGTATTCTTCAATCCTAAAGGCTCAGAAATCAGTGTTCGAATAAGCTCATCAAGTGGCTTTTGATGAATCATCTCAACGATTCTTCCAAGCAATTGAAAGTTTGTGTCCGAATAATGTGCTTTGCCAGAAGTTCCTGGAATGAATCGGGCTTTAAGAAGTTTGGATCTCTCCATAAGCTGCGGCAAATCCCATGATTGATCTGTTCCAGATTTAATCGCTTTTTCCCAACACATTCCCTCAGAATCTTCTACTTGAAAATAGTCGGCAATGCCTGACGTGTGCGCCAACAGGTTTTGAATGGTTATTTGAGGAGCGAAATCTTTGCCATTGATTACCACCAGGTTTTTGATCAATTTCGGATCAAAGAAATTGGAGATTTTATCAGAAAGTTGAAGCTTTCCTTGGGCAATTAAATTGAATGTTAATGCTGATGTAAAAAGCTTGGTTGTACTTGCAATGAAGAAAGGATCAGAAATATTGAAGTTTCCTGAGGCACCACTCCAACGTTCATTTCCAACCTGAACACAGAAAGATGTTCCAAAAATTTTCTTTCCATCAATCGCATGATTAAGAATACGTTGCAACTTTTCTTCTACAAATGCCATAGCCTAAATAATTTGCTTCAAGTACTCTGTTTTATCTGAGAGTTCAAAGTGAATCCGGAGTTAGATTTCATCAATTTTCAACCCATTGTGATCACATAAGAAAACATTCTGAAGATGATTTTCGCCCAAATCTCTATCTTTCACCCATCAAACCACTTAACATGTCGCTCACACTTAAAGAAGCCATACAGCACGTTCAGGATTTCCATCATGCATTCAAATTGCCGGTTCGATTCGAGCCAACGGCAACGCTTTCCGACCAAGAAAGAATGCTTCGTTTCAACCTAATGAAGGAAGAAAATGAAGAATATCTCGAAGCTGCTGAAAAAGGCGACATTGTCGAAATTGCTGATGCTTTAGGCGATATGCTTTACATTCTTTGTGGAACCATCAATGCACATGGTTTACAAGAACACATGGCGCCTGTTTTTGAGGAAATCCAACGCAGCAACATGAGTAAGCTCGACGAAAACGGCCAACCGATTTACCGCGAAGATGGTAAGGTGATGAAATCAGACCGATACTTCAAACCGAATCTTCACGCCATATTGGAAAAGTAATTCGGGTTATTGCCTTGGTGGTGGTCCAATCGGATTGGTTCCCGAACCCGGTTCCCTTGGTCCAAATCCTCCGGGAGGAGCTCCTGCTGCAGGCTTGAAACTTCTCAAAGTGTAAGTGAAGGTCAACATGAAATACCTGTTCAAAACACGTGTGATATTGTCTTCCACAAAGGTTTCGGTTACGGTTCTGGTAATACTGTTGTTTTGATTTAAAATATCAAAAGCTGAAATCTTTAATTCGCCTGCTTGATTTTTCAGGAATTTATATCCCAAATAGGCATTCCACAAAATAAATTGCTGATCAAAACCTTCGCTCAAACCAATGAATTGATTGTAATTGAAATCCGAATTCAACACAAATCTTTTCGATGGCATCCAGTTGATTTTCGCGCCAGCCGTGTGAATTTGATAATTGTTATTCAATTGTGGTTGAAGGGTATTTTCAACAATGTTCCATCCTCCGTTATACGACAATGTAAAATCAAGTTTTTCGCTGACATTGCTTGCTACCACTACTCCACCCGACCATGAAGTATTGGCAGTTTCATTCGATATTCCATTCACCATACCTGGTGTCAAGATGTAATTATTACCGGCCTGGAAATTCAATGTGCTTTTCAAGAATTTAACAGGCGTACTATAAGTCAACAATGATCGAACAGCAATATATCCGTTCATATTTACAGGACGGCTCAATTGCGCGCCAGGGCGAAGTTTAATGCCTTCGTAAACAGTCGTATCGCTTGTTGCCAATAAAGTTGAATTTGCAATGTATTGGTTTGTGAATGATGCACTACCATTGTAAAAAAGCGACCTGCTCGTGGTTGAATTGGTTGTGCCAAAACGGGCAGTGATGGATTGAGAAAACTCTTGTTTCAAATCTGGATTTCCTGTACTCAATTGAAGCGGATTGCTATTGTCTGCAACATTTTGCAATTGAGAAACACTTGGTGCATTTGTATTGGTTCGATAAAACAAACGCAAATTGGTTGCCGACGAGAACTTGTAGTTCAGCATGGCAAATGGAAGTACGTTCACCCACGATTTTCTTAATGACAATTCAGCAGGGAAAGTTGTCGCGTTTTCTAAAGTAAATTCTTGCAAATTGACATTCAAAACACCCATTAATTTGGGAGTTCTCAAACGAATTCCAGCGCCTCCACGGTTAGTGGTTTGCATATTGTTGAAACGATTGGTCAGAGAAGTATCCAATCGCGTGTATTCGTTTGTAATTGGATCTGCTCGGAATGTTTCACGATCAGAAAAATTGTACGTGCGTGATGGCGCATAATTCACAAACAACTGCAAAGCTTTCCCCAATGGTTCGGTGTACATCAAATTGGCAGAATAGGTCTGACTATTTGTATAGTTTTCGCCTTTCTGACCGAAAGTGATGGTTGAATCTGCAATAGCAAAACCATTGGAGGTTGTTAAATCGGATGTCCCATTGCGTTCATTCCAATCGGCATTTAAAGCCAAGGAAACTGTTCGACCAGTCTTTTTAAATCGGTGTCGAAACAATAAATTGTTGTTCACACTGTAAGGCAAATTTGTTGAGCTATTGAGCGTTTGTGTAGTACTCAACAAAGAATCCGAATTAATTCTTGTTCTACCATCCAAATCAGAACCGGCTTGATTGCCTTGCCAGGAAATTCGTGGAGTGTAGATGATTGAATTCATTGTATCGAGCGTGTACTCGATCCTTAAATTTAACCGATGATTTAAATTGTTCGACCAAGAAGTATTGGTTTCATTGTAGTTCTGGGTAGTGGTATCGTTGAGGAAGAATGCCCGATTTACAGTTTTATCGGTTGCATTGTAAGTGTTGTTGAAGAAATAGCTTCCCTGGAACTTCAATTTTGGAGACAATGAATCCGAATAATTGATTCCCAAGGTATGCGTGGTATTAATTCCGTTCGATTGATTTACCATGAAATTTGAAGGATCTGAAGCTCCGGGAACCATACCCATCATGCGCATCATTCCTCCGCCGCCACCTCCGCCGCCAGCGCGCCCACCACCAGCAGAACCACCAGTTAATCCAATTAAATCTTGGGAGGAGAAATTCTGTTGGTTGATATTATTGGATTGTCCTAGAATGGTGAATTTCCGATTCCCTTTGAATTTATTGTAATTGAATCCAGCGTTAAATCTGTCTTCAGTGCCATATCCAGCATAAAACTTACCAAAACTGGCATTTTTCAATCCGCCGCCGCGGGTAATCACATTGATTGAACGTCGCGAATTGCCATCATCAAATCCGGTGAATTGCGCTTGATCACTCAATCTATCAAATACTTGGATCTTCTCAACTACTTCTGCTGGCAAGTTTTTAAGCGCAGTTGCGGCATCATCTCCAAAAAACTCCTTTCCATCGATCAAAACTTTCTGCACCGTTTCTCCACCTGCTTTCAAAGTGCCGTTTTCGACCGTCATGCCAGGCATTTTCTTCACCAAATCCTCCAAATTTGCATCTGGATTGGTCTTGAAAGCGGCTGCATTGAATTGGGTTGTATCGCCTTTTTGCTCCGTTCGAACTTGTGCTCCTTCCACATTCAATTCCTTCAAATTCTTAGAATCTATTTCCAAAAAAATTGGCCCCGTTCGAACAGGTTCATTCGCGACTACAATGGATTTAAATTGGTATTTATAACCAACAGAACGAATTTGTAAGATGTAATTGCCAGCGTCAACGTTTTCGATCGAAAAAATTCCCTCCGGGGAAGTTGGAGCACCTTTGTAAATGGAAGAATCAGGTTTCAAAAGCACCGCAGCGGCACCTGGAATCGGTTCTTGGGTAACTTTATCCATCACTCTGCCTCGAACTGATGTTTGCGCATGCACTTCAGAAACGAAGATCAATGAAAGAAAAAGTATGATGATTATGGAATAGATCGATTTGTTCATTCAGCAGAAATTCGAGGCAAAGGTAGGATTTAGCAGCAAGGCTAAAACTCTTTTGGATGATATTGGTTTAAACATGAAAAACATATATCATTGAATTGCTCAGCAATAGATTACATCGATTCCTTTAGACATGTTAAAAATTGACCGAAACAGAAATTCAAAAAATACTTGATTTAGGATTATCGATTCCTATCCAACAATTGCTTTGCCTTCTTCATGAATTCTTCAGGCATTTCAACGGGTGGCGCATGGAATGGCTTAATTCGACCATCAACAATCAACGAACCTTTGCAGCCCCAGTGTTTATTATCAGTGAAACTTCCAACACCATAAACATCATGCGATGGATTGGATCTTGTAAAGGTTACCCAGAGCCAATTCCCCAATGTTTTAGATACAAAGGAAGAATCATCGCACAATGTGATAAATGGGAATTCCGAAGCCAATTCCAGCGGAAGTTTTTCCGTCAATCGCAGCAATTCATGCTTTGCAGATTCGTAATTGGTGAATTTAGGTCCACGAACCGACAAAACCCCAGGAAAAACAACTTGTAGATCACTGAAACCATCAGGCAATTCAACATTGTTCGGAATTGTATTCCCCAATTTTCGTTTAGAATTTCCGGTAGCAGCCAAAACAAGTTTCGATCCTGTATTTAGCCCGTCACCACTGTAATCTAGTGTATCAATCGTGGTTTGGGTGTGAAAATGTAAATCACGACTTAAATCGATTCTCTCTAAAATGTGCTCGAAAAAAGCCTGTTCATGGTGTGTCGTAAGCGCTTGATTGTCTTCTTTTGCAGCAATGAAAAGCCATTTCGCCAAACTTAACTGTCCAGTTCCTAAAATATGATTTGAAATCGTGAGCAATTCTGCCGGTCGGCAATCTTCTTTTAAAAATGGTGTGTAACGTTCCGATCCAATAGCCAATAACAATGGATGCACGCCAGCAGCATCTACAGCATGTACTTCATGCACACCCGGCAATTCGCTTTTAATTGCTCCGCCCGTTAATTCATGGATTAATGCGCCAAAAGCAGTATCTTCTTGTGGAGGCCTTCCGACCACAGTGAATGGCCAAATCGCATCTTTTCTATGATAAACATTGTGAACACGCATCAATGGGAAAGGATGCTTTAAACTGTAATAGCCAAGATGGTCGCCGAATGGACCTTCCAGCTTATTCTCATTCGGATAAACTTCACCAGTAATTACAAAATCTGCGTCTGCACTAATACAAAATCCTTCGTTATCATAAAAATAACGAAACCTGCGATTGTTCAAAGCTCCAGCGAATGTCATTTCTGAAAGCCCTTCTGGCAAAGGCATTACAGCACTTAAAATATGCGACGGTGGCCCCCCAACAAAAATGCTCACTTTTAAAGGTAAGCCTTTCGCATTTGTTTTGCTCTGATGCACACCAATTCCGCGATGTAGCTGATAATGTAAGCCAATTTCTTTGTCCTGAATATAATCGTTGCCACCCAATTGAATTCTGTACATGCCCAAATTGGCATTCATAATTCCGGGTTTATCGATGTCTTCTGTGTAAACTGCTGGAAGAGTTACGAAAGGCCCGCCATCATTGGGCCAATGCACAATTTGAGGGATATCGCTGATCTTACATTTCCCAAATGCCACAGGTTTTGAAAATATCGATTTAGACGGAAGCGCTTTGATGGCTAAAAATGGGATCGCCAAATTGTCTAAAGGATGCTTCAAAGCTTGCATTGGATCAGTTTTCAATGCAATTAATTTCTGGATATTCTTCCAAGTATCGCGAAACATGAATTTGCTTCGATCAATATCACCGAAAAGATTTGAAACTGCTGGAAACTTAGAGCCTTTCACACGTTCAAATAGAACCGCCTTTCCATTTCGCTCGAAAGTTTCTAAATGAATAGCCGACATTTCCAAATACGGATCTACCTCATCTTTAATGCGTAGCAAATGACCATGCTTTTCCAGATCAGCAACACAATGTGCAAGACTTTTATATCCCATGATGGCGGCAAGTTAACGATTCAACCGCAATACAACAGCAAATTCAGTGTTTGGTTCCCACGAAATATTGAAATCATTAAAATAAAAATTCCCCGAAACGAATTTCTCGAATCGGGGAATCAATTGATTAAATCAATTTTATTTCGTCCGGACAGTTACAGTTGTATTGTTATTTACTGTTCCACCTGCATTTTTAATTTTTTGATTGATTTCTGCTCTTCGCAATTGTAAATCCAAATCTCTGTCTTCGCGTTCACGCTTAGCCACATCAGCCAAAACGATTTTGTAATTCACTGTTAAATTGAAATAAAACTGCACAGTTGGCTCAACCATATCTGGATTCAATACCACGTCGAATTGATTGTATGGAACTTTTTCATAATAAATCGTCGACATTTTTTCGGTATAATTAATTTCAATGGGCTTTTCTTTCCCCGGCTTTGATGGCTTAACCTTCGGAACAGTCGTATTTGCAGCTGTATATTTCATATATCTTTCCATCGGATAAACAGAACCTTGTGTACTTCCATATTGCTGCGCTTCTACTGTAAAACCCATACGATCGTAAGATTCCACTTTGCGATTAATTATTTCCTCTGCTTTTGCACGCAATTGATCATAAATTTTATCCATATCTGCAACATTGTAATCAATTTTCACCAAATCATAAATCTCTGCTTTGGCCGCTGCACTAATCAAATCGTTCACGCGATCATGGTTATCAAATTTCACGTGAATATTCTTTTTCATTTCAAATCCTGCTGGAACTTCATTAAATGTTTTTGAATATTTCTTTTCAGTCGATTCGAAATCATATTTTGGAACCATCGAAATAAAATCAACATGCGTATTTGCAATTGAAATTCCCACTTTTAATAATTCTTCAAATACATTATTTAATCTTATATCCATCATTGAATCAGTCTCTTCTATCGTTTCTCCAACCTGCGTTACACTTAAAATTGCCACATAAGATGTTGCCTTCATATTGATCATTACATCCGCTTTTACTGGCGTAATTGTACTATTATAACTTGGATTTAAATTTACTCCTTTAGGTTGTTGATATGGAATATATCCATTTCCATAAGAATCATTCATGTAAGTACTATTACCTGTAGATGTGGCATTTACAGCATTTCCAGCCGATTGAGCAGTTAATTGAATTGATGCAGAAATTACAAGTGCGAATAGAAATATTTTTTTCATGGTGTTGAATTTTGCTGCCTTTATGGTCGAAAAAAAAAGAGGTTCAATTAATCCCAAAAAAAAGATGATTATTTTCCAGAAGTCCTGTCTTTCAGCTTTTTATTTTGCCGGCCGCCGAATGAATATCTCGTTCAATTAAACAATTAGATCGGCGCCACGCTTTCCGCGCTACGCACTTTCGCTCCGCTTCAGTGGGTAGCCTGCTTCAATCGTTGCCGGATGGCTTTACGTTTGCCTCTGCTTACTCTACATATATGAGTCTCCACCCCAAAACAAAAAATCCCTGAACCTTGAAAGGAACAGGGATTCAAAATAAAATTCAGCGCGTGAATTATTTCACACCAGCCTTAATGATATTAAGTGCTGCACCAGCCTTGAACCACTCAATTTGTTGTTCATTGTAGCTGTGGTTCACCTGGATGTTTTCAGAAGTTCCATCGCTGTGGTTCAACACCAAGGTAAGCGGAGTGTTTGGAGCGAACGAGGTTAAACCAATAATATCGAAAGTATCGTTTTCTTGAATCTTATCGTAATCTGCTTTGTTTGCAAACGTAAGCGCCAACATACCTTGTTTTTTCAAGTTCGTTTCGTGGATACGAGCGAAACTCTTCACCAACACAGCACGAACGCCCAAGTGACGAGGTTCCATTGCTGCATGCTCGCGGCTTGAACCTTCACCATAATTCTCATCACCCACAACGATCGAACCGATACCAGCAGCTTTGTAAGCACGCTGTGTCGCCGGAACTGGACCATATTCGCCAGTTAATTGGTTCTTCACATTGTCGGTTTTCTCGTTGAAATAGTTCAATGCACCGATCAACATGTTGTTCGAAATATTGTCTAAGTGGCCACGGAATTTCAACCAAGGACCAGCCATAGAGATATGGTCGGTGGTACATTTTCCTTTTGCTTTGATCAACAACTTCAACCCTTTCAAGTCAACACCTTCCCAAGCTGGGAAAGATTCGAGCAATTGTAAACGTGTACTGGTTGGAGAAACAAGCACTTGAACGCCCGAGCCATCCGCTGCAGGCGCTTGATATCCAGCATCCTCAACAGCAAATCCACGTGTTGGAAGTTCCAAACCTGTTGGTTCGTCGAGCATCACTGATTGTCCATCAGAATTGATGAGTGAATCAGTGATTGGATTAAAGGTAAGATCACCAGCAATCGCTAAGGCTGTTACCAATTCAGGAGATCCAACAAAAGCAAAAGTGTTAGGATTTCCATCCGCACGCTTTGCGAAGTTTCTATTGAATGAGTGAACGATAGTATTTTTTTCTTGTTTTTCAGCACCTACGCGATCCCACATCCCGATGCAAGGTCCGCAAGCATTGGCGAAAACCTTCGCTCCAATTTTATCGAAAACTTCCAAGAATCCGTCACGCTCAATGGTGTAACGTACTTGCTCAGATCCAGGAGTAATCGTAAATTCAGCTTTAGGAACGAGTTTTTTATCCGCGGCTTGACGCGCAAGAGATACCGAACGACTGATGTCTTCGTAAGAAGAGTTGGTGCAAGAACCAATTAAACCTACTTCAACTTTCGTCGGCCAGCCGTTAGCAGCTGCAACTTCTTTCATTTTTGAAATCGGTGTCGCCAAATCTGGCGTGAATGGACCGTTCAAGTGTGGTTCCAATTCATCCAAATTGATTTCAATTACTTGATCGAAATATTGTTCTGGATTGGCGTAAACTTCAGCATCTGCAGTGAGGTGCGGACGAATTCCGTTTGCCATATCAGCAATTTCAGCACGACCGGTTGAACGCAAGTAACGCTCCATTGAATCATCGTAACCGAAAGTTGAAGTTGTTGCTCCAATTTCAGCACCCATGTTACAGATTGTTCCTTTTCCTGTGCAGCTCATGGAAGTTGCACCTTCACCAAAATATTCAACGATTGCACCAGTTCCACCTTTAACTGTAAGGATTCCTGCCACTTTCAAAATCACATCTTTCGGGGAAGTCCAACCGCTAAGTTTACCAGTCAATTTCACACCGATCAACTTAGGCCATTTCAATTCCCAAGCTAAACCAGCCATCACATCGCAAGCATCTGCTCCACCAACACCGATAGCAATCATTCCCAATCCACCTGCATTTACAGTGTGTGAATCGGTTCCGATCATCATCCCGCCAGGGAAAGCATAGTTTTCAAGTACCACTTGGTGGATAATTCCAGCGCCTGGTTTCCAAAATCCGATACCGTATTTATTGGAAATAGAAGCTAAGAAATCGTAAACTTCTTTGTTTCCAGTTACTGCTTTATCAAGATCCGTTACCGAATCAACTTGCGCAGTGATCAAGTGATCGCAATGCACAGATGATGGAACAGCTACTTTAGGGCGACCGGCTTGCATGAACTGAAGGAGAGCCATTTGGGCAGTGGCATCTTGCATTGCAACGCGATCGGGCGCAAAATCAACGTAATCGTTTCCTCTTTCGAAAGCCTTTGAAGTTGGATTTTCCCAAAGGTGGGCGTAAAGGATTTTCTCTGACAAAGTGAGGGGCTTACCCGTAATTTTGCGTGCTGCTTCAATTCGTTCACCGAATCGGGCGTACACGTTGCGGATCATTTCAAGATCGTATGCCATGCTTTTTATAGTTATTTAATTGAAAATCAGTTTTTTACGCATCATTCAATGCAATGGCTAAAATAAGTCACAAGTGCCATCCATACAAGTAAAATCAATTTAAATTAAGATTTGTTTTGTGCCGTTGAATTGATCAGCTGAAAAGTACAAACGTAGCCTAATGTTTCTTTTTCTAGAACTCTCGCATTTAACAACGTTTTCCAACCAGCCTGCTTACTACATTTCAATTTTAATTCCTTCAACAATGCAACCGAATGCGATTGAAGGATCAATACAGATGCATTCGTAACGATTTAAGCATAAGGAGAACGATAATGTCAAAAAACAAACTGAGAGAATCTTTTTTCGTTAATCAAATACAATCCAAGCATTTAAATCAAACCGTAAAATCAATTTGCAATGTTAACCTCTAAGAACGATTAGGCCATATAATTGAATTAATATACTATAAAATACAGCAAAATACAGTTTATCAACAAGCTATTGGCTGGCTGAAATTAATTACGACCTTCGCATTGCACTGTATCGGTCAAACGAGATCGAATTATCATGAATGAATTTGCTTCAACCACTGAGGCTGCTGAGCTTGTAACCAATTTAGTTCAACGCAGTGGCTTAAATATTTTCCTCACAGGAAAGGCCGGGACTGGAAAAACGACATTGATTCGTAAAATTTGTGAACTTACCTACAAAAGGTTCGCAATTCTTGCTCCTACTGGCGTTGCTGCAATTAACGCAGGCGGTGTAACTATTCACTCATTTTTAAGGGTGCATCCACATACATTCTTACCAAGTGGAAATGTGCCAGCGGGGGAAGGTAATCGCTTCGAAACATCCTTCACTTTGAGCAGAAATATGCGTATGTCGAAAGACCGCATCCAGATTCTTCGCAATACAGACTTACTTATTATTGATGAGATTTCGATGGTGCGTTGCGATTTGCTCGATGCGATGGATACAATACTTAGAAAGTATCGACAAAATCAAGCGCCATTTGGTGGAGTACAGTTATTGATGAGTGGCGATTTGTTCCAACTTCCACCAGTGGTAAAGGAGGAAGACTCAAGGCTACTGCGCGAATTTTATCCATCGTTCTACTTTTATGAATCGAAGGCTTTGCAAAAAGCAGGATTTCTTCCAATCGAACTCAAGGATGTATATCGGCAAGCAGACCCTGTTTTTCTGAATATTCTCAATGAAATTCGAGAAGGATATCTTACGCAAGAATCAGCGCAAAAACTCGAAAAACGTTTTAATCCTAATCCTCCAGAAACGAACAACGACGGCTACATAACACTCACCACCCATGTTGCCCAGGCTGAAAGGATCAATGCCCAAAAACTCGAATCTCTTCAATCTAAAAAATACACATTTGAAGCTAAAATTGAAGGTGAATTCCCTCAGCAGGCCTACCCTACCGATCATTCGTTGGTTCTAAAAATTGGAGCTCAAGTGATGTTTATCAAGAATAACCGTGAGCAGAATTATTTCAATGGAAAAATTGGTTGGATTGTAGACTTTGATACAGAGAACGAAACCATTACGGTACGCTGTGAAAAAGAAGAAATACTTCATGTTCCAAGAGAGGCATGGGAAAACAATCAATATGGTTTCGATGAAGAGAAGAACACGGTGAAACAAAATATTGTCGGAAAGTTCTTTCAGTTTCCGCTGCGTTTGGCTTGGGCAATAACGATTCATAAGAGCCAAGGCCTTACATTCGACAAAGCCGTAATAGATGCTGGAAGAGCATTTGCAGCGGGGCAGGTGTATGTTGCGTTGAGTCGTTGCAGAACCTTGGAAGGCTTGGTTTTGAGCAGTCGAATTTCGGCAGGCGATCAATTAAGTGATCTGAACATTGGAAGTTTTCACCAAACATTTCCAGAATCACATGAAAGATATGCTGTTGCAGATGCAGCAATGCGATACTTTCCTGAATCGATTATTTACAATTCTATTCGAATGGATGAAGTAAGCGATCTGTTTTTGTCAGTTCGTGAAGCGCTAAAAAACGCATCAAAATTCATGAGTAATGATACATATGAAGCAATAAATCGAATTCCCGAAGTAATTCAGCAATTGCAAAACGTGAGCAGGAAATACCACTATGCAGCAGCAACAATTGTTTCAGGTGGATATCAAACTGAAGACACGGACAGATTTTACAAGGCAATTGAGTATTTCAAAACCCAAATTTTTGAGCATGTGATCACGCCGATGATTCATTGCATGGCCGAAATGGAGCAATTTCACAAAGCCAAGAACATCAGCACGCAACTTAGAGATATAAAACCCGAATTGCCAAGACTCTTCAGAAATATGTTACTCGGCAGTGGATTTATCAAAGC
>CANHIS010000097.1 GCA_947460255.1 Bacteroidota bacterium
AGTATTTAAATCATTTCGCTTCAAAAAATGAAGCAGTCTGTTTTTACAGTCTCGAGACCATCAAATTGTATAAAAAAATATTTATCGCTATAATTCATCAATAAGAAAAAAAAACAACCCTCAAATTCATTACTATTTGAGGGTTGTTTTTAAAATAACTCAAAGAAAAACTGAGCTATTTTTTTTCATTTGCCAAGCCGACTGAACCTGTGCACAAGCAACAACTGCAGCTGTTTCGGCTCTTAACCTACTCTCTCCTAACGAAATTTCTTGAAAACCATTTGAAAGACAATAATCAATTTCATCAGATGTAAAATCGCCTTCTGGCCCAATTGTAACTAACAAATTATCTTGATTTTCAGAAACTTGCGTTAAATAGGGTTTATTTCTGTCTTCACAATGCGCTATAAATTTAGTTGAAGATAAATCCGACTTTATAAATGCATTAAAACTTATTGCTTCATTAATTTTCGGCATAAATGGTGTGATCGATTGCTTCATAGCAGCCAATACAATTTTTTCCATACGCGCCATTTTCACTTGGTCTCTTTCTGTTCGCTTTGTAATAATTGGCGTAATCTCATCAATTCCAATCTCTACAGCCTTTTCAAGAAACCACTCAAAACGTTCCATCATTTTGGTAGGCGCCATTGCCACATGCAACCTGTAAGGTCGCTTTCCCTTCACCAACAAGGGTTCTAATCCAACAATCGAAGTATGCTTTGGATGAACTTGTGCAACCTCTCCAGAAAAATATCCACCAACACCATCAATAAGTTGAACTCTATCGCCAGTTTTTAAGCGCAATACTTTACTTAAATGCAAACTTTCCTCTTCACCTAAAAGTGCCGACGTACCTGAAATGTGTGTGGAATAAAAGATATGCATTAGCCTTTTACTTCTAGCACTGGATCAATTGAATTCTTCATCAATTGAAGCGATTGAACAACCATATCGATGTTTTTCATTTGATCAATTACCAGTGTTAATTTATTGTTTTTCTCACGCATCCTAGCTCGTGCTGGATATTTTGACATGTACTGCATCAATTTAGAAAAATAGTCGCTTTGGTAATATGCACTTTTCTGATTCTGTACAAAATATGCGACAAACGTTTGCTGCTTTAAAACTACCTTTTCGAATCCTAAATCTTTAGCCAACCAACGCAATCTGATGGTGTTCATCAACTCGTAAGTTGGCCTTGGTATTGGACCAAAACGATCGACCAAATTCTTAGCGAATTGTAACAATTCATCCTCAGTTTCAAGATTATCTAAATCCTTGTACAATAACAATCGTTCTGTGATATTGGTAACATATTGATCAGGAATCAGAATTTCTAAGTCTGTATCTATCTGACAATCATTCACCCACACTTTATGTTTCTCTTCTAATTCTTCTTGAAACAATTGCTTGAAATCGGTTTCTTTTAATTCTTGAATAGCTTCATCGAGAATTTTATGATACATATCGAAACCAATTTCAGAAATAAATCCAGATTGCTCAGCACCGAGTAAATCGCCTGCTCCACGAATATCTAAATCGCGCATGGCAATGTTAAATCCACTGCCCAATTCAGCAAAATCTTCGATGGCTTTAAGTCTTTTTCTCGCGTCTGCCGTCAACAAAGAAACAGGAGTAGTAAGCAAATAACAAAATGCTTTTTTATTACTTCTACCAACTCTACCGCGCATTTGGTGCAAGTCACTCAGTCCAAACAAGTGCGCATTATTAATGATGATGGTATTCGCATTCGAAATGTCGAGCCCCGATTCAATAATCGTAGTAGCAACCAATACATCCGCTCTCCCCTCGATGAAATTCATCATAACATCTTCCAAATCCTCAGGATTCATTTGACCATGACCGGTGAGCACTTTTACACCTGGACAAAGCCGTACAATCATCTCGGCAACTTCCTTGATATTCTGCACACGATTGTGCACGAAAAACACTTGTCCACCACGCTGAACCTCAAAAGAAACAGCCTCTTTAATGATATCTTCATTAAAAGTATGCAACTCAGTTTGGACAGGATAACGGTTTGGCGGGGGCGTATTGATTACGCTTAAATCTCGCGCTCCCATCATACTAAAATGCAACGTTCTTGGTATTGGCGTAGCTGTAAGAGTAAGAGTATCAACATTTATTTTAATGTGTTTCAACTTTTCTTTAGCAGAAACTCCAAATTTTTGTTCCTCATCAATAATCATCAAACCAAGATCCTTGAACTTAACGTCTTTGCTCAAAATTCGATGCGTACCAATTAAAATATCAATTTCACCCTTTTCTACTTTTTCAAGGGTTTGCTTCTGTTCCTTTGCTGTTTTAAAACGATTTACATAATCGACCTTGCATGGAAACTGTTCTAATCGTTCTGAAAAGGTTCTGAAATGTTGCAGTGCCAAAATTGTAGTAGGAACTAAAACTGCCACCTGTTTGCTATCACTTACGGCCTTAAATGCAGCACGAACAGCAACTTCCGTTTTACCAAAACCAACGTCCCCACACACCAATCGATCCATTGGTGCATCCTTTTCCATGTCACGTTTTATATCGCGTGTGGATTTAATTTGATCGGGCGTATCTTCGTAAATAAATGATGCTTCTAATTCATTTTGAAGATAAGTATCCTTGCTGAATGCAAAGCCACGCTTGGTTTTTCGTTCAGCATAAAGTTTAATTAAGTCGCGCGCAATATCTTTTACTCGACTTTTTGTTTTTTGCTTTAATGTCGCCCAAGCATTGCTTCCAAGCTTGTTTAATTTGGGCGCAGTCCCTTCCTTTCCAGTGAATTTGGAAATCCTATGAAGGGAATGAATACTCACATAAAGAATGTCGTTATCTCGATAAACCAACCGAATTGCTTCTTGCTGTTTACCATTTACGTCAATTTTCTCTAAACCTGCATACTTACCAACACCATGGTCAACATGAGTAACAAAATCGCCAGGTTGAAGTCCTTTTAATTCTTTTAAAGTAATTGCTTCTTTGTTGTTAAACCCATTTTTTAATTTATAACGATGGTAGCGATCAAACAATTGATGATCAGTAAAACA
This sequence comes from Bacteroidota bacterium, assembly GCA_947460255.1. GTDB lineage: Bacteria > Bacteroidota > Bacteroidia > M30B66 > M30B66 > CAMCXT01. The sequence goes on from CANHIS010000097.1 coordinate 3,060, forward strand.
AGCAATTTTCAAAGCATGATCGATGAATCCTTCATGCAATGCTAAATTGATAGGTATGAAACGAATATCCTTTCCAATATCCTCGAAAATGGAATAAATTCTTTCAATCTGCCGGGCATTATCAGAAAAAATTAAATTGGTAATTCCGTCTGCAGTTTGTTTTGTAAGTGTTTGTGTTATTAAATTAAAATTCTTGTGAAACGCAGGTTGAGGAGTAGTGTGTACTTGAATAACTTGACGATCTGAAAAAACAGGACGACTTCCACATTCAATAATATTGAACTTACTGATTCCTTCCAAAATTTCAGCAGCATCACAAAACAATTCATTAGGGGCAAGCTGAATGGAAGATTCACCGTGCGCATCATAAAATTCCTGTGCCTTAACAAAATCAGCTGAAATTCTCTCGAAAATCATTTCCGATTCTCGCATCCAAATGGATGTGCCAGCAGGAATAAATTGAAGAAAATTCTCACGACTTTCTTTAAGAATCTTACCTTGAACATCAGGCACAATATTCACAAAATCAAGGGCTTTAACAGACAATTGATCCACAGAATTAAATGACCTAATGGAATCTATTTCTTCCCCGAAAAATTCTATTCTGTAGGGTTGTTCGTCAGAATAAGAATATACATCTAAAATACCGCCACGAATAGCGAATTGTCCTGGTTCTGTAACAAAATCAACGCGTTCAAAATCGTATTCATAAAGAAAATCACTTACAAATTCTATGGATAATTTTTCACCACGTTGAATTTTAAATGTATTCTTTTTGAGTGTTCCATGTGTTACAACCTTTTCCAATAGGGCCTCAGGATATGTAACTATAATTAATTTACTGTGTTGAAGCGTATTTATTTTATTCAACACTTCGGCACGCAACAATTTAGCATTTGCGTCTGAAGAATCGGGATCGTAAACTTTCTTTGATGCTGCAGGGAAAAAAACAGTAGAGTTTTCTGGCAATAAGCTCTCTAAATCATTTAGAAAATAAGCGGCCAATTCTCTATCTGGCAAAATTGCCAAAACGTATTTTTCTGTTTGTTGAAACCAAGCAGCTGCCAACAAGCTTTCTACAGAACCCGACATTCCGATAAAATTCACTCTGTAACCAGGAGCTAAATCAACCAGTGTCTTCAGTGCTGGATGCTCCTGAAATCGTTGTAAAAGTTCTTCTTTTGTCAAACCGAATCAAATAACAAAGCCTGAAAAGAAATGTTCTGATCAGGCCTCGAAAATTACAATTTTATATTATGCCTCTTTAGATGAAACATAGGATGGCTGGAGATTTTCGTCGCTATATTGCTTCAGAAATTGCATCGATTCATCCACCATGGCTGTTGATCCAATAAATAAAGAACATCGCTGATGAATGTCTGTTGGTTCGATTTCCAAAATATCCTTAAATCCATCAGTAGCTTTACCTCCAGCTTGCTCAACAATCATAGCCATTGGATTACATTCGTACATTAATCGAAGTTTACCTTTGGGAGATGATAAAGTTGTTGGATAAATATAAATTCCACCTTTAATTAAATTACGGTGAAAATCACTAACCAACGAACCAATATACCTAAGTGTGTAAGGCTTTTTATTGGCTTTATCATCAATTTGAAGGCTCTTTATGTAGCGCTTAACGCCTTCTGGAAAATGAACGAAATTTCCCTGATTTACAGAATAAATATTTCCACCTTTAGGAATTCTCATATCTGGATGCGACAAACAAAACTCACCGATAGAAGGATCTAACGTAAATCCATTTACCCCATTTCCAGTGGTGTATACGAGCATTGTCGACGAACCATAAACAATATAACCAGCAGCTACCTGATCAGATCCGTATTGTAAAAAATCGTCTACTGTTGCTGGGCCATTCTTGGTTTTACGCCGGTAAATTGAAAAAATAGTTCCAACCGAAACATTTACATCAATATTCGAAGATCCGTCCAATGGATCCATTGCAACAATGTAGCGTCCTGTAGACGCATTACCATCAAATAAAATTATATCGTCATTTTCTTCCGAAGCCACACCTGCACATTCTCCTCCAGAGGCCAAAGCTGCCAGAAACTGCTCATTAGCAAACACATCTAGCTTTTTCTGCGACTCACCTTGGATATTTTCCGATCCAGCTTCACCAAGAATATTAACCAAACCAGCCTTATTTACTTCTCGGTTAACAATTTTAGCAGCGATACTAATATCACTTAACAAACTCGACAATTCCCCTTTTGCGTAAGGAAAATCAGCTTGTTTATCAATGATAAACTCACCGAGAGTTATCACATTGCGGCGCGGTCGAATCATACAATTAGCTTAATTTTGGGTTAACAAATATAACAAGATTTTCCTGAGATACATCTGTATTAATTCAATCTTTAACCAGAAACATAAAGCACTAATAATCAAAAGAAAAAGTCGAATAATAACTACTTCTAAAGGCTCAAATTGAGATTGGGCGCGCCCCAAAAAGGTCACGTGCTTGGCTGTAGTTTTTTAAAACAACAGCGTCCTATCGGAACGCTTCGTTGTTTTAAAAAAGCTACTTGCCTCGCCCGTTCGCGCACAAACCTGCAACCATTTAACACTCAATTCCAGGTTTTAATAACAGTTCTAATAAGCAAGCTTTTACGAACCATTAATCGTTTTGTTATAAAAATTTATCATGTAATTTACCAAGGATAATTCATTGGTAAATTCGGTACAAAAAACTAAACTGTTGATCTTCGTTTTCTTTGTCCCAACAGCACATCTAGCGGAGAAAATGGAGCCGAAGGATTTACTTGTGCCACATGCAAATACAACTCAGTATTTACAATTTTCGAATGGCCTAATAATTCCTTCAAGGTGATAATATCCAATCCCATTTCCAATAAATGGGTTGCGTATGAATGTCGAAATACGTGCGGACTAATTCCTTTCCGATCAATTCCAGCGGCCTTCATGCCTTTATCTATCACATAGCGCACATTACGTTGCGTAATTTTTCTCTTAGAAATTGCCGAATGAAACACATATTCAGATTGTCTCACTTTATACAAATTAGAAAGCGCACGAAACAACACTTCGCCCATCGGTATAACACGTTCTTTTGCCCCTTTGGCCTGAGTTACATATACTTGTCGGCGATCTAAATAAATATTTTCCCACTTCAAATTCATTAACTCACCTATACGCATTCCTAAGCTATACATGGTTGCAAGCATGATCCTATGCATATCGTTTTTAATTGACGTTAAAATTCTCCGAACCTCCTCTTCCGAAAGTACAACAGGTAATTTTTGTCGAATTTTAAGTTTGGGCAGGTTCGCATATCGGTCTTCCATCCCAAACAATTTGAAATAGTAGCGCAAGGCATACACATGCGTTCTTATTGAAGATTGGCTGTTGGATGGATGTTTCTTTAAAACTTGAAATAGAAAATCGTCTATTTCTTCGTTTGTTGCTTCTTCAGGCATTTTTCTAACATTCTCAACAAACATGGCCAAATAACTCGAATAATTATCAAATGTCCTTTGGGCTTTCCCTGTGATTAAGGTATTCTTCTCCATCAATTCCATTCGATTCGCAAATTGGGGAAATAGCGCCGTAGCCCTTGTTTTGGCATTATTGAGTTCTTTCATCACACATTTTTCGACCTTACTACTGAGATTTTCTTGTTTGGTTTCGCCAACACTTATAATTCCGTAGGATATTTTTTATAAGGCATTTCAAAATCAAATTGTTAGATTTGAATAAAATTTATTGGCCGCATGAAATCATTCTTGGCAATTACTCTCCTACTTTTATTTACTCATTTAGGATATTCTCAAACCAATTCGAGTTTTCATGATTTTCAGGCAAGAACCATTCTAGGCGACACCATCAGCTTATCAGAATTTGAAGGAAAAAAAATCCTTGTGGTCAATACAGCCAGTTTTTGCTCATATACCTATCAATACGGCTTATTAGAAAGTCTTCGAGAACAATATTCTAGCGATTATAACTTCGAAATTATCGGTTTCCCATGCAATGATTTTGGAAACCAAGAGCCGGGTCATGACTCAACTATTCTAGAGTTCTGCACCAATACTTACAATGTTCAATTTCCAATGATGTCGGCTATTCACATCCGAACTGGCGATACATCAGCAGTTTACAAATGGCTTCAACGTGGAGAATTAAATGGCGTTTCAGATGCAATTGTTGATTGGAATTTCAATAAATTCCTTATCGATGAAGAAGGCAATTGGGTAGATCATTTCACAAGCACAGTTAGTCCATTCGATACTGCAATTGTGAATTGGATTACCAGCGATGGACTTAGTACTAGGATGAATGAAGTTCCAGAAGAAGATTTGAAAATCTTCAATGGACCAAACAATTCAATTCAGTTGCAATATCAAGGGAATTCAACTTTAGCCCAATTTAATCTTTACAGTATTGATGGTAAGTTAATTCAAGCGAAGAATTTCAATTTAATCAATGGAAGTCAAACACTTCCTTTCGACAATTCCATCATTAAGAATGGGATTTATTTTGTTAAAATAACATTTGAAAGTAAACTAATTTACCATCCAATCGTTCTATTCGGCTCAAACTAGTTCGTCGACATCGAATGAAAAAAATTATTTCCACCGCAATTCTTATATTAATCTACTTCATTGCATCAGCTCAAAAAGCAGAAGACGTCTTAGGAGAATGGCTGCCCTCACAAGGGAAAGCACACATAAAAATCTCTAAATACGGAGATTATTTTTCAGGAAGAATTGTTTGGCTTGAAGAGCCCAACGATGAAAAAACAGGCAAGCCAAAAGTAGATAAACACAATCCTGATCCCAAGAGAAAAAATACACCAATACTTGGTCTTTTACTCATGCAAGGGTTTAAATTCGAAGACGGAGCTTGGAAAGGCGGTACTATTTACGATGCAGAAAGTGGCAAAACTTACAATTGCACTCTCAAATTGAAAGATAAAAACACCCTAGAAGTTAGAGGTTTTATTGGCATTTCGCTCATCGGTAGAACTGACGTTTGGACTAGGCACAAATAAAATGCGCTGCTCAATTTGAACAGCGCATTTCACCAAACAACCAAAACCTAAATTACTTAAACTAACTCTGCTTCTTTGTTTCTAAAAAGCAACTGATTATCAATCATATCTAACAAAATCGGTTTGTCTTGATGTATTGAACCTGAAAGAATTTGCTTACTCAATTCATTGAGCACTTTACGTTGAAACAAACGCTTCACAGGTCTCGCACCAAACTGTGGATCATAGCCTAGTTGAGCCAACCAATCGATGGCTTCAGGTGTCGCATCAATCGAATATCCTTGCTCCTTCAACAATTCTTGTACACCTTTAAACTGAAGTTTAACGATCTCTTCCACATTGGCTCTGCTCAATGGTTGGAACATGATAATGTCGTCGATCCGATTTAAAAACTCAGGGCGAATTGTCTTTTTCAATAATTCAAACACCTTATTCTTTGCAGATGCGATTATCTCATCTTGATTGAATTCGGTAAGTTCTTCAAATGATTCCTGAATTAAATTCGACCCAATATTTGAAGTCATGATAATGATGGTGTTCTTAAAATTCACCAAACGACCTTTATTGTCAGTTAATCGGCCATCATCAAGCACTTGAAGCAACACGTTGAAAACATCTGGATGCGCTTTTTCTATTTCATCCAACAACACTACACTGTAGGGCTTTCTGCGCACAGCTTCAGTAAGCTGACCTCCTTCTTCATATCCAACATATCCTGGAGGAGCTCCAACCAAGCGACTTACTGTATGTCGCTCTTGATATTCACTCATATCGATCCGCGTCATTGCTTGATCATTGTTGAACAGGAATTCTGCTAGGGCTTTCGCCAATTCGGTCTTACCTACACCTGTTGTTCCTAAAAAGATGAAAGATCCAATTGGGCGCTTTTTATCTTGTAGCCCAGCTCTAGCGCGACGAATCGCATCAGAAACCGCTTCGATGGCTTCTTCTTGTCCAACCACACGCTTGTGTAACTCTGTTTCAAGGTGAAGTAATTTTTCTCTTTCACTTTGAAGCATTCTATTAACTGGAATGCCCGTCCAACGGCTCACCACACCTGCAATATCCTCTGCATCAACTTCCTCCTTAATCATCGCTTTTCCACGCTGAGTTTCGGTAAGTTGATTTTTTAACTGCTCGATTTGAAGCTCTGCTTCTTTAATTCTACCGTATCTAATTTCGGCCACTTTCCCAAAATCTCCAGCTCTTTCGGCTTGTTCAGCTTCATATTTTAGTGCTTCGATTTGTTCTTTCGATTTTTGAATTTGATCAAGCACATCTTTTTCTTGCTGCCACTTGGCGCGCAGCGAATTTCGGTCCTCACTAAGGTTGGCAATTTCTTCATTTAATGATGTGAGTTTTTTCTCATCGTTTTCACGCTTTATAGCCTCTCTTTCAATTTCTAATTGTCGGATTCTTCTTTCAAGTTCATCAAGTTCTTCGGGCAAGGAATTAATTTCCATGCGCAATTTCGAAGCTGCTTCATCAATTAAGTCGATGGCTTTATCGGGCAAAAACCGGTCATTGATATACCGTTGACTCATTTCCACTGCGGCAATAATGGCTTCATCGCGGATCATTACTTTGTGGTGATTTTCGTATTTTTCTTTTAATCCACGAAGAATCGAAATCGCATCTTGACTATCAGGCTCATCAATCAAAACCTTTTGAAATCGACGTTCAAGTGCTTTGTCTTTTTCAAAATATTTTTGGTATTCGTTAAGTGTTGTTGCACCGATGGCGCGGAGTTCACCACGGCTGAGTGCTGGTTTTAGAATATTCGCAGCATCCATCGCTCCTTCCCCCCCACCCGCACCAACGAGTGTGTGAATTTCATCAATAAATAAAACGATTTCGCCTTCAGCAGACGTCACCTCCTTTACTACAGACTTAAGCCTTTCTTCAAATTCACCCTTGTATTTTGCACCAGCAATGAGTGCTCCCATGTCGAGTGAATAAATTTGCTTCGATTTAAGATTTTCAGGCACATCACCATTTACAATTCTGTGCGCTAAACCTTCGGCTATGGCGGTTTTACCAACGCCTGGCTCGCCAATTAAAATCGGATTATTCTTGGTTCTTCTAGAGAGAATTTGGAGCACTCTTCGAATTTCTTCATCCCGTCCAATTACTGGATCGAGTTTTCCCGCACGGGCTGCCTCATTCAGATTCTTTGCGTATTTCGATAGTGCATTGTAGGTATCTTCTGAGCTTTGTGAGGTTACTCGCTGACCTTTGCGCAATTCGGCAATTCCAGCACGAAGATCCTTTTCATTTACACCTGAATCCTTAAGCAGTCGCGCTACTGCATCAGATCCTGCCAAAACACCCAATGCCAAATGCTCGATGGAAACAAATTCATCCTTCATTTCAGACATGAGTTGAGTAGCCTTGCTTACTGCTTGTTGTGCTGCATTGCTCAAATACGGCTGACCTCCGCTCACTTTCGGATATCCTGAAATGATAGCATCTATCGCCGATTCTATGGCTCTACTGTTTACGCTTAACTTTTTAAATAAATACGGTAATACATTTTCATCGGCTTCCAAAACACCTTTCAATAGGTGTCCGGTTTCTATTCCTTGTTGACCGCTCTGCATTGCCAATTGTTGGGCAGTTTGAACGGCTTCTTGGGCCTTGATAGTAAATTGATTAAAATTCATGTTTTTATGTTTTGCTTTTACTGCTCTTCAATTCCTTCTCCAAGTAAAAATAACTGCAATTATTTCAGGCAACCCAATATTTACGAGCCAATTTGTCGCATCAATTTATAAACACATGCTAATTCGACCGAAAAAACCAATTAATTCGCCAAGAAATAATTCCACAGTAACACTGTAATTAGCGAAAGTGGAATACCGATGCTCAACATCAAGCTGCTAAATCGGGGTTTTAGTCCGTATGCACTTGCCACAATTGCTGCCGTAACCATAGGCGCCATAGCTGCTTCGAGCACACAGATTTTCATTTCTTGCCCAGTTTGTTGAAACGCAAAACTGTACAGAATCCAAATAAAAAATGGTGCTAAAAAGAGCTTAAAAAGCAATCCGAGACAGATGAATCCCCAGTGACTACTGCGCTTTTCGATTTTCAACTGTAAGCCAACCGACACCATGGCAACGGGAGTAATGGTGCGCGCCAATTGCAGGGTTACTTCATCAAGTATGGGATGCAATGGCAAAGTGAATAAATTGAGGAGTAGCGCCGCTGCAAAGCCCACAAAAGGCGGGAAATAAGCCACCTTCTTTATCAACATCCCTGCACTGGTTGATTGCCCCGAATAAATTGCAGCCACAATTACACCTAGGGTAGAAACCACCAAAAAAGTGCCTGGTTGATCGATTACGATAGCTGTTTTCAACCCCTCCTGTCCATAGAGCGCTTCAATTATTGGAAATCCTACGAAAGCTGTATTTCCCAAGCCAGCTGTGAGAATGAGCGCACCTGTGAGTTTCGCAGGCCATCGAAATGCTTTACCTAACAACCCGAAAAAGCCCCACGACAGCAGAAAAATTATCCACGCAGTGAATAAAGGAAAAATCAAAGTAGTTGAAAGTGCAAGCTTAGGGATATAATGTAGTGCGAGCGCCGGAATGGCAATCCAAATAACATATTGATTGAGTGTAAGATGCGCCTGCTCTGGTAGCCTTTTGTAGCGTTTGAGTAAAGCGCCAGCAAGTAAACAAATGAAGATGAGCAGGATATTGGCCACGGTCAAAGATATTGATTTGCCGGAAAAGCCGTCAAAGAAAAATATATCCGCAAAGTCGACTTCGTGCACACAGAAATATTATCTCACTCATATTCAAATAAATATGCACATATCCACAAGATTTGTCAAAAACAATCAAAACCAATATGACGCATATTCCGTCATTGACTATATTTGCATCAATCATCGACCAAATATCCGTCACGAAGCACATGTTGAATTGTCACTCTTGGTTTAGTTTACGTTACGGCACTTTGTCGCCCGAGCAGCTCATTGTGCAGTTGCTAGAGCTGGGCTACACAAGCGCTGCATTAACCGACATCAACACCACATCGGGCTGTCTGGACTTTGTTAAGTTGGCTAATGAGATGGGGCTTCATCCGGTTGTTGGCGTGGAATTCCGCAACGCGAATCAGATTCAGTACATTGCCTTAGCCGTGAGCAACGATGGTTTCGAAATGATTAACCGACACCTATCGACCAAGCTTACTCAAAAGGAAGTGCTGCCCGACGAAGCGCCAGAGGATTGGAATGGGCACGTATGGGTAATTTATCCGCTTCTGAAACTCCCCAAACGGAAACTGCATCCACACGAATATGTAGGTATTGGTTTGCAGGATCTTCGTCGGGTATGGAAGCCCAACGATCCGACCCTTAAAAAGGCCGTTGTATTGCAGCCGTTTACGTTTCCCGACAAAGCGCGCCACAACATTCACCGCCTGTTAAGGGCTATCGACCAAAACACGCTTTTGAGCATGCTCGATCCGCTACAATGCGCGCCTGCGGATGCTTTTATTACACCTAGAAAAGACCTTGTTGCAGCATTTTCATCTTTCCCAGAAATTATAGCACGTAGCCTCCAATTGCTCGAAGCTTGCAGGATAGATTTTGAGTTCGGTGTTTCGAAAAACCGAAAAACCTTCACCGGTTCGAAAGTACAAGACCGGCAACTTCTCGAAAAACTCAGCTTAGACGGCATGCATTACCGTTACGGCAAAAAGAACAAAGAGGCACAAAAGCGTCTTCGGCATGAACTCGACGTGATCGATAAACTC
>CANHIS010000098.1 GCA_947460255.1 Bacteroidota bacterium
CATACCCGGCTTGTGAAAAGGTTGATCCTGTGCTTTGTGCCCAATCGAAATCCCCATTGGCATCTAATCTTAACATGAAAATATCGTTGTTGCCCAAAGAAGTCAGATTGAAAGTCCCTGCACCTGGATCAAAGTCAACTGTATTAAAATAGTCGCCAATCGCCACCACATTGCCTTCCGAATCGGTAGCAATGTCGTAACTGTTCTCAAGTTCCGAACCACCAAAGGCTTTCACCCACAACATGGTTCCATTCGGGTTGTATTTTTGGATATACAAATCGTCGGTTCCATTGCTGGTGAAGGTTTGCACTGCTGCACCTGGCGCTAAATCGACAGTTCCTGAGAAATATCCATAGGTGAAAGTATTGTTGTTTAAATCTGTAGCTACTGCCCAAACCTCATCGAAGTCTGTTCCGCCAAAGGTGTTGTGCCAAACGTAGTCGCCGTTGGAATTCAGTTTCAGTACGAATCCATCGTTCAATCCACTCGAAGTAGCATTTGCTGTTGCAACGCCAGGATTAAAATCTACCACATCTCTAAATCTGCCTGCCAAAACGACATCTCCATTTGTATAGGTATCTAAATCCCATGCGTAATCGAACGAAGTTCCTCCAATTTGCTTCACCCAATTCAAGGTGCCATCAGGATTCAATTTCATCACATAGGCGTCGTTTTCGCCTGCACTAGTCAAACTTACAGATGATGAGAAATTTGTAGTTCCATTAAATCCGCCAGAAACGAAAATATGTCCAGTTGCAGCAACAGATAATCCTCCAGTTGCTTCGTCTGTAACACCTGCAATTTCATGCATCCACAAGGTTTCTCCCTCCGGGGATAGCTTCAAAACGTAAAGGTCGCTTGTACCTTGAGTGGTTACGGAATTTACGCCAGCATTCGGATCTAAATCAACAGTTCCTTCGAAATATCCAACCAAAATCACGTTGCCTGATGCATCACATTCTACATTCGTGAATTCGTCGAATCCAATCCCTCCAACTCTTTTTGCCCAAATGAACTGTCCAGTTGGATCGAATTTGATCACAACCATATCGAAACTTCCAGCCGAAACCAAGGAAGTTGTTCCTGAACTTGGATCTGCATCAATGGTGGTTTCAAAACGACCACAAACAATCACGTTCCCGTCTGGATCAGATGTAATTTCATTTCCTACATCAGTGCCCGTTCCACCAATGTTTTTTACCCATTCAAATGCTGGCTGACTCCATCCTTGCTGGATAACGGTAAAGACCATCAAGGCCAAAATTGTAAATACTTTATTCATGTTGAGGTTTTTGTTTAGAAGCTACAAACCTCAACCGAAACGAGTCACTGCACAATCACTAATACTAGTGGTTATTTACTTTGATTGCAGAAACTATAAAACTCAAATGAACCTCGATTCTAAGCTCGATTGTTCAATTCGTGTTTTAAAAAAACGAAGTTTAAACCTCCTATCGACTCAAGTACAAGTTCCTTTCTCCATAAATCTTGAGGAAAGTTTCATCTTGTAAATCATCAATAAACAGGATCGATTCTCCCGTAGATTTCATCTCAGGGCCTAACTCCTTGTTCACACCAGGGAATTTATCAAAGGAGAACACCGGTATCTTGATCGCAAAGCCTTTTTTCCTTGGATTGAAATTGAAGTCTGTCACCTTGTTGTGCCCGAGCATGACTTTCGTTGCGTAGTTCACATAAGGCTCATCGTAAGCCTTACAGATAAATGGAACCGTACGAGAAGCTCTAGGATTGGCTTCAATCACATACACAATCTCGTTTTTTACAGCAAATTGGATATTCAACAAGCCCACCGTGTTCATTGCCAATGCAATCGTTTTGCTGTGCTCTTCGATCTGGCGAATCACATTTTCGCTTAAACTGAACGCTGGCAATACGGCATTCGAGTCGCCAGAGTGGATTCCCGCAGGCTCGATGTGCTCCATGATTCCAATGATGTACACATTTTCACCATCACAAATCGAATCACTTTCCGCCTCAACCGCATTGTCGAGGAAATGATCCAACAATACCTTGTTTCCAGGGATATCCTTCAGCAAATCAACCACGTGGGTTTCCAATTCTTCTTCGTTGATCACGATTTTCATGTTGTGACCACCCAAGACATAACTTGGTCTCACCAACAATGGGAATCCCAATTCTTTCGCTAAATCAGAAGCTTGATCTGCATGTTCAATCACGCCGAATTTCGGATACGGAATGTTGTAATCTCTCAATAGGGTAGAGAAGGAGCCACGGTCTTCAGCCAAATCAAGACTTCTGTAGGAGGTCCCAATGATTTTAATGCCATAACGATCGAGCTTCTCTGCCAACTTCAAAGCTGTTTGTCCACCCAACTGAACGATCACGCCCTCAGGCTTTTCGTGCAGAATGATGTCGTAAATGTGCTCCCAAAAAACCGGCTCGAAGTACAATTTATCTGCAATGTCCGGATCTGTTGAAACCGTTTCTGGATTGCAGTTGATCATGATCGTTTCATAACCACATTCTTTGGCTGCCAAAACTCCATGCACACAACTGTAATCAAACTCAATCCCTTGTCCAATACGGTTTGGACCCGATCCCAACACGATGATTTTCTTCTTGTCTGAAACTTTACTTTCGTTCTCCTCTTCAAATGTTGAGTAGTAATAAGGCGTTTGAGCGGCAAATTCAGCTGCACAAGTATCCACCAATTTGTACACCCGATGGATGTTCATGTCTTGGCGTTTCTTAAATACTTCACTCTCTAAACATCTCAATACGTGTGCGATCTGACGATCAGCGTAGCCTTTACGCTTCGCTTCATACATCAAATCTCTCGGAATAGAATCAACCGTGTACCGTTCCATGATTCTTTCAAGTTGCACCAAATCATCAATTTGATGCAAGAACCATGGATCAATACGTGTCAGTTTTTGAATCGTCTTGAACGGAATCCCCATCGTGAACGCGTCTTTCACATGGAAAAGTCGATTCCAACTTGGATGCTTCAAGCTATCAATCACAGCTTCAGCATTTCTTAAATCTTTCCCGTCTGCACCAAGTCCGTTGCGGCTAATTTCTAAACTCTGACAAGCCTTTTGCAGTGCTTCTTGGAATGATCTTCCGATCCCCATCACTTCACCAACGGATTTCATTTGAAGTCCGAGGGTTTTATCCGCATTCTTAAACTTATTGAAGTTCCAACGAGGGATCTTCACAATCACATAGTCAAGTGTAGGTTCGAAGAATGCCGTGGTAGTTCCAGTAATTTGGTTACTCAATTCATCGAGATGATAGCCAATGGCCAATTTCGCAGCAATCTTCGCAATCGGATAACCTGTCGCTTTCGATGCCAAAGCTGATGAGCGAGACACCCGTGGATTGATCTCAATCGCAATGATATCCTCGGTTTCAGGATCCAAAGCGAACTGTACATTACATCCACCTGCGAAAGTTCCAATGGAACGCATCAACTTGATCGCCATGTCGCGCATCCGCTGATAAGCGGTATCACTCAAGGTCATCGCTGGAGCAACTGTAATTGAATCTCCAGTATGAATTCCCATTGGATCGAAATTCTCGATCGAACAAATAATGATCACATTGTCGTTCGCATCGCGGAGCAATTCCAACTCAAATTCCTTCCAACCGAACAAGGCTTTCTCAATCAGCACTTCGTGGATAGGAGATGCATGCAAACCACGATTAAGCAACTCGTCGAACTCTTCCTTATGATGCACGAAAGCGCCACCAGTTCCTCCAAGTGTATACGAAGGTCTTATAACAAGTGGATAGCCAATTCTTTGCGCGATTTCTTTTCCTTCCAAATAGGAATTCGCCACTTGAGAAGGTGGAACGCCCACGTTGAGGCTCACACAAAGCTGACGGAACTCCTCGCGGTTTTCGGTTTTCTCAATCGCCGCAATGTCAACACCGATGATTCGAACGCCATATTTGGTCCAGATACCCATTTCATCCGCTTTTTTGCAGAGATTGAGTGCCGTTTGACCACCCATGGTTGGCAGAACTGCATCAATTTTTCGTTCCTCGAGAATCTTCACCAAAGAACTTACCGTGAGCGGTAGCAAATAAATATGATCAGCCGAAACTTTATCGGTCATGATCGTTGCTGGATTGCTGTTAATCAGTGAAACTTCGATTCCCTCGTCACGCAGCGATCTCGCGGCCTGAGATCCAGCGTAATCAAATTCACAAGCTTGACCGATGATGATGGGACCGCTACCAATAATGAGTATCGAGCGGATGGAGGTGTCTTTAGGCATTTGTCCGGAGTTTACCGGAGCGCAAAAGTAGCATATGACTTCATTATATCTACCGCTGTTAGTTAATTGTTAATTCAATTTGATTTCCCTCCAATAACAATAAAAAATGAGCCACTTAGCATCCCCGCAACCTTGCACTTCAGTCTGCGGCATGCCGCTCAATTTCAGGGAGCTCAGCCTAACTATCGCAATCTCAAAAACGTTTTCCACGCACCCGGATTTTTGTCCGCTAATAATTCTTCAAAAAAAACCTTATTTATAATTTGTCTAAATAAAAATAGCGTTTTACATTTGCCCCGTTCACCTGCAAATCATCTCAAATGAAAAAAGTATTCGTACTCGCTGTAGCTGCCTTGTTGGTTTTTTCTTCTTGTGATAAAAATGAGAATCAAGACCCAACGATCACGATTCCAGCATCATACATCGACAATAATTATGCAACCAATGCCCAAGCTGAAATTGTTGTCAGAACACAAATGGCCGCAATTGCCACAAAAGCGAAGTCGGTTCGCACAGCAGGTGTTTCCGTAACACGTCAGGAATTAATTGATTTATATAACGCTGGTTCTCCGGCTGTACAAAGTGTAATTACAGATTATTTCGATAATGCACTGGCATCAACAAACGGATATTTCCAAATCATTGAAGACGCTAGTGCTGGTGGAACTTACACTCCAAGCGTACCACAAGGTCAAGGCGGATATTTCGAAGGTCGTGTGTTCGACGAAAATGGTATCGAACCAGATGAAGTCATCGACAAAGGAATGTACGCAGCTGTTCTTTATAATTACGCAACAACCTTGATGAATTCAAGCATTCAAGCCGCCGATGTTGACAAAATCATCGCACTTTTTGGGGCTAATCCAACTTTCCCGAATTCAGGAAGCACCAACGTTTCACAGCCTGATCTAATGATGGCCAATTATGCAGCACGCCGCGACAAGAACGATGGAAATGGAATTTATACCGACTTCAAAAAGGCCGCAATTGCACTTCGCGCCTATATCATCGGCGGAAGCCCATTTATTTCAGAACGCGACAAAGAACTAATCAACCTGAAAAAATCATGGGAAGAGTCCAGTGCTGCAACTGTGATCAATTATTGTCATGCCGCTACCTCAAAATTTACGCTTTCATCTCCAACAAACGCCGACATTGCCTCTGGACTTCATGCTTATTCTGAAGGAGTTGGGTTTATGTGGGGATGGAAAACAATTGCCCAACAACATAAAATTATTACCGACGCACAAATCGATGAGATTCTAGTTCTCCTCAATGCACCTGCTGATGGCACGCCGACTTCTTACACTTTCGTGACAGACGCCGTAAATCAGGTGCCTAAATTGCAAACCGTAATTTCAAAACTGCAAAGCATCTATTCGTTTAGCAATCAGGATATTGAAGATTTCAAGAGAAACTGGGTTGCTGATCAAGGACGCTAATTGTTGATTCAAATGACTAACCGAAAAATACTTTTCGCCCTTCTTGCCATCACCTTCGGCATTGCCGCATGCAAAAAGGACGAACCAGATGATCAAAACAATTCCTTTGATCGGGCTGCAATGCTTGCCGAATATCGCGACGTATTCATTAAACCTGCATTCAACAGCGCTTTACAAAAAGCTGAAGCGCTCGAATTGGCGGCATCTACATTCACCACAAATCCATCAACTGAACAATTAGCTCCAGTTCAAAATGCTTGGATCGATGCAGCAATAGCTTGGCAATCTGCTTGTTGGTACAATTTCGGTCCAGCTGGTGAAGCAGGGATCAAGAAATCCATCCAAGAAGAAATCGCCACTTTTCCGGTAAGTCTCACCAAGCTCAATACCATCTTAACCTCAGGAACTTGGAATATCAACGATTTTAATCGAGATGCGAGAGGTTTCTACGCTATCGAATATTTGCTATTTGACGCCACGCTCACATCAGAACAAATTTCAGAACGCTTTCAAAACGAAGTGTACCGAAATTTCCTCAATGCACTTTGCTTGGATTTGAAAACCAGGATCTTGGATGTAAAGAATGCATGGAATTCCTACGGCAGCGAGTTTACATCCAACGCTGGAACCGACGCAGGAAGCTCTGTTTCGATGATGTACAACGAATTTGTGAAGAGCTACGAAGGACTCAAAAACTTCAAGTTTGGCTTACCGCTCGGTCTCCGTCCCGGTCAAACCGCTGTTGATCCAACTTTGCTCGAAGCCCGTTTCAGCAAGATCTCCTTCCGCCTTGCGCGGGCAAATTTCAATGCCATGGTAAATTTCTATCGTGGAGTGGATCAAAACAAATCATTCAAAGGTTACCTCAAAACGGTTACTGGTGGAGAAGCATTGGTAACAGCTACCGAAGCACAATTGTCGATACTCACTACGCAATTCAACAATATCGACGAAAACCTCGATATGGAAACGCGCATCTTGAATGATCCGCAAGTCCTCATCGACATCCACACCGAACTCCAAAAAAACACCAAGAATTTCAAAAGCGACATGTCGTCGTTGTTGGGAATCGCTATCACCTATGCGAGCGGCGACGGCGACTGATAACACTTTGAACCAAATTGCTACAATCCATTTATAAAAAACTTGAGCATCCCGTTTCTGCAGCTCCCTTTGTGAGTTTCAGGATCGTTTTCGGGCTGCTCATGGCTTTTTCAGCAGTTCGTTTTGTTTATCTCGGTTGGATCGAAGACCATTACACCGAACCCGTTTTCCACTTCACGTATTTCGGTTTTTCTTGGGTAAAACCCATCAGCGCAGCAGGTCTTTATTTAGTCCATTTGCTGATGCTACTCGCGGCAATTGGCGTGGCTTTGGGCCGCCTTTACCGTTTGTCGGCTATAGTACTCTTCCTCACATTCACCTACACCGAACTCATCGATCTCACTTATTACCTAAATCACTATTACTTCGTGAGCCTCATCTGTTTATGGCTCATTTTTATTCCCGAACCAGATTCCAAAAACACCCTGCCAGCTTGGTGCAAATGGCTTATCATGTTTCAGTTAGGCGTTGTTTACACCTTTGCCGGACTCGCCAAAATCAACTATGATTGGCTCATCGAAGCGCTCCCACTGAGAATCTGGTTGCCCGCACACGACGATCTGCCCATCATTGGGAAATTGCTCACACTTCCAGAAACAGCATACGTATTTAGTTGGTTCGGAATGATTTACGATTGCAATATCGCCTTTTTTCTACTGTACAACCGAACGCGTCCTTTTGCCTATTTCACCGTGATTATCTTCCACGTTCTCACAGGTTTACTTTTTCAGATTGGCGTTTTTCCACTGGTAATGATCGGTGCCACACTCATCTTCTTCTCGGAAAATTGGCACCAACGGTTTCAGCAAATTATTTCTCACATTCCTCTTCTGGGTGGGCTTTTCGTGGTTTTTCCCTCCGGGGAAAGGGAGCCGACTCAATACCGTATGTCTTTCATCCTCCGAACTTTCCTCACAATTTACGTCATCTTCCAAGTCGCATTTCCGTGGCGTTATCTGCTCTATCCTGGTAATCTTTTTTGGACGGAAGAAGGCTATCGTTTTTCGTGGCGCGTGATGCTCGTCGAAAAAGCTGGAGACGCCACATTCTATGTGAAAGATTCAAAAACTGGGCGCGAAGGAATCGTGTACAACCGCGAATTCCTCAACATCCACCAAGAGAAGCAAATGGCTTATCAGCCCGACATGATTCTTCAATTTGCACACTTTCTCGGCAAACATTACAGCCGCAACGGTGTTTCTAACCCCGAAGTTCGCGCCGAAGTGTACGTTACCAAAAATGCCCGTCCAACACAATTGCTTATCGATCCTAAAGTCGACCTCATGAAAGTGCAAGATGGTTGGGCGCCCAAATCCTGGATATTACCCGAAAAAGAATGATCATCCTGCGCTACATATTGCTTTGCTTGGTCATCCTTTCAGGAACTGATATGCTCGCTCAACTCGGCGAAATTTCTGGTTTGGTCACTGATGCTAGTGGGAAGCCCATCTCTGGCGCATTCCTCATCATCCGCCCTAACGAAAAGATGATCCAAACCGGAGTCGATGGTCGATACCAATTCAAAAATCTCCCTGCAGGAAACCACCAACTCACTTGTTTCGCTTCAGGAAAGCAACTCCTCAACTTTAACTTTAATTGTCAAGGATCGGCGATCATCCACAACTTTCAACTCAACGAACTTTCTGCTGATTTAAATGCTGTTGAAATCAACCAAGCCCGAGAAGACGATTTCGGTATTTCACGACTGCGCGCAGTACACGATTTCGCGATCTATGAAGGAAAGAAATCGGAAGTCATCCAACTCAACGATACCAAGGCGAATCTCGCCACGAACAATCCACGTCAAGTGTATTCTAAAGTAACCGGACTCAACATTTGGGAAAGCGATGGCGCCGGTTTGCAGCTTGGCATTGGCGGCCGCGGACTCAATCCTAACCGCACCGCAAGTTTCAATGTGCGCCAAAATGGTTACGACATCTCCGCTGATGCACTCGGTTATCCTGAATCCTACTACACACCACCAACCGAAGCACTCGAGAGTATAGAAATCGTTCGCGGAGCTGCTTCATTGCAGTACGGAACGCAGTTTGGAGGCTTGCTCAACTTCCGCTTCAAGCGTGGTCCATTTCACCGTAAAGCAGAACTCACCAGCCGCCAAACCATTGGTTCTTGGGGCTTTTTCAATTCATTCAATTCATTGGGAGGAACCACTTCAAATGGTCGACTCAATTATTACGGGTTTTTCCAATACAAACGTGGTGATGGTTATCGTGTAAATTCTGGTTTTGAACAAGTAAATGCCTTCGCATCAATCACCTACGATTTATCAGCGAAGTGGAAATTGCAGGTCGACATCACCAAAATGAAATACTTGGCCCAACAAGCCGGCGGATTAACCGACAAAACATTCGAACAAGATCCGCGACAAAGCTTCAGAAGCCGAAACTGGTTCATGGTGGATTGGAACTTGGCTTCAGTGCAACTAAGTCATAAATTCAATTCCAATACTGAACTCAATATCAGATCTTTCGGCTTGATGGCAGGGCGAAGTTCAGTGGGTAATCTGGAGCGCATCAATGTAGCCGACTTGGGTGGCAACAGAACCTTGATCGAAGGGAAATTCGAAAACATTGGCAACGAAACCCGACTTATTCATCGGTACAAAATCGGCAAGCAACTTCAAGTATTAGCAACGGGAATCCGCATCTACAAAGGAAATACCCGAGCACGTCAAGGTTTTGGTTCGTCAGGAAGCGATGCCAATTTCAACTACATCAAACCGGGCGAACCCGAAAATTCCGATTACCAATTTCCAAGCACAAACTTGGCAGCATTCGCCGAGCATATTTTCCGCGTGAGCGACCGTTTTTCAATCACACCCGGACTTCGCGCTGAATACATCCAAACTGCTTCAACAGGTTATTACAAGTCTTACGTATTTGATGCTGCTGGAAATATCGTTACGCAATCACGCGCGGACGAAGACATCACCCGCGAGCGTCAATTCCTCTTGGCTGGCGTGGGTTTGAGTTACAAGTCACCTCGAAAATTGGAAGTGTACGCGAATTTTTCTCAGAACTACCGCGCCATCAATTTCTCCGATTTGCGCATTGTGAATCCCAATTTCGTAGTCGATCCAAACATTCGCGATGAAGAGGGTTACACCGCCGATTTGGGACTTCGTGGAAAAATCAAGTCCTCTTTTCAATATGAACTTACCGTGTTTTATGTCGCATACCGAGGAAAGATCGGCCAGATTCTCAAAACCGGACAACCTCCTTTGTTTTCCAATATCCGCTACAGAAGCAATATCGCAGATGCGCGAAATATTGGAGTTGAATCGTTCTTCGAATGGCAAGTCTTGAAATCGGATTCCTCAGGGCGTAAACCTGCCTTGAATCTTTTCTGCAACACAGCATTTGTGGATGCTCGTTACATCAACACTGATGATAAGTCAATCCTAAACCGTTTCGTAGAGATGGTTCCAAGATTCATTTTCCGAACCGGTGCAGATTTAAGGTACCGCAAATGGAATCTTCACGGCATGTATGCTTACACAGGCGAACACTTTTCTGATGCCACCAACGCCGTACTTACTGCTACCGCTGTTGAAGGTTTGATTCCAGCCTATCAAGTAGTAGATCTTGGGATCGGATTCACACACAAGTGGTTAAGCATTCAGTTCAATGTGAACAACGCGCTCAACGAGCAGTATTTCACTCGCCGCAGCGAATCCTATCCAGGTCCTGGAATTCTTCCAGCTGATGGTCGAGCGTTTTATTGCACCTTACAGTTTAAGCTTTGATGCTTGAAAATTCAATAATCCTATCTTATTCAATTTGAGTTAATTAAAAACTAAACTTGCAAATTGAAAACTTGACTTTCAATTTGCAAGTTTAGCTTATCTTTGCAGTAAGAAGTTAACTCAGATGGTAATACGTGGAATCCAAACAAACCTAGAAAAAGCATTGCTCACTATGCCAGTTGTTGCTTTGCTTGGCCCCCGTCAGGTTGGAAAAACAACTCTTGCTCTCCAAGTTGCTGAACAAATCAAGAAAAAAGCAACGTATCTCGATTTAGAGTCTGATGCAGATTTTAATAAACTAAGTGATACAGAAGCCTATCTCAAACGATTTGAAGGTGAATTGCTCATCATCGACGAAGTACATCGAATGCCTGAATTATTTAGAATTCTTAGAGGAATTGTTGATGAACGCAAGCGAAAAGGCGAGAAAGCAGGACAATTTTTGTTGCTGGGTTCGGCTTCTCGCGAATTGTTACAAAAGACCTCAGAGACTTTAGCTGGTCGCATTCGCTATCTTGAAATGAGTCCGTTTGAAACGTGTGAGCTTTCTGTCCACCTTAAAGATCAGTATAGCGTTGAAAGCCATTGGCTGCGTGGCGGTTTCCCCGATAGCTTTTTGGCTGAATCTGATGCTGAAAGTATGCAATGGAGATCAGATTTTATTGCCACTTACATGGAACGCGACCTGCCATTAATGGGCGTAGGTATTGCTCCACAACATTTAAAACGCTTCTGGAAAATGTTGGCCCACTACCATGGAAATCAAATCAACTACAGCGAATTGGGCAGAAGTCTCGAACTGAGTCACACAACTGTAAAACATTACCTTGATACCATGACAGATTTTTACATGGTTAGGCAATTGCAGCCTTACTTAGCCAATGTGAAGAAGCGATTGGTCAAAGCACCGAAAGTGTATCTCCGCGACTCAGGGATTTTACATGGTTTGCTAAACATTTCAAGTTTAGATTCGCTGTTTTCTTACCCTTCAATGGGTGCAAGCTGGGAAGGTTTTGTCATTGAAAACATATTAAGTAGGATCGACCATCGTTGGGAATTTTATTACTACAGAACGGCAACACAAGTTGAGATCGACTTGGTCTTGATCACTCCCAATAAGGAAATTTGGGCAATTGAAGTGAAACGAAATTCTGCACCGAAGCCTGGAAGAGGATTCACTGAAGCCTGCATCGACATTCAAGCAACGCACAAATGGATCGTGAATTCAAGCACTGATCGATATCCATTTACGAACAATGTTGAAGTGATCGGATTGTTAGAGTTCTTGGAGTTACTCAAGTAATGATCAATTGTCAGAATGGATCCTAAATATTCTTATTTACAGTTAGATATGTTTGTCTAAAGAGTTAAACTTGCAAATTGAAAACCTTACTTTCAATTTGCAAGTTTAGCTTGTTTTGAACTGTTTAAACTACCTCAGCAACTACGAAAGTACTTCCGCCAACAACCACCAAATCATTCGTTTGTGTGGCCTTTTTTGCTGCTTTCAAAGCATTTCGAACGGAGCTATAAGCCTTGCCTTTTAATTGATATTCTTTTGCTTTTTCGCGCAGCAGTTCAGCGTCTAACGCTCTTGGCATCTGTGCTTTACAGAAATAATATTGGGCATCTTTAGGCAATAAACTCAACACTTTGCTCACATCTTTGTCGCTCACCATGCCCCAAACCAAATGCAATTGTTGATGTGGTGTTTTTGAAATCTGATGAAGCACTTCTCGAACACCTGCTTCGTTATGACCAGTATCACAAAACACCCGTGGTTGCTCACTCAACATTTCCCAACGGCCGCGTAAACCAGTGTTCTCAATCACTTTTCGAATGCCATCTTCAACTGCCTTTTTCGAAATCTTCCAACCTTGTTGCCTCAATCCATCGAGCGCGATAAGAACTCCTGCAAGGTTTTTCAGCTGGTAGCTGCCCGCCAGTGGAGATTGGATGCTCAGTTTTTCTTTCGCCCACCAAGTTTCTGCCATCAACCAAGGTCGCCCATTGTGAAATTCTTCACGAACATTTTCCCAACGAAGCTCATCTTCCGCGAAGCGGAGAGCCGACTGCGCGCCCAAAGCTTTCTGCTCGAACA
>CANHIS010000099.1 GCA_947460255.1 Bacteroidota bacterium
CTACCAATTCCTCAATGAATTGATTTTGTTGGTTTTTGATGGCCAACATCAACCACACAAACCTAATATTTCGAGCATTGTCGCCTATTTCGGAAGCTGTGAGTTTTAAGTAATCATCCAATTTTTTGGGATTGGCAATTGCAAGTTTCTCCAATGCTGAAGCAACAGTTGAATAACTTGAATCTTTTAGAAGCAGCTCAACATCAGCCACTAAATCCATTGGTAAGGTATCAATGGACGCTAATGCATTTTGTCGCACTTGGTGGTGTGGGTGTTTCAAAGCTTCGCGTATCAACTTGTTCGACGATTTATGTTTGTCGGCCTGCAAAGCAATTACTGCCATATTTTTCACCTGAATCGATGCATCTTTCCGAAAAGCTTCTTGCATGGCTTCTCGGGTTTGATCAATTGGAAACGACATCAAAGCATTGATCGCATCCAAACGATCGAGCATAAATTTGGCAGCTTTCAATTGTGATTTCAGTTGTTCGATCGGTTTGGTAAATTCTACCGACTTCATGACTTCATTATTTGGATCGAACAAGGTGTATGCAACCTTTTTTCCGAGAGGATGCTCAATTTCAACCACCGATTTTTCTTGGCTGATCCACGCTTGCTTGCG
This sequence comes from Bacteroidota bacterium, assembly GCA_947460255.1. Lineage (GTDB taxonomy): Bacteria > Bacteroidota > Bacteroidia > M30B66 > M30B66 > CAMCXT01. The sequence goes on from CANHIS010000099.1 coordinate 623, forward strand.
TGCTGAAGTTCCATCAGAAAACCAAACTTCAAACCAAATTGGCATTTTGAACAAGCCTACAAATGGCTCATTCTTTTGGACTTGTGTTACGACAAAGCTGGTTTTGGTTTGATCGGAAACTGCAGAAACAGCGTAGGAAGGTTCTCCGCCACGGTAAACCCATTGTTCCCAGAACCAATCAAGTGATTCTCCAGAAGTTTCATGGAATGCACGCAGCAGGTCATGCGAATCTACATTTCCATAGGAGTTTCGCTCGAGGTAATATTTGACTGCACGATTAAAAGCTTCTCTACCAACCACATACTTCAACATCTGTAGCACAACTGCACCTTTCGGGTACCATCTTGTGCTTCCAGCGTCTGATGAAGCAACCGGATAAAAATCTTTTGTTGAAGCATTTAGTGCGGAGCGCTGTGCATTGCGTCTGGCTTGATCGTAATAATCACTACCAAATGCCTCCTTCTCATACATCATGTTGTAGTGTGTAGCAAAACTTTCCTGCAACCAGTGATGTGTTGGGGAAATAGCGGTAACCATATCACCAAACCATTGATGCGCTAATTCGTGCGCATTTACGCCCACATACTTTCGGTCTAAATATCCACGGGCATCCGTGTAGAAAAAATCTCCAAACACTGTGGCAGTGGTATTTTCCATTGCGCCGTACATGAATTCCTGCACTGGAATTTGACTATACTTCACCCACGGGTATTTAACACCGATTTCTTGCTCGAAAAAATCAAACATTTCCTTGCTGAATCTATAAGTCGGCTCAAGTTTTTGGGCCTGATCAGGATAATACCAAAGGTCCATTTCAACGCCCGATGAACTCAATCTTTTCTCAATGCCATAATCTCCAATTCCCAACATAATTAGGTAAGGCGCATGTGGATTGTTCATTCTATAATGCCAAACCAAATCATTGCCTTCGGGCTTTGATTCAACCAAAGCGCCATTCGAAAGAACCTTAAACGACTTGTCCATTTTTACATGAATATCGGTTTTCACTTTGTCGTTCATGTAGTCGAACATTGGTATCCAGCAGCGGTTATCAACGCCCTGACCTTGCGTCCAGATCTGCTTTCTAGCTCTTCCAGTAGGGTCGTTCCATCCTATAAAATAAATTCCCTTCCGGGGAAAGGCTTCGTAGGAAATCTGGATCTTATAGTCACGGTTCCAGCTTAGCGGTTCGTTGAAGTATATCCAAATTTTATCCTCCCTAGATCTAAAATTCAAAGGCTTGCCATCCATCTGAAGCGATGAAATTCGGATGCCTGGTCCGTCGAGATACAATGAATCTACTTTTTCACGAAGCACCTTGAAACTGTGCGTAACATCGCCAATCACTTTGCCTTGCTTGGTATCAAAGCTGATTTGTAGGTCGAGATGCTGAAAGTCGGCAAATCTTTCTCTCGGAACTGAAGCTGAATCGTAAGGTAAACTTCTAATTACTGGCTTTTTCTGGGCAACCAAGACAGTTGAAAGTGCGCAATAGCTCCCAATCAGTATTCCAATGATTTTTATTTTCATGAAAATGAAATTTGGATTAATAAATTGCAGTGATGATTTCAGAGTTTTCAGATTTCCAACCTCTGTACATGCCAGTAGAGTTGAAAGGTAGGCAAATATTCCCTTTAGTATCAATAGCTACCAATCCGCCTTCACCACCTAATTTCACTAGTTTGTCGTTTACCACTTTTCGACAAGCATCTTCGAGTGATAATCCTGCATATTCCATCAAGCATGAAATATCGTAAGCAACCACAGCGCGAATAAAAAATTCTCCGTGCCCTGTGCAACTTATTGCGCAAGTGTTGTTGTTGGCATACGTTCCTGCTCCGATGATCGGGCTATCCCCTGCCCTTCCCCAGCGTTTGTTCGTCATTCCTCCAGTTGACGTAGCTGCGGCGAGGTTCCCGTGTTTGTCTAGCGCAACAGCACCAACTGTTCCGAATTTTTTATCAGGTGGATCGGTATGAACGGAATGGTCGAGAAAAGTACCTTCTTCATTGATCACTTGCATGAGTTGCTTCCAGCGCAAGTCTGTATGAAAGTATGATTCCGGAAGTTGCTCGATACCAATGTGTTGTGCGAATTTCAGGGCTCCGTTGCCACATAACAAGACATGATCGGATTTCTCCATGATTGCTCTTGCCAAAACAACTGGATTTCCAATTCCTTGAACTCCGGCCACAGCACCCGCTTCGAGCGTTTTGCCGCACATTATTGAGGCATCGAGCTCATGGGTTTTGTCGTGGGTAAAAACGGCACCTTTCCCAGCATTGAAAAGTGGAAAATCTTCGAGGCTTTTCACAGCTGCTTCCACGGCATCTAACGCTGACCCGTTTTGTTGAATGATCCTATCTCCAACAGAAACAGCAGCACTTAACGCATTAAGATACTGCTGTTCCAATTCAGGAGTCATGGCAGCGCGGTCGAGTGTACCAGCTCCGCCATGAATGGCTATTCCGCTCAATTAATCTTCAGTTTCGATGATTGTAACCTTCTCGATCAAATCACCTTGACGAATTTGATCCACAATGTCAACATTTTCAATCACCTTACCGAAAACGGTATGCTTACGGTCTAGATGCTGTGTATTTTGGCGGCTGTGGCAGATAAAAAACTGTGATCCACCGGTATCTTTTCCGGCGTGAGCCATAGAAAGTACGCCTCTGTCGTGGTATTGGTTATCGCCAGTGAGTTCACACTTGATTGCGTAACCTGGTCCACCGGTTCCAGTTCCATGCGGACAGCCACCTTGAACTACGAAATCAGGAATTACCCTGTGAAATTTCAACCCATCGTAAAAGCCACTTTTGGCTAATCGAACGAAGTTATCTACTGTTCCTGGCGCGTCTTTTTCGAAGAATTCAATCTTCATTTCGCCATACTTTGTTTGAAGAATCGCTGTTTTCATGTGAAAATTTAGTGGTGCAAATAAACCGATTTTTTTGGCAAGAACTTTGGTAACGCTAATTGAAAACTGGTAATTATGAAAGCTTTATTCTTCCTCGGCGGTCTGTCTTTGTCGATTTCGACATTTGCTCAGCAAGTGATCATTCAGCAACACACCACAACAACCACTACAACACCATTTATTCAAAATCCAGGTTGGGGCGTAAATACTCAGTTTCAGATGTTTCCTAACCAGATGAATTACATGATGGATCCAAACATGCAAATGCAAACTTGGGGAACTCCCGGATTTGGATGCTCGGATCCAGTAATGCAAATGCAGCCTCAATACTATGTAGATCCTTTCACAGGGCTTCCTGTTTATATTGATCAATTTGCACAACCACAGCAACAATATTATGTGGATCAGTTCGGAAATTACATTCCAGTTGGTCAGCCGCAACAGCTCATCCAACAGCAACAATTTCCTGTTCAGCAGCAGTTCTTTCAGGTACAACCAACACAAGTTATGCAGAATCCAGTGTTTTACGCTCCTGATGCAGGAACCTTTTCTATGATGATTCAGCAAATCTCCTCACAACCTTTTGAGGATAATAGATTGCAGGTTGCGCAACAAGTTGTAATGTCGAACCGAGTAACATCAGCACAAGTAACAGACATTATGCGTTTGTTTAGTTTTGAAAGTTCCAGATTACAATTTGCAAAGTTCGCTTACTCCTACGTGATTGATCCGAACAGTTTTTTCATGGTGAACAATGCCTTCACATTTAGCAGCAGTGTTGATGATCTGCACCGATTTATCACAGGCTCACGATAAGCAATTGCTCTCTATATACTCTCCGAAAAGCCTCACAAAACGTGGGGCTTTTCCTTTTTTAAGAAGTTAATCTCCAAATTCTTCAGCCAAAATTTCGCTCAATTGCTTGGGATTGATATTGGTTTTTAGGGCTCCATTTCGGGCGAATGAAATATCACCAGTTTGCTCAGAAACCACAATAGAAATAGCATCACTTTGCTCACTAATTCCAACAGCAGCGCGGTGTCGAAGTCCAAGTTGAAATGGAAAAACTGTATTTTCAGTAAGAGGCAAAACACATTTCGCTGCTTTGATCCGATTATCGGCAATGATAACGGCACCATCGTGAAGAGGATTATTCTTGAAAAAGATAGACTCCAGCATATTGGATGTTAATTCGGCATCTACACGTTCACCAGTGTTTACATAGTACTTAAGATCGGATTTTCGACTTAACACAATGAGAGCTCCACATTTCTGTAATGCCATCCGCTGACAAGCGAAAACGATTGCCTCATAGTGCAAACTGCTAAATTTCGAAGACCGAAAACCTGAAAGTCCTCGGTAATTCTCGCGATTAAACAAACCACGAGATCCGACCATCAGCAGGAATCGCCGGATTTCTTGTTGAAAAACGATGATCAATGCAATAGCGCCAACCCCAATAAATTGACCTAGAATAGTAGCCAACAGCTGCATGTTGAGTGTTTTTACAAACAGCCAAATCAAGTAGAACAATAAAATTCCGAAGAAAATATTGATGGCAGCAGTTCCTCGAACCAGGTTATACAGTTGATAAAGTAAAACCGCAACGATCAGAATATCGATTAGGTCGAGCCAGCCAACAGTAATAAATAGCGGAATTAATTGCATCTCGACAAAGATAGTGTAGAATGTTAGCGAAAGAATAAATGCTTAGTATCGTACATTTGGGAAGAAGAAAATTGAATGTTCAGGAGGATCAGCTGGCTTTTTTTGTTTGTATTGCTGCTTTTGCAGATGGGCGGATTGTGGACATCATTGAAGATTCAACAAGGTTTTCATAGGTGGGAAATGCTTGAGAGAATAGAATCCGATCCACTTCATTTGGTTACTATTAGAATGTCGGTACTGAAATATAAATCTTGTTTAGTTGAACATGATGAAATACGATGGCATGGAGAAATGTATGACATTAAAGCAGAAACGCTAATTGGTGACACGATCGAATTGATAGCGTTTCCAGATAAGGAAGAGGACCGGATTTTGGATCGACTCACGGTTTTGGAGGACAAACATCCCTTGAGGAAAAATGGAGAAACGTACCTCTTTGTCTTATCGCGATTGCTTTATTTGCAACCCACATGGGATTTTCAAATGTTAATTGTTGATTACTCAGTGAGTTCGGAATTTCGTTATTTACTCAATTGTGCGTCTCCTATATTATTCTCCGAAGACTATCCACCTGAGATTTAGTTGATTTTTAGTTTATCGCTTTAAACAACTAATTTTCAAACAACTATGATACAAAGATTTCTTTTTTGTTTCATGGGTATTGCATTGATTTGGACTAGAGCTTCGGCACAAACTACTCCACAGCAGAATGCAAAAGATACCCTGAAAACAATCAATTTATTGAAAGTGGTCGTTTCGGTCAATAAAGATCCGGAAGTACTACGCACTGTAAATCAGCAAGTTCAGATAATGAAAACAGAAGATTTGCAGCAATTACAAGCCAAATCAACCGCCGAAGTTTTGTCGAATATGGGTAATGTGTTTGTGCAGAAAAGTCAAATGGGAGGAGGAAGCCCGGTTCTCCGAGGTTTCGAGGCTAGTCGCATCTTACTTGTTGTTGACGGAGTTCGAATGAACAATTTGATCTACCGTTCGGGGCATTTACAAAATGCGATTACGATGGACAACAATTCACTTGAAAGAGTTGAAGTTTTGTTTGGTCCGAGCTCAACCGTTTATGGCAGCGATGCTTTGGGTGGGGTGGTTCATTTTTTCACCAAGTCGCCCATTTTTGCTGATTCATTGGGACCGAAAGTGTTCAAGTCGAACGCATTTGCAAGGTATAGCGGAGTAAATGAAGAGCAAACATATCATGCTGATTTTCATTTAGGAAGTCAGAAATGGGCAAGTTTTACTTCAATCAACTTTTCGAATTTTGGTGATTTGATGGGAGGCAGAAACCAGAATCCATTTTACAAGCAAGCTTATGGAGAGCGTCCATTTTATGTTTCACGGATCGACGGGAAAGATTCTTTGGTGAAAAATGAGAACCGTTTTTTGCAAGTTGGAAGTGCATATTCACAATACGATATTGTTCAAAAAGTAGCGTTCAGGCCAAACCAAAACATGAAACATCAGTTGAATTTGCAATATTCGAATTCTAGTGATGTGCCTCGTTATGATCGATTAACGGATCCTAGTATCAATGGTGGTTTGCGTTTTGCGGAATGGAATTATGGTCCTCAAGAAAGGCTCATGGCAGCATATGATTTCGAGAAAAATGGTAATGGATTTTTCCAGCTTGTTCGTGCAGGAGCAAATTATCAAATGATTGAGGAAAGTAGGATTCAGCGAAATTTCGGCAATCCAATAAGAACTTCACGAATTGAAAATGTGGATGTTGTTGGTGCGTTTTTGAACTTGAAGCGAGTAAGCAAGGATCATGTTTTGCGCGTTGGTCTTGATGCTCAGTATAACATATTAACGTCTACTGCTTCTGTTTTGAATATTGAAACGAATGAAGAGTCGGCCGCTGATACTCGATATCCGGATGGGAACAATTCAATGTGGAATGTTTCAGCCTACTTGTCGCATACGTGGAAACTGAGTGAAATCTTGACTTTGAACGATGGTTTTCGTGTAGGATATAGCAGTTTGAATTCACAATTCGTGGATACTACCTTTTTCAAACTCCCCTACTCGACTGTTGAGCAGAAAAATCCAGTGTATTCGGGTAGTTTGGGAATAATTAGCACCCCTTCGGAAGACTTAAAAATTTCATTGATGACTTCGACAGGATTTCGTGTTCCGAATGTGGATGACTTAAGCAAAGTGTTTGAGTCGGCACCTGGAAATTTGATTGTTCCGAATGCAAATATCCAACCGGAGAAAACAGTGAATTTCGAATTGGGGATTACCAAAAGCTTTGGGAAAAAGGCGTATTGGGAGAATGTTGTCTATACTACTACATTCTTCGATGCTATTGTTACAGATGCATTTCAGTTCAATGGGCAGGATTCTATTTTGTATGATGGTGTATTGAGTCGCGTTTTGGCTAACCAGAACAAAGGAGAAGCTTACTTATTTGGTTTTTCATCCAACTACTTTGTTCAAGTTACAGATCATTTAAGTTGGCGTTCGAGTTTGAGCTACACATACGGACGAATTAAAACGGATACGACTGACTATCCTTTGGATCATATTCCGCCATTGATGGCAAGAACTCAATTGAGCTATAAAATTGGCAGAAGTTCGGCTGATTTTTTTGTGAATTATAATGGTTGGAAGCGTTTGAAGGATTACAACTTAAATGGCGAAGACAATGAACGTTATGCCACCTCCGAAGGAATGCCAGCTTGGTTTAACTTGAACATTCGTTTCACTTATAAATTGTTCGATGAGTTGATTTTGCAGGCAGGTATCGATAACATCCTAGATACTCAATACCGTCATTTTGCTAGTGGAATCAATGCTCCTGGAAGAAATGTTTTTGGTGCAATTCGATTGAATTTCTAAATTGATTTAGTCCGCAGGATGAGAATAAGTATGTCTCCTCCTGCGGACTATTTTTAATGACTAAAATTGAGTTGCAATTAATGTGTTTGTAATATTTTCTAATTCAGAATATTGATGAAAAGATTGATCTTGTTGTTTCTCATTTTTCAGCTGTTTTCAAATAGTTTAAACGCTCAAGAGAAGTTTAAAGTAAAAGAGCTCGAAAAGTCTTTGGAGTTAATACCTGCGGGAATTTTTCACTATGGACAAAGTGATCAAGATGTTCCCTATCCAAACATTACAAGATCAAGGATGATGGAAGTTGATAGCTTTTACATTTTCAACCATGAAGTGACCAACGGGGAATATCAAGCGTTTATTCAAGATGTAAAATCAAAGGATACTGCTTTTTACAAGCAAATGCTTCCGGATACGCTTGTATGGCGCGATAGATATTCTTACTCTGAGCCGATGGTAGACCACTATTTTCGACATCCAGCATATCGAAATTATCCAGTTTTAGGAGTAAGTTATGAGCAAGCTGAAAGTTATTGTAAGTGGCTTAGCCAGAAATACGTGAGTGAAAAAAAGCGAAAATTTCAGCGCGTTGAATTTAAACTTCCAACAATTGCAGAGTGGACTTATGCAGCTATGGGAGGTTCAGAGCTTTCAAGATTTCCTTGGAAAGGAAATTCGATGCAGGATAGAAATGGTAGATGGATGGCAAAGTTCAGGGTAATCCCCCAAGATGGAATTGGATATGAGATCATTCCAGTGCAAAAATTAGATGGAAAAATAGAATATAGAAAAATGCTCACGGCCTCTGGCTGGTTTGGTGCAAGCGATATGGATCATTGGATTGTAGCTCCGGTTAAGTCTTACCCTGCAAATGGTTATGGCTTGTATGATATGGCTGGGAATGTTGAAGAATATGTTTTGGAAAAGGGAATTACCAAAGGAGGAAGTTGGAAGGATACAGGTTATTATCTGAACATTCATGTTGAAGAACCTTATGATTCGACAAGTTTTACTTCATCAGAACGTGGATTTAGGTTTGTAGTGAAATTGAATAAATGATAAATTACTTAATACTATGATAACTTGTTAGTGGAATTCCATTAAGCCAAATTGTTACGGCAAGTATTCTAAGATTCACAGCAAAATCAAGGACTCTAGGTTATACGAATTGCTTATGACCTCACGCATCAAGCGCATAGGTTAAACAATTGGCCAAATTGGCTTATTTTGTTAATGTAACTGTTCGAAACTTTATTTGGAAAAATCAAGTTTTTTTTTGTGGGAATTTCCCACACCTATCCCCTTCCCAGTGGCAATTTCGAAGGAATCGCGATGCGTTACAAGGAGAAAATTTGGGTGAAGAGAAAAGTTCTCCGATTGTTTGTTGATAGAATTCCATTGATCCAAAATGTAACGGCAAGTCTTCTAAGATTCACAGCAAAATAAATGCCTCGAGGATTTTTGAAAAGCTTATCACCATATGCATCAAACGCATAGGTTAAATAATTAGCCAAATTAGCTTACTTGGAACTTCTTGGTGTTCGCAACTAAATTTGGTTGATTCGTAATTTTTTTGTGGGAATTTCCCACATCTATCCCCTTCCCAGTAGTAATTTCGGAGGAAAGGGAATAATGTACAAGTACAAAGTTGTGATTGGCTCAAAAGTTATCCGAATCTATGTTGAAATCGATATAAATATATTGATTTCAGCGAATTACAACATTCCTATCCACAAGAGTTATATTTTTCGTAAACCTCAATAGCCTCAAGCGCTTCTCTACAATCATGCACTCTAAGAATGTTTGCACCCTTCTGCAAAGCAAGCATGTGTAAAGCGGTTGTTGCATTCAATGCTTCTGATGCATCAATATTCAATAGTCGAGTAACCATACTCTTCCTTGAAACCCCAACAAGCAAGGGTACTTGCATATGTTTGAATTCATCAAGGTGATGAAGTAAAGTATAGTTGTGCTCAAGCGATTTCCCAAAACCGAAACCAGGATCTACAATCACGTCAGAAACGCCAAGTTGAAACAACTGTTTCAGTTTTATTATTAGTTCAGATGTTACTTCCTGGGTTACGTCTTGGTAATGCGGATTTTTCTGCATTTCAGCTGGAGTGCCTTGCATATGCATCATCACATAAGGGATTTTCAATGATGCAACCGTTTCAAACATTTTATTGTCCAGTGAACCCGCCGAAATATCGTTGATCAAGTCAGCTCCTTCTAAAACGGATTTTCGAGCAACCTCAGAATGATAGGTATCCACCGAAAGGTGAATTGCTGGAAATCGTTTTCTAATAGCCTTTAAAACTGGTAATAAACGCCCCCACTCTTCTTCTGAATCTGAAATCGATGAGCCTGGTTTAGAGGTTGATGCACCTAAATCCAAAAAAGAAGCACCACCTGTAACATGTTTTTCTGCTAAACTAATTGCGGCATCAATCGAACTTGCGCGACTGTCCTTGTAAAAAGAATCATTATTCACATTGACAATACCCATTATCTTGGCTTTTTCGAAGGAAACGATTTTTCCTTGAACACAAATTGATGGTATATTCGACAGGGATGTTAATTTCGCACCCAATTCATTTGGCTTCATGCAACAAACTTCGGAACAATTTGATCGCGTAATAGCGAAGTGCAAAGATATTTTTCTCAAGAAGAACAACGACTATGGTACTTCTTGGCGAATCTTGAGAAGTAGTTCGATTACTGATCAGATTTACATAAAAGCAACACGCATTCGAGGAATTGAAACCTCTGGAAGTCATATGGTTGACGAAGGTATTGAACCAGAATTCATTGGAATTGTGAATTATTCGATTCTGGGCTTGATTCAATTGAAGTTGAACGACAATGATCCAATTGAGCTTGATGCCAAAAGAACTGAAATGCTTTACGATTCTACTGTTGCAGAAGTAAAAGATCTGATGATGATGAAGAATCATGACTACGGTGAAGCTTGGAGAAATATGCGTGTAAGTTCTTTTACAGACATGGTTTTGATGCGGTTAATGCGCATTCGACAAATTGAAGATAACCAAGGAAACACGCTTGTTTCTGAAGGAATTGATGCCAATTACATGGACATGATGAACTATTCGGTTTTTGCGTTGATCAAACTTACCGAGGAGAATTAGAGCCGATTATGAAATACTTGGTTTTGATAAGCAGACTGCTGATTGGAAGTTATCTAATCATTACAGGACTTGTCAATGCGAATGATGTAATTGGTTACTCCTACAAATTGGAAGGGATCTTCACTAGCCTAGATCTAAATTTTGGAGTTTCCACTTCTGTGCTTCAGGCTGGAATTTTCAGTTTTGTTTCAATGTTACTTGGCGGAATGTTGTTGCTAGGTGAGAAAGTGAGGATGACACTGTTCTTGGTTACTTTGTTTGTGCTAATGAATTTAATATCTGATCTTTTCCTTTCAAACCATATTGAAGGTAACTCATGGAATAATGGTGTTTTTCAATTCTTGCTATCGCTGCTTTGTATTTTTTTGTTGGTGAAAGGAGCTCATATAAAACCACTTTTTTCCTCGATAAAACAAAAAGTAATATTAACAACCTTTGTTCTTGTTGCTGCAATAATTCCAATCTATTCCTACAGTTTCCTACCTATAGTTGATTTTGGGAATTATCGAGTTGGGATGGATCTTAAAGTCATTACTGAAGAAGAAAATCGAAACTTCAACTGTTTTGATATGGATGGTAACAATTCAACCAAAGAAGTTTTGGAATACGATGGGCATCAATTTTTAGTGGTCATTCAAGACATCAAATCGTGTCATTCGAATGCATTCCAAAAATTTAATCTGTTGGCTGAGGAAGCAGAAAAACACGGCATTCCGTTTTTAAGTGTTGCTTCAAATAATACTTCGGAGATTGAAGATTTCAGACATGAGGTGCAAGCAGCCTATCCCTTCCTGCAGGCCGATCAACAGGTTTTGAGATCCATGATTCGGTCTAACCCCGGACTGATTTTACTTGATGGTTCAACAATCCTTGCGAAATGGCATTTTAATTCAGTACCTACTTATGCTGATGTGGCATCTGAATTCAATCTAAAGACTGGTGGGCCAACACTTATTCAATAAAACATGAATC
>CANHIS010000100.1 GCA_947460255.1 Bacteroidota bacterium
TGGAGCAGCCCGGTAGCTCGTCAGGCTCATAACCTGAAGGTCACAGGTTCAAATCCTGTCCCCGCATCTCCCAATTCCGAACAACAGAACACCAAGAGCCCGCTGGCCATCGCCAGCGGGCTTGATACATTTTCGCGCCCCTCTTCCGGCAGCGCGCCAGCCGCGCGAAGCAGGGCGGAGAACTGGCCAAAGAGCTCCAACTTGCGCGGACCGCGCGGCCCGTCAGCCGGGTGCACCATGACCTTGCCCCCTTGGATGCCCCCGGAATGAGCTAGAGTCCGTCGGATGGAGACGGATGATGAAGCGATCGAGGTTCACGCAGGAGCAGATCATCGGGGTGCTAAAGGAGCACCAGGTGGGCGCGACGGCGCCTGAATTGTGCCGGAAGCACGGGATCAGCGAGGCGACGTTCTACGTCTGGCGGTCGAAGTACGGGGGCATGGAGGTGTCGGACGCCCGCAAGCTGAAAGGCCTCGAGGACGAAAACGCGCGGCTGAAGAAGCTGCTGGCAGAATCCATGCTCGATGTCTCGAAGCTGCGGGAGATGTTGGCAAAAACTTCTGACGCCCGGCTCGTGGAGGAAAGCCGTGACCTGGGCGATCGAAGAGAAGGACTATTCGCAGCGGCGCGCCTGCCAGCTCGTCGATATTGCGCCGAAGACCTACCGCTATGTCTCGCGGCGTCCCGATGACGGCGAGGTTCGCATTCGACTGCGGGCGCTGGCGAATGAACGCCGACTGTTCGGCTACCGGCGCCTGCACATCTTGCTGGCGCGGGAGGGGCACCGGCTGAACCATAAGAAGCTGTTCCGCCTGTACCGGGCGGAACGTCTTGGGGGGCGTCGGCGTGGGGGGCGCAAGCGCGCACTCGGCACGCGGGCGCCGATGGCGGTGCCGCAGGGTATGAACCAGCGCTGGTCGCTGGACTTCGTCTCGGATGCGCTGGCCTGCGGTCGGCGGTTCCGCGTGCTGGCGGTGGTGGACGACTTCACCCGCGAGTGCCTGGCGCTTGTGGCGGATACCTCGCTGTCAGGGCTGCGCGTCGGGCGGGAACTCGACCGGATCGTGGCGCTGCGCGGCCGCCCGGCGATGATCGTCAGCGACAACGGCAGCGAGCGGACTTCCCACGCGATGCTGCGTTGGCAGCAGGCGCGTGGCGTCGCCTGGCACTACATCGCACCGGGCAAGCCGCAGCAGAACGGGTTCGTCGAAAGCTTCAACGGCCGGTTCCGCGACGAGTGTCTGAACGAGCACCTGTTCGGCAGCCCGCCCGCGGCGCGCCGGATCATCGAAGAATGGAGGAGCGACTACAACACGACCCGCCCACACACGAGCCTGAAGGGGCTCACACCAGCAGCCTTTGCAAACCGCCCCGCATCAGGGCAAATGGAGAACAGGCTCTGCTCATGAACGAGGGCAAGTAGGGGGCTGGTCACTGTTCTTGCAGCACCGGGTGAACTCCAGCCTGGGATCAAAACGCGGATCCGCTGCGGCGCCAATTGCGTTGGCGGCATCGCGCTGCCGGCGCATCATTACGGCTTGGATTTCTAGCCACCGAACAGCGTCCAGAGCAGCGGCAGTAGCAGCGCCGTCGCCAGCGCATTGAGCCCCATCGCTAATCCGCTGAACGCGCCCGCTGTCGCGTTCACGCCCAGCGCGCGGGCCGTGCCGATGCCGTGCGCTGCAGTGCCGATGGCGAGTCCCCGAGCGCGCCAGTCCTTCACGCCCACGAGGTCCAGCACCAGCGGGCCGAGCGCGGCGCCGACAATCCCGGAGAGGATTACCACTACCGCCGTCAGGCTCGGCAGGCCTCCGATCCGCTCCGCGATGCCCATCGCGACGGGCGTGGTCACGGAGCGTGGCGCGACGCTTGCCGTCACTTCTGGCGCAGCCTGCAGCGCGAGAGCGATTCCGACGCCCGCCGCGGCGGCGAAGGTGCCGCCCGTGACGACCGATACCACCGCCGCCAGCGCCGAACGCCGCACCAGGGCGAATTGTCGGTACAGTGGCACCGCCAGCGCCACCGTCGCCGGCCCCAGTAGGAAATGCACGAACTGCGCGCCGGCGAAGTAGTCGCCATAGGCGATGCCGGCGACGAGCAAGCCGGACGCCAGCAGGACGACCGCGATCAGGACTGGGTTAGCCAGCGGATGGCGGCCCGCCGCTTCGTGCAGCCGCACCGCGACGAGCCACGCCACCAGCGTCGCCGTCAGCGCCGCGAGCGGCTCCTGCGCGAGATAGACCCAGATCTCTGCCAGTCCGCTCACTCGGCGCGCGTCCGGAGCAGCCATTGCGCGAGCCGCCCTGTCGCCGCGATGGCGGCCAGCGTGCCGGCCAGCACTGCGAGCGAAAGCGGCGCCCAGTCCCGCGCCAGCACCGGCAGGTGGAGCACCACGCCGACCCCCGCCGGCACGAAGAGCAGGCCGAGATTGTCGAGCAGCCGATCCGCCGTGGCGCCAAGCGGCGCCGGCGCCTCCTGGCCGCGGACCAGCAGCAGGACAAACAGCAGCACCATTCCCATCACCGGCCCGGGGACGGGCAGGCCGAACGTGCGGGCCGCAACCTCGCCCGCGAGCTGGCAGGCGAGCAGGGTGGTGATCGCGTGTATCACCGCGCGGCCGACCCGGCCTGGTTCAGCGCCACGTTCTGCAGGAGAAGGTCGGCGGTGGCGGAGTTGGGGGCGAGTTCGATCGCCTGTTCCCAATCCATCCGTGAGCCTTCCGTGTGACCGCCCAGCTGGCACAGGATGTCGCGCTCCAGGAGGGGCACGGCATTTTCGCGGTCCAGTTGCGGCACGCGCTCGATGTCGCGCCGCGCCGTCTCCGTGCGGTCGAGCCGCTGCCAAGCGGCGGCGCGGAAGGCCATCGCATCCGGCCGCTGCGGGTCGGCGGCCAGCGCGGGGTCGAGATCGGGCACAGCCTCGCGATGGCGACCTATCGTGCCCAGCGCGACGGCGCGGTCGAGCGACCGCTCCACGTCATCGGACATCAGCGCCAGCGCCTGCGTGGTGGCAGCAGCTGCTGCGCAGGCGCAGAATAGGATGGTGCGGGCCGGGGGGCGCATCGTAAGACTCTATATCGGCCAGCGGCGGGTGGCGCCAGTTTCATGACGCAGCACGCCGCCTCCCGGCTCATGCCCTCCAGCGCCGCTGCGAGCGCCTGCCGTCACTGCGCCACGCGCGGGTCCTCCGCGGTCTTGGCCAGCCGCCGATGGATCACGACTGACCGCGTCGCCTCAAGCCCAAGAGCAGGCTTTCGGCCGTTGGGCATTAGCTCCTCCTCCACCCCGGTCTGTGTAGCAGGATGGGCAGCTGGCGCAGGCCGATCACCAATGCCGCCAGCCCCAGGACAGGCGCCACTGGCAGCCAGGGTGCGACCATGGCGTAGGTCCGATACTCCCATACCATCGCGCCCCAGTCGGGCCGGCCGGCATCCGCGCCGAGGCCGAGAAAAGCGAGGCCCGCATAGGCGAGCGCGAGCCGTGGCAGGCGGGTGCCGGCCCAGGCAAGCCACGCCTCGCGTAGCGCCGGCCAGACATGCCGCCCGAGCGCCCGCGGCACCGTAAGCCCGAGGGCCAGCGCGGCGCGCACATGTCCCTCGCGACTGGCAGTGGCTGCGAGGCCAGCCACGACTAGGGCCGCCTGCCCCGTCGCCGGCACGGCGAGCGCCATGCCCGCCACCGCCGGCCCGATCCCGCCTCCCGCTGCCCCGGCGAGCGCAAGCGCGACCAGCAGGCCAGGCATCGCCGACAGCAGCTGCGCATGGCCACGCGCGAGGGCGCCGAGGCCGCCGGGCGCCGCCCCCGCCAGCCCGAGCGGCAGACCGATAAGGGCAGCCAAGGCAGCGCCGGCCAGCACCGCCAAGAGTGTCGGCTGCGCACCGGCCGCCACGCGTCCGAGCACGTCGCGGCCGAGATGGTCGGTGCCGAGGGGATGCGCCCAGTCGGCCAGCGGTGCGAGCAAGCGTCGGTCGAGGTCGATGCCGCCATCCCCGCCGGCCGCCCCCGCTCCAAGCAGGATCAGCAACGCCCAGGTGGCGACCAGCCGCCTGCGGTGTGGACCCCGCCGCCGCATGGCGAGTCAGGCCGGAAAGGGACCGGGCCGAGGATCCATGCCACGCCGCACCGCCTCGGCAATGGCCTGGGTGAGTGCGCAGACGAGCAGCGCCGCAAGCAGCGTGCCCTGGACCGCGGGCCAGTCGCGCGCCCGCGCCGCCTCGGCGGCGAAGGCGCCAAGGCCTGGCAGGCCGAACAGCGTTTCCAGGACGGCGGCGCCGCCCGCAGCGAGCGCCGCCTCCGCACCCAGCACGGGAACGAGCGCGACCAGCCCGTGGCGGCCGCCCACCCGTCGCAGCCCGGCCACGCCGGGCACTGTGCCGCGCGCCAGTGCCGCAGCGTGGAAGGTGCTGCCGGCGACGCCGCGCAGTGTCGCGCGCAGCGTCGCCGCCATGGGTCCGAAGGCGGCGAAGGCGATCAGCAGCACGGGCAGCGCCATGCGCGCCGACAGCGGGCCGGTAAGCGCCGGCAGCAGGCCAAGCCCTGCCGCGACGACCCAGAGCAGCAGGGCCCCGATCCAGAAGGCGGGCACTGCTTGCCCCGCGACTGCCAGCGCGTCCACCGCGCGATCAGCCAGGCCGCCCGGCCGCGCCGCCGCATGCGGTGCGACGGCGAGCGCCATCAGTGCCGCCAAAGCCAGCCCCGCCGCACCCAGGCCGAGGCTCACAGGCAGCCGCGTCAGCACCTCATCTGCCACCGGCTGGCCGGTGCGGAAGGAGAGGCCGAGGTCGCCCGTCAGCGCGGCGCCCAGCCAAGCGACATACTGCGCCGGCAGGGATCGGTCAGTTCCGAAGCTTGCACGCAGCGCGGCCAGCGCGGCCGGATCGGCGGCCTGGTTCGCCTCCAGCAGCGCGAGCGTCGCCGGATCGCCCGGCGCCGCGCGTGCCAACGTGAAGGCGGCGAGGCTGCCCACCAGCAGCAACAGGCCGAGCCGGAGCGCCCCGCTCACCGGATGCCGGCGTGCAGGATGTGGTAGTCGGATGGCCAGGGCCTGTATCCAGCAAGCCGTGCCGAGTGGCCGACATGCCATTCCGGCGTCAACAGCGGAACGAGCGGCAGGCCGGCATTGAGCATCGCCGCCGCCTCCCGCGCGATGGTGTGGCGCGCCGCCGGCGCCCCCGCCGCGGCAAGGTGGTCGAGCGTGGCGTCGAGAGCGGGATCGGCGAAGCCCATCACATTGAGCGGCGCACCGCTGCGCACATACTGCTCCAGCGCGAAGGCCGGGTCGCCGCCGGGCGCGACATGGGTTGTCCAGAAGGCGATGTCGAAGCGCCCCTCCTGGATCGTCGGCGTGATCGCCTCCACCACCTCGGTGCGGAGCCGGATGCCGAGCGCCTCCAGCTGCGCGCGCGCGACCGGCGCCAGCGTCAGGAAATCCGGACGCTGCGGATAGGCGGTAAGGGTAAGCTCCAGCACGCGGCCCTCGCGCCGGCGCACGCCGCCCTCCATCCGCCAGCCGGCCTCGTCGAACAGCGCGGCGGCGCGGGCGCGGTTGGTGGGCAGAGGGTCTGTCAGGCCCCAGGGCATGTAGGCGGGGAACAGGCCGGAGGCCGGCACGCCGCCGCTGATGGCGCGCACCATCTGCGCGCGGTCGAGAGCCAGCGACAGCGCCTGGCGCACGCGCTGGTCGGCCAGCGGCGGGCGGCGCAGGTTCAGAAGCAGCATGTACTGGTAGGCGACGGGCGTGGAGACGACCCCGATCCCGGGCCGCCCGCGCAGCCGCGGCAGTGTCTCGGCCGCGAGCCCGAAGGCGAGGTCGAACTCGCCGGCCTCAAGGCCGATGGCCAACGCGTTCGGGTCGGTCAGGCGCCGGATGACGGCGGCGGGCCGGTCGGCGCCCTCGCGGAAAGCGGGGTTGGGATCGAGGGAGATCCGGTCGCCGCGGCGGAACTCCCGCACCATCCAGGGCCCGGTAAAGACGAAGCCGCCGGCCTCCGTGCGGCGATGGATCACCAGCGGGAACTCGGCGAGCAGCGGCGCGATCGCGCCGACCGGTCGCTCCGGCGTCACGCGCAGCGTTGTCGCATCCAGTGCCTCGATCCGTGCCGCGGCTCCGATCCCGGTGTGGGCGCGCGGGTTCTCGGCCAGCGCGCGGCGGAGCGAGGCGGCAACGGCGGCCGCGTCGCAGGGCGCGCCATCTGAGAAGCGCAGCCCAGGCAGCAGCAAGACCGTCCAGGCGCCGACGTCGTCCCGCCGGGCGTCGCGCGCCAGGTTCGGCACCGTCGCGCCGCTGCGGTCGGTGGTGAACAGCGCTTCCGCCACGCCATGCGACTGCAACGCCCAGCCGGCGCTGCCCTGGGCGGGATCGAGGCTGTCGGCAAGGAAGCCCTGGCCGACCGTGATCGGCCGCGCGCCCTGCGCCGCAGGCCGCGCCGGCAGCAGCGTGGCGAATGGCAGCGCCAGCGCGGCGCGGCGCGGCAACGTGTTCATGCGGCGGCGCTCCAGCGCGGGAAGGGATCGGCGAAGCGGCCCCAGGCCTTCGGCCCGCCGCGCATCTCGTCCCGTGTCAGCAGGCAGGCCTCCAGGCGCTTGCGCAGCGCGGCCTCGTCCATGCCGATGCCGATGAAGACGATCTCCTGCCGGCGGTCGCCGAAGGGCTCCCGCCAATTCGCCATCACGCCGCGGCGCCATTCGGGATCATCCGGCCAGCGCGATTGCGGCTGTGCGGCCCACCAGAAGCCCGCAGCCTCGTGCTTGCCGACCGCGCCGGCGAGCTGCCAGGAGCCTGCCCAGGGCATGCGGGTGGCCAGCCAGAAAAAGCCCTTGGCGCGGACCACGCCGGGCAGGTCGCCCTCGATCAGCGCCTTGAAGCGGGCGGGATGCAGCGGCCGGTGGGCACGCCAGACGAAGCTGGCAATGCCGAACTCCTCGCTCTCCGGCAGGTGGTGGCCCGACAGCGCCTGCGCCCAGCCGGCCGCCTGGCTGGCCTGCGCGAAATCAAAGCGGCCGGTGCCGAGCACATGCGACAGCGGCACCTTGCCATTGACGCTGGCGACGATCTCGGCGCGTGGGTTGAAGGTGGCGATCAGCCCGGCCAGCCGGCCGAGCTCCGCCTCGCTCACGAGATCGGCCTTGTTCAGCACAATGACGTCGGCGAATTCGACCTGCTCCACCAGCAGGTCCACCAGCATCCGTCCGTCTTCCTCGCCCGCTGTCTGGCCGAGCGCGCGCAGGCTCGCTGTGCTGGCGTAGTCGCGCAGCCATGCCTGGGCATCCACCACCGTCACCATCGTGTCGAGCCGCGCGAGGTCGGAGAGTGAGAAGCCCTCCTCGGTGCGGAAATCGAAGGTGGCGGCGACGGGCATCGGCTCGCTGATGCCGGTGCTCTCGATCAGCAGCGCGTCGAAGCGGCCCTCACGGGCGAGCTTCGCAACCTCCTGCATCAGGTCCTCGCGCAGCGTGCAGCAGATGCAGCCATTCGACATCTCGACCAGCTTCTCCTCGGTACGGGAGAGGCTGCCCGCGTCGCCCCGGAGGGGCGCCGCCATGTCGTTGCCGACGAGGGCGGCGTCGATGTTCACCTCCGACATGTCGTTGACGATGACGGCGACACGCCTGCCCTCGCGGTTGGCGAGCACGTGGTTCAGCAGCGTTGTCTTGCCGGCGCCAAGGAAGCCGGAGAGCACCGTGACGGGCAGACGCGTGTCGCGCGCGAACTCGGTCATGGAGGTCATTCCAGGGGTATCCGTCCAGGCTCATCGATGCACAGCAGCAGGCGCGCGCGTTCACCCGGACCGGCGGGCGGCGAGCGGTGAATGCAGCCAAAGCCGGCATTGCCGCGGAAACCCTCGCCCTTGAGGATCGCCACCGCACCGGTCGCGATCCGACCGCGTTCGGCAGGCAGGGCCTTCGGGTCAATCCCGCGCGCGGCACGCGCACCACCGGCGAGTGGCAGCCATTCCGTGCCCGGGCCGCGATAGGTGCAGAGCAGGCGCAGCCCCACGGCATCGGCATGCCAGCGGTGGCAGGCCGGGCCGGTGATCGCCTCGAGCCGGATGCGCACCGCGCCACCCGTGTCGGCGATCGCCGCGAAGATCAGTGCCAGGCGGTTGATGTCGCGCAGCAGGTCGATCGGTGCGCTGGCGGGCAGCTTCGCCGCCAACGTGTCCACCGCGTATCCAGGCTCGTCCTCGGCCACGGCGGTGAAGGGCGCGGCGTCAGCCAGTGGGCTCAAGCCCGCCGTCAGCGCAGCCGCCAGGTCGCGATGCCAGATGGCAAGATTCACCTCCGGCCGCTGCACGTCGAGCAGCACCTCCGGCTCGGCGCTGGAAACCGCGACGGCGCGCCGCCGCGGTGGCACGTGGGGGTGCAGCGGCGGGGCGATCCCCGCTTCTGGAAAGGCCTCTTTCGTCAGGCTGGCCATGCGACGGGCTCCTGCAGATCAGCGGGTATCCAGTGCAGCGGGGGCAGCCGCGCAAGAATGCCGGCGCGCAGCCGTTCGGGCCGCTCGGCGCGAGGCAGGAAGCCGTCGGTGCGGGCAGCATGGGTGCGGGCGACGGCGAGCAGGTCGTCGGCGCCGCTACCATCCGCGGGCAGGTCGCCGAACAGGTAGCCGACCTTGCCGGGCGCCATGAGCGCTGCGGCGCAGGCGCGGTTGCAACCGGACAGGCAGGCGACGCCGAACACCCGCACATCGGCCTGAGCGCGCGCTGCCGCCCGGGTCGCGGCGAGCAACGCGGCGCCGGCACGGGGAACGTTCGGATCGGCCCCGGCGGCGCGGCAGCGGGTGCAGACCAGGAGGGTCGAGGGTTCAGGACAAGGTAGCATTGCTGATGGTATGTGATAACATCACGAAATGCGCAAGAGCCTTGCTACTCCCTCCGTGACATCCGACACCTGCGCCGGCCGTGCCATCCTGGCGTCGGACGGAGGGATCATGCGCGGCAGGGTTTCACGCAATCAGGACTTGGTGCTCGGCGTGCTGCGCGCTGCAGCCGGGCGGTCGTTGACCGCCTACGAGGTCCTGGCGCGTCTTGAGGCGGTTGGGGTGCGCGGGCCGCAGACCGTCTACCGGGCGCTGGACGCGTTGCGGCAGGCGGGCCTTGTGCATCGTATCGAAAGCATCAACGCCTTCGCGATCTGCGTGCACGACCCCGCCGACAGGCATCGCGGTCCTGACCATCATCACGATCATGGGCACCGCCCCGCCTTTGCGGTGTGCCGAGGCTGCGGGGCTATCCAGGAACTTGAAGACGCCGCCCTGGCCGCTGTGCTGGGCGTGGTGGCGGACCGCACCGGCTACCGAGTGGAGGACCGCGTCATCGAGTTGGTCGGCGCCTGTCCGACCTGCGCTGAGGCGTCGCGAGGTAGAGCCAGCGCCTGACGCGGATCGATCTCCAGCCCCGTCAACTTTGCCAGGAGTGTGATGTTATCTTATACTTCGCCCCCATGACGCTCGATGAGCCCGCCGTCGCCGCCCTGCTCGACGCTGTCGCCTGGACGCCCACCGGCCTGGTGTCCTGCGTGGCGCAGCAGCACGACACCGGCGAGGTGCTGATGGTCGCCTGGATGGACCGCGTTGCCATCCGCGAAACCTTGGCCACCGGTCGCGTCTGCTACTTCTCCCGCAGCCGCAACTGGCTGTGGCGCAAGGGCGAGACCTCGGGCCAGGTGCAGCGCCTGGTGGAACTGCGGCTCGATTGCGATGGCGATGCGCTGCTGGCGCTGGTCGATCAGGCCGGCGCGGCCTGCCACACCGGTCGGCGCAGCTGCTTCTACCGCGCGGCGCGGGACGGGGTGCTGGCCGTCATCGCAGACCCCATCGCCGACCCCGCGGAGCTGTACGGCCGCAGCGAGGCTGCGCCATGACCGACGGCCGCCCCGTTCCCGTCACCGTGCTCACCGGCTTTCTCGGCGCCGGCAAGACGACGCTGCTCAACCGGCTGCTCAAGCACCCGGACTTGGCCGACACGGCCGTGCTGATCAATGAGTTCGGCGAAATCGGGCTCGATCACCTGCTGGTCGAGCGGCTCGACGGCGACACCGTGCTGCTCAATGCCGGTTGTCTCTGCTGCACGGTGCGCGGCGATCTGCTGCGGACGCTGGAAGGCCTCGCGGCGCGGATCGAGGCGGGCCAGCCCTGCCGGCGCATCGTCATCGAGACGACTGGCCTCGCTGACCCCGCGCCCATCCTGCAGACACTGATGGCCGATCCCTTCATCGCGCGCCGCTTCCGCCTCGATGGCGTGGTGACGCTGGTGGACGCCGCGAACGGTGCTGCCACGCTGGATGCGCGGCCGGAGGCTGTCCGGCAGGCGGCGGTGGCCGACCGGCTGGTGCTGACCAAGACCGATATCGCCGGCGCGGAGGCGACAGGCGCGCTGGTGGCGCGGCTCGGCGCCCTCAACCCGGGCGCGCCGCTGCGCCTCGTCACGCAGGGTGAGGTCGAACCGGCGTTCCTGCTGCATGCCGGGCCCTATGACCCCGCCGCGCGACCCGCCGAGGTGCAGAGGTGGATCGATGCGGAGGCCTGGGCGCGGCATGACCACGACCACGGGCATGGCCATGGCCACCGGCACCACCACGACCCGAACCGTCATGACGCCCGCATCCAGGCCTTCTGCCTGACCTTCGATGCGCCGCTCCCGCTCGCCGGCCTCGCCACCTGGTTGGAGATGATGGTGGCGACCTGCGGTGAATCGCTGCTGCGGGTGAAGGGGCTGTTGAACCTGCAAGGCGAGGATCGGCCGGTGGTTCTGCATGCCGTGCAGCATGTGTTCCACCCGACTGTGCAACTGGCGGGGTGGCCGGACGGCGACGACCGTCACTCCCGCATCGTCTTCATCCTGCGCGACCTGCCGCGCGCTGCTGTGGAAGACAGCCTGCGCGCCTTCCTCGCCGCAGCGGAGAGCCAGCAGCCGGTGGCGGCGGGCTGACGCCACAATTCGAAGGAGCTACGACGACCATGGATACCGCGCAGCGACAGATCCCCGTCACCGTGCTCACTGGCTATCTCGGCGCCGGCAAGACCACTCTGCTGAACCGCATCCTCAGCGAGAACCACGGGCGGAAGTATGCCGTGGTGATCAACGAGTTCGGCGAGCTCGGCGTGGACAACGACCTCGTCGTGGATGCCGACGAGGAAGTCTTCGAGATGAACAACGGCTGCATCTGCTGCACAGTGCGCGGCGACCTGATCCGCATTATCGGCGGCCTGATCAAGCGCAAGGGTCTGGATGGAATCATCATCGAGACGACGGGCCTCGCCGACCCGTCGCCGGTCGCGCAGACCTTCTTCGTGGACGAGGACGTCAAGGCCCGCACGAAGCTGGACGCCATCGTCACTGTCGCCGATGCGCGCAACCTGCCGGCGCGGCTGGATGACAGCCACGAAGCGCAGGAGCAGATCGCCTTCGCGGATGTCATCATCCTCAACAAAACGGACCTTGTCACCGCCGAGGAGCTTGCGGTTGTAGAGCGCCGCATCCGCACGCTCAACCCGCAGGCCCGTCTGCACCGGACGGAGCGCGCCCTGCTGCCGATCGACCAGGTGCTCGGCCAGGGCGGCTTCGACCTGACCCGCATCCTCGAGGTCGAGCCGGATTTCCTGGCGGGCGAGGACGAGCATGAGCATGACAGCGAGGTGACCAGCGTCTCGTTTGAGCTTGATCGCGCCCTTGATGCGGAGCGATTCAACGCCTGGATCGGCGGCCTTCTGGCACAGCAGGGCCAGGATCTGCTGCGGACCAAGGGCATTCTGGACTTCGCCGGCCAGGACCAGCGCTTCGCCTTCCAGGCTGTGCACATGCTGGCGGAGGGCGATGTCATCGGCCCGTGGCGTGACGGCGAGCCGCGTCGGTCGAAGCTGGTCTTCATTGGGCGCAAGCTCAACCGACCGGAGCTGCGCCGAGGCTTCGAGGGCTGCCTGGCAGATGGCGCTTAGGCTTGAACTCTTAGGCGCGAGCGCCATCAAGGATGTAATTGCGACTGGCAA
>CANHIS010000101.1 GCA_947460255.1 Bacteroidota bacterium
GAGGAAAACGTAATTGATACGGACCCCGGAGGCGGTCAGCATCTCCCGGTCGTCCACCCCCGCGCGGATGAGCATGCCGAGCCGGGTGCGGTTCAGCACCAGCCACATCGCGACGCCGATGATGATCGCGGCGATCAGGATGGCGATGCGGACCTGCGGGAACCGCATGTAGATGGGCTCGCCATTACGGCCCACGCCGGCGACGATCGGCAAGGTTGCCGGTCCCGACAGCCAGTCGGGCGACTGGATCGTGTAGGACTGCCCCCCCCAGATCCAAAGCATGAGATCGGCGAGCACGACCGAAAGGCCGATCGTCACCATGGTCTGGCGCAGTTCCTCGCCCTGCATGCGCCGAAACACCTGGTGCTGCATCAGCAGGCCCAGCAGCGCGACCAGGATGAACACCACGGGAAAGGTCAGCAGCCATTGGTCGGTGGCCGTCGAGATCGTGTAGCCGAGATAACCGCCGAAAAGGTAAAGCGAGCCATGCGCGAGATTGACGTTGCGCATCAGTCCGAAGATCAAGGTGAAGCCCGAGGCGACAAGGAAATAGAGCGCGCCGAGCGTCAGCCCGCCGAAGATCGCGTTCAGGAAGACGCGCTTGCGCCCGAGCGCCTGCTCGAGACCAGGGCTCCAGGGCGCCAGGATCAGCCACAGAAAGGCCGCGGCCAGAACGACAATCACCAGCGACCATACTGGATTGCGGCGCGCAAAATCCGTCATGTCCGTTCAACTGCCGGCAACGCATCGAGACAACGGGCGGCCGGTCGAAGCCGCCGGCGCAGAAGCGCCGACGGACTTCGCTTGGCGGCCACCGCTTGAGCGGCGCGTGGCCGGTTCACAGGCGGGCGAGTGCGGCGCAGTCGCTCGGCGTGGTACGCGAGGGCAGGCCCATGGCGCGGAACTGGGCGGTCGTCATGCCCAGGGTCTGCGTGACGCCCTCCGTCCTCCCGACCATCCGGTTGACCAACGTGCCGCCAGGCCCTTCCACAACTTCGTTCACGAAGACCGTGCCGGTTGCCTGGCGATTTTCATTCAGCGTGATCTCGCCAAGCGGGCTGGCAAGACGCAGCGCCGAAAGTGCCGCCCGGAACCGCTGCTGGCCATCGCCGAGGTCGCCGTTCACCGCATTGAGCCCGGCGATCGCGGCCAGGGTGGCGATGTAGTAACCGACGCCAAAGAGCGTGGGGCTGGGGAAGCGTTGGTTGGCCGGGAAGGCCTCCTGATAGGCGCGGACATAGTCTCGCCAGGCGGCGTCGGGATTGTCCTCGGCGATTGGGCCAGAGGTCAGTGCGCCGATGAGCGCGTTGCGGGCGCGCCCGCGGGAGGTCAGCACCGTCTGGTCGGCCATGATCGAGCCGCCGATGATCTTGGTGCCGGCGCCGGCCTGCTGCCACTGATTGAGGAAGTTGATCGCGTCCGTGCCACCCAGGCCCAGATAGACGGCGTCGATGTTGTCGGGGAGCTGGGCGATGACACCACCGTAATCTCCGGAGCCGAGCGGCACCCAGAAACGCTGCGCAATGGTGCCGCCGGACCGACAGAAATCCACCGCGAAGCCGAGGAAATTCGTGTAGCCGAAAGAATAGTCGCCCGAAATGGCGGCGATGCGCCGGTAATTCCTGTTG
This sequence comes from Bacteroidota bacterium, assembly GCA_947460255.1. GTDB lineage: Bacteria > Bacteroidota > Bacteroidia > M30B66 > M30B66 > CAMCXT01. The sequence goes on from CANHIS010000101.1 coordinate 1,629, forward strand.
CGCACGGCAAAGGTACCAAGGCCCGAGCCCCACTGCGCGCCATCGAGGTTGTAGCGGAAGAAGTTCGGCGCAGGGTCGACCCAAGTCGTCTCCATCGCGCCGGAAATCCCGTTGATGACGGTCTTGGTCGGGATCGTCTTGGCATAGTCGCGCATGGCGATGCCTTCGGACCCCGAAAGCGGGCCGATGATGAAGTCCACCTGATCCTGTTCGATCAGCTTCCGCGCCTGGCGCACCGCCGTATCCGGCCGTGTGTCGGATGGCGCGACGATCGTCTCGATCCGCCTGCCGCCGGCCATGTTGCGGACCTGCCGCAGTGCCAACTCGACGTTGCGCACGCCGTCGGCGCCGCCAGCGGCGAAGGCACCTTCGAGCGCCACGAGGATGCCGATCTTGATCGGCGGTTGTGCCTGCGCGGACGTTGCCGTCGACATAGCGGCAGCACCAGCGGCGCCCAGAAGGGCTCTCCTGCTCCAGTCCATTCGTCTTCTCCCTCGTCGCATTTTCTTGTTGCGTGAGCCGAAGGTTGAACGCCGTAAACTGGGGAGCAGGACATTGCGCTCCCCGATCTTGGAAGGCGTTCGCCTCCGTTTCTTGGACGGGAGAAGTGGACAGGACGAAATGTTGTGCGTCAAGATGAAATTGAGAGCGGTGCATCCGTCTGCACCACCTTTCCACGACAGCTGACCGATGGCTGTCGCTGGTTCCCTCCATTGGTTCGGGATCGGCCTGCAAGCCGCCGCTGGCGCGACCATGCGGGCCGCACCCGTTCATGTCTCGCGCGTCGCCTTGTCCCGAGAAGATGTGATGTAGCGCACACGGCTCTCTGGACACGCGGTTGAACTATGCGGCGCGCCGGTGGGTTGTGTCGGAGCGTGCAACCCGAGCGCCGAGCGTGCTGAGGTAGCCGTTCTTCGCGACCAGCCACGCGGCGTTGTAGCGGGTGGCGAAGTCGCGGACGGCATCGCGGACCTCGTCGATGGTCTGGAAGACGCGGCCATGGGTGGCCAGCTTTTTCAGCGTTCGGAAGGGCGATGTCTCCAGGTCCCGCTTGATGGCAACGAGGAGAGCCTCGTCGGTGATCGCGCTCCTTGGCGGCGTAGAAGCGGGAGCGGGGCACGCCCCAGACCTCGCAAACATGCCGTATGCCGTGGGGCCGACTTCTGGTGCGGGACGTCGCCTTAGCCGCCTGCGCCGTCATGGCGCTCTATGCGTGCAAAAGCGGGACAGGCTTATCGCGCTGCACGCAGCGCCGGCGTATTGCGCCGGCTGCTGCAGATCCTCGGCCCGGGTTTTTCCGCGAGCGAGTTCGACGCGGATGCCTGGACGCTCGCTGAGGCCGACCTGCCAGGTCGGATCGGATTCTACCAGGCGGCAACGCCGAGCACCGCATTAGCCTCGGCTGAGACCGTGCTGGCGGGGTATGGGGCCATCCGACCGGCCGGCAAAGCCCTTGCCCCTAGGCTTGCAGGGGGCAGCGAACTTCCGCCCCACCCAGCAGCCTGGCAGGTGAGCCGATCAGCGCCACCCGTCGCAAGGCAGTCGAGGAAGGACGCTTACGAAGCACGCTCCAGTCTCAAGGCTGCAGCGCATGCTTTTGCGCGGTTACTGCTGTTCGGTACAGGCGGCTCCAGGCTCCCGGGCCCGCCCCTGCCGAACACTGCCAGGGCGAACAGGTGTTCAGTTGCTCAGACCCCGGACCAGATTGGGGGCAGGACCACTGCGATGCCCCACCAAAACTCCATCCGGGCCATTCGATGGAGGCAGATCAAGCGGATAAGCGCCGCCGACCGGATGCTCCGTCTGTCGGCGGCGCGAAGACCGTGTATACGCGCCCTACCGGATGCGAACGGTCGCGGCGTTACCGGCGTCCAGAGTCGCGTCACGCGCAATCGCGCCGTGGTTCGCGAGCATGTAGGCGGTGATGGCCAGCTTCTGCTCGTCGGTCATGCGCGTCGGATCGTCGAACGGCATCATCATCTGGTTGTACTCGAAAAGCCCGAGCGCATTGTTGAACTTCGCGATCTGGGTCCGCTCCCCCCATATCGGAGTTTGGAAGCCGGCACCGCGCCGGCCGTCATCGCCGTGGCAAGCGGCGCAGTTTTCGGCGTATAGCCGCTGGCCTTCTGCAACCTGGGGCGACAGCGCCGGCTGACCGGTTGCGGCTGACGCGATAAGGGCAAGCGCGGCCAGCGCCGGCGCCGCCAGGATCATGACACGCATGTCTTCGGTTCTGCTTCTCGTGAATGTGGCGGCAATGGCGCCGGGGGCGAGGTCGCGAGACACCGCCCCCGGTATTCTCTTCAGGCGACCTCGACGCGGAACTTGGGAATCGCCCAGTTCGCCATGCCGAGCGTGTTCAGCGGCACGCTCTCAGGCTGCACCGTGCCGGCATTGTCAGTCGTCCGCGTCTCGATGACGTGCTGGCCGGCCGTTGCGTCCCAGGGCAGCGAGAAGCGCACCCAGGTGTACTTGCCGAGGTTGGGTTGGCGGATCTCCGCGCGCTGCCAGCCGCCGCCGTTGATCCGCACCTCCACCTGCCGCACGCCGTGCTGCGGTGCCCAGGCATAGCCCGAGAGCTCCTGCCGGCCGGCCGCCAAGCGCGGCACCTGACCGCGCTGCAGCGGGTAGTTCGCCGGCACTGAGGGCGACTTTTCCAGTACCAGCGGCACGGTGATGAAGGATTTGGGCGGCATCCAGGTGACCATCGGGCCCTGGATGTCCTCGGCGCCGACGCCGATGAACTCGTCCTCGGTCGCGCTGAATTCGGGGCGCTGGTAGGTCGGTCCGATGAACACCTCGCCGCGGGTATTCAGACGGCACCACACGCGCTTGTCGGTGACGCGGATCTCCGTCAGCCACTTGATCGAGGCGGTGCCGCCCCAGCCGGGGACCACCATGCGCACCGGCGCGCCGTGGTCGGGCACCAGCGGGTTGCCGTTCATCGCGAAGCACACGCCCATGTCGTGCTGCAGCGCGACCACGTCGCTGTAGGGCATCGGCCGGCCCATGTCGTTGCCGTCCACGCCCGACCAGAACAGCACGGTGCGCGCGCCCGGCTTGATGCCGACGCGGGCGAAGATCTCGCTCATCGGCACGTATTGCCATTCCGCCTGGCCGACCGCGCCGAGCACCCAGTTGCCGCCCGCGACCTGCTGGCCCGTCAGCCCGTCCTGCTCCCAGAACAGGGTGCGGCCGTTGCCGTGGCACTCCATGGTCGCGATGATGCTACGGCTGCGCATGCCGAGCAGGTCGTTGTAGGTGAGCTCGATCGGCCGCTCGACGGAAGCGCCATGAATGCGCAGCTTCCAGTTCTCGCGCGCCAGCACCGGTCGCGTCTCGACGGTCGGCGTCGGGTAGTGATTGCGGACGTAGAACTCCTCGACCGGCGTCATGAAGGTCTTGAAATTCCAGTAGTTACCCGACCGGACGGTGGCGCCGATGTTCAGCACGCGGCTGTCGTCCTTGACGATTGCCCGGCGCGCCGGTGCGGCGGCAGGGGCCGGCGCGGCGGGTGCCGTCTGAGCCGAGGCCGGCGTCGCGCCGGGGATGGTCATCGCTGCGGCACCGAAGGCAGCGGCCGAGACGAACAGCGACCGACGCTGCGTGTTGGTGCCATGGCGCAGCACCTCGGTTGCGAGCGCATCGGCTTGCGCGCGCTCCCTGATCTCGCGCTTGCTGTCGGACATTGCTCGTCCCTCCCTCTCGCGGCCGGCCATCCGGCTTCGCTGGGGTATCCGATGCAACGGCGGTGCCATGCTGCATCGCGAAGCGCGGCACCCTAAGGCTCTGATTTATTTGGGCGTAGGCGCCGCATGAGTCCGGCTTTTCGGACTCGGCCTACACCGCGGTCCGAACTGCCGGACCGCCTCAGCCACCATCACCGCGCAGGCCGAGCCGGCGCAGCTTCTCGAACAGCGTCGAGCGCGAGACCTGCAGCCACTCCGCCGCCCGCGTCACGTCGCCACTGGTCGCCGCCAGCGCCGCGGCGATGGCGCGCCGCTCCGCCGCATCCCGCGCATCTGCCAGGGTGGGCACCGGAGCGTTGGAGCGGTCCGGCGAGGCACGCTCGGGGAAGAGGTCGGCGGCCGTGACCAATTCGCCCTCCGCGAGCGCAGCCGCGCGCTCGACGCGGTTGCGCAACTCGCGGACATTGCCCGGGAAGTCGTGCGCCGTCAGCGCATCCTCGGCGAGTGTCGTGAAGCCCCGGAGAGTGCGGCCGAAGCTGGCGGCGAATTCGCCAAGGAAGCGGCGCGCCAGCGGCAGGACATCCTCGCGCCGCTCGCGCAGCGCCGGTAGCGCGACGCGGATGACGGCGAGGCGGAAGAACAGGTCCTCGCGGAAGCGGCCCTCGGCAACGCGAGCATCAAGGTCGGCATTGGTCGCCGCGACGACCCGCGCCCGGAACGGCAGGTCGCGCTCGCCACCCAGCCGACGGAAGACCCGCTCCTGCAGCAGCCGCAGCAGCTTCGCCTGAAGCGGCGCCGGGAGTTCCGCCACCTCGTCCAGGAACAGCGTACCGCTGCCGGCCTGCTCCGCGAGGCCCTCGTGCCGCGCGGCGGCGCCAGTGAAGGCGCCGCGTTCATGGCCGAAGATCTGGCTCTCCAGCAGTTCGGCCGGCAGTGCCGCGCAGTTCGTGGCGACGAAGGGCAGCCTTGCTCGGGATCCCTCCCCATGCAGCAACCGCGCCGCGACCTCCTTGCCGGATCCGCTCGGCCCGGTGAGCAGCACGGTGCTGTCGATCGGCGCCACGCGGCGCAGCACACGCTCGACCGCGTGGATCGCGGGCGACTCGCCGAGCACGAACCCATCGCTCCGTTGCCAGCGGGGTGCGAGCAGGGCCTCAAGACGACGCAGCAGCGCCTCGATGTCGAAGGGTTTGGTCAGGTAGTCGGCCGCGCCGGCCTGCATCAGCCTCACCGCCTGCGCGATGTCGCCATGGCCGGTCACGAACAGGATCGGCGCCTGGCCGCAGGGCAGCGCGAGCGCGCGGTGCACCTCCTCGCCGCTCATGTCGGGCAGGCGGATGTCGCAGATCAGCGCATCCGGCGCCTGGCGCGTGAGCGCGCGGACGGCCTCGCCGCCGGTGCGGAACCAAGTGGTGCGATAGCCCTCCACCGCCAGCCAGTCGGCCACCGACTGGCCCATGACGGGATCATCCTCGATCAGTGCCACATGTGGCGCTGGATCAGGCTGCGGCGGGGAAGTGCGCGCTGTGCTCGGCATCGGGGATCCGGATTGTGACATGGGTGCCGGGCGGCCCGGCCAGATGCACGCTTGCGTCGAGCTCCCGCACCAAGCGCGCGACGGTCCAGAGGCCGAGACCCCCGGCCTGCGGCACCTGCGCCTCGGGCCCGTCGATCAGAAGTCGGCGCGCCTCGGTTGGCAGGCCCGGCCCCTCATCGGCGACGACAAGGGTCAGCACCCCGCCGACGACTTGGGTGCGCACCGCCACGCGCCCGCCCGGCGGAGAGGCCGCGCAGGCATTGAGCAGGAGGTTGAGCGCGATCTGCCGAACGGCCTGGGCCGGCGCGGGGAAACTGCCCTCCATCCCCTGCTGCCAGTCGAGGATGAGTTCGCGGCGCCGCGCCTCGCTCTCGATCAGAAGGCGGAGGTCGTCGATGTCGGCCGCCGAGACCGGCCGCGCATCCGCCTCGCCGCGCCAGAGGATGAGGGAGGCCCGGACGATGTTGTGGATGCCCGTCAGCCCGCGCTCCAGCAGCGACGCCGCGCGCAAGCGCCGTTCTGGATCGTCGCCATGGCGCTGGATCATGCGCACCGCATTGAACAGGCCGCCGAGCGGGTTGTTGACCTCATGGGCCATAGCCGAGGCGTAGCGGCCGACCAGCGCGCGCCGCTCCTCCTCGGCAAGCCGGGTCAGCAGCGCCTCGCGCTCGGCGATCGCGGCGGCGGCGGCGTTGTAGCGGCGGAAGGCGCGGCCGACCTCGGTGTCGGCCGGCGGCAGCTCGGCCTCGGGGATCGGCTCGAGCCGTCCTTCCGCGGCGCGGCCGAGCCGCTCCGACAGCCTCAGCACCGGGCGCAGCATGCGGCGCACCAGCAGCCAGCCGAGGATCGCAAAGAGCAGGGTCAACGCCGCGTTCACGCCGACCAGCGCGAGCAGCGTGGCCCGCCGCTCGGTCGCCAGCGCCGTCACGTCCACCTCCGCGGCGATCCGCCCGACCGGCACGCCACCTTCGCTGACGGCGCGGTGGATCCAGGCCGTGGCGGCGCCCGGCGCCAGGCGAAGAGGTGCCGGGCCTGCCTCGTCGGGTGCCGCCGCGCCGAGCGGATGGCGGATCGGGTCGGAGGCGGCCAGCACCGTGCCGTCCGGCAGCACGACAAGCACGCGCAGCGCGCCGACGCCCCGGTAGCGTGCGCGCGACCGGTCGAGCGCGTCGAAGGCCTCCCATGGGTCGCGGCGGATCATCGCCGGCAGCAACGCGGTGGAAAGCCCGTCGAGATAGGCGCCGCTGAGTTCCTCGACATGCGCGGCCTGCGTCGCCTCGAGCCGCACCAGAACAAGCTTCGAGATGGCGCCGGCGATACCGATCATCAACAGCGTGATCAGGAGCGGCACGCGCAGCGCCAGCGGCCAGCGGCGGGGCGCCAGCGCGCGCATCACCCGGCTGCCCGCGCGCGCCGGCTGAGCGCGGCGATGCCGTCGAACAGGCCAGGCGATCCCGCCACGAAGCCGTCGAGCCTGAGGGTGGCCAGAATGGCGCGCCCATCCGCCGTCTCCGGCATCGTGAGCAGCGCGCCGCGGATGGCGCGTGCCAGTCCTGGATCGGCCTGGCGGGAGGTCGCGAAGGGCGGGAAGCCCATCGGGGCGGAGGCCTGCACGACACGCGTGGCGCCCACCAGCGCCGGCTCGAGGTCAGCCATGACGTCCCAGACATAGCCGTCCACCGAACCCGACTGGGCGAGGCCCGCAGCGACGGCGCGGATCACGTTGCGATGGCCATAGGTGAAAAAGCTGCGCGCGAAGAAGGCGGCCGGCGCCGTGCCGAGCTCGGCCAGCATCGCGCTGGTGACCAGAAAGCCGGAGTTGCTGTCCGGGTCCGAGAAGGCGTGGAGGTCGCCCCGCAGCTCTGCCAGCGTGGTGGCGCTGCGGTCCTGCCGCGCGATGAGGTAGGCGCGGTAGAGCGGCTCGCCACGATAGAGCGGCACGGCGAGGATTTCGAGCGCATCGCGGTGCTGGACGAAGGGATAGCCGCAGATCCATGCGGCATCGAGCTGACCGGCGACCAGCAGCGAGGTGACCTCGCGGTAGGTGCGGCGCTTGACGACCTGCACCGGCCTGCCGATGCGTGCCGAGATGTGGCCTTCGATCTGGCGCACCAGGACGATGTCGGAATCGAGGAAGACCGGCGTCAGCCCCAGCGTGACGGTGCGCGCCGCGAGCGCCGGAGGCGTGGCGAGCGCCGCCGCGGCCGCCAGCAGCGTGCGGCGACGCAGGCGGCATCGTGCCGGCAGCGCGGTGCGGCGCATCGTGTCCCTCCCCACCCGTGTTGCCCAGGGGTTAGGCAGCTTCGCTGCATCCTGCCTTATGCGTCAATTCGAAGCCGGCTCGGGCGGTCCTTCCCGCCGGGATGCTCCCCTGCCGACGGCGCGGCTGCCTGCACAATGCCGTAGCGGCAGCGCTTCGAAGCGGACGCGCGCCAGCTACCTCGCCGGCCGGCAGGCCGTCAGGGCCTGCACTCAGAAGCGGGCGGAAGACCTGCTGCCGGGTGTCCTGGGCCAGCGCCCCAAAGGCATTGACCAAGCTAGCCGCGTCTCGATTTCCATATTACTCGAAATATAGAATGATAACAACGTCATCAGATCCTGACTTGAGGTGCCGCAAAGCTCACCCGAGCTCGAGGACGCAGTTTTCCTGCAACCGCGCAGCGGCAACCGAAAGGAGGATACCCCGATGGCTGACCGCGATGTCGTCATCTGCGCCCCGGTCCGGACCGCAATCGGCACTTTCGCCGGAACGCTGAAGGACGTGCCGGCCGCCGAGCTCGGCGCCGTCGCCATCCGCGCCGCCGTCGAGCGCGCGGGCCTCGATCCCGCCAAGGTCGATGGCGTGGTCATGGGCCATGTCATCCAGGCCGGCAATCGGATGAACCCCGCCCGCCAGGCGGCGATCGGTGCCGGCATCCCGGTCTCCGCGCCAGCTCTTACGGTGAACCGCGTCTGTGGCTCGGGCGCCCAGGCCATCGCCTCGGCAGCACAGGAGATCCGCCTCGGCGAGGCGGAGGTGATGATCGCCGGCGGCATGGAGAACATGGACCGTGCGCCCTACCTGCTGCCGAACGGCCGCTGGGGCATGCGCATGGGCGATGGCCAGGTGCTCGACAGCATGCTGCTGGACGGCCTGAACGACGCCTTCTCCGGTGAGCATTCCGGCTGGCACACCGAGGACCTCGCGACAAAGTATCAGGTCTCGCGTGGGGAGCAGGACGCCTGGGCGCTGCGCTCGCAGACGAACTTCTCGGCGGCCCAGGCTGCGGGGAGGTTCGAAGCCGAGATTGCGCCCGTGCAGATCCAGAGCCGCAAGGGTCCCGTCGCCTTCGCGAAGGACGAGCACAACCGCCCGGAGACCACGGCCGAGACGCTGGCGAAGCTCCGCCCGGCCTTCCGCAAGGATGGCACGATCACCGCCGGCAACGCGCCCGGCCTGAACACCGGCGCCGCCGCCATGGTCGTGGCCGAGCGGAGCGCAGCAGAGCGGCTGGGGCTCAAGCCAGTGGCGCGTCTCGTTTCCACCGGTGTCGGTGCGGTCGAACCGGGGATGTTCGGCCTCGGCCCAGTGCCCGCGGTGCAGCGCGCCCTGGCCCGTGCCGGCTGGACCGCCGCCGACATCGAGCGCGCCGAGATCAACGAGGCCTTCGCGGCGATCGCCATCGCCGTCATGCGCGAGACCCGCCTCAGGGAGGACTCCGTGAACCCCGAGGGGGGCGCCATCGCCCATGGCCACCCGATCGGCGCGAGCGGCGCAGTGCTGACCACGCGGCTATTGCACGGGATGGCTCGCGCCGGTCAGACCCGCGGTCTCGTGACGCTGTGCATCGGCGGCGGCCAGGGCATCGCCCTTTGCCTGGAGCGTTTGCCCTGAACGAGCTCAAGATGACCCTTCTGGGTTTCTTCGAACCTCGCTCGAGATCTGGCCGTTGAAGCGCTCGACGAGCCCATTGGTCTACGGTCAAAAGGCCCGACGAGTCGCGTAGACCCCGGACCAGAGTTGGCGGCAGGACCGCTCTGCCGTCGGCCTACATTACCGGCGGACCGCTTCCAGGAGGCAGGTCAATCCGCACTATCGGTTGCGCGTCCCTGTTTCGAACCTTTTCGTGCGATTCAACCCCAAGGCTACGGCGAATGACTCTGCCTAGTGACCGCCGTTCGGTACAGGCGGCCCCAGGCTCCCCGCACCCCTCCCGCCAAGCGGAGCGGCCCCTTGGAACCCATGAGTTTTAAACGCCGAACGGGGTGGGGGCCACGGCCCCCACGCCGTTCAGCGCTCAACTGATCGAGGTCCAGGAGGCCACTGCCTCCTGGCGGGGGAGGGCGAGGGGGCAGAGCCCCCTCGCTGGCGCAACCTCACGCCGCCAGGTAGCACGCCGCGCCGTCGGCCAGCACCCGCACGCCCAGCGCCAGGTCTTCTTCCTTCGTATCCTCGCTCCAATGGTGGCTGATGCCGCCGATGGAGGGGACGAACAGCATCGCGGATGGCATCACCCGCGCCAGGTATTGCGCGTCATGTCCCGCGCCGCTCGGCATGTGCTGCCAGGCGCCGGGGGCGAGCGCGGCCGCCGCATCCGCCAGCGCCTGCTGCATCACGCCGTCGCAGAGCGCGGGGGTCGAAAGGCTGACGGGTTCCAGCACGCAGGGGCACTTCTCGCGCCGGTTGCTCTCCTGCACCAGGGCGCGCAGGCGGTCTTCCATGCGGTCGATGATCGCGGTGTCCACGTCCCGCAGCTGGAACAGCACCTCCGCCCGGCC
>CANHIS010000102.1 GCA_947460255.1 Bacteroidota bacterium
TCGCGAATTCAATTCAACTTGTCAAGCACAAAATGAAAAAAGAAATGAACCGTTGTGTTAATTTCAATTTTCTCCTTCACGTTGATCGCATTTCGCTAATCCCGAACTTTCCACTGGGAAGGGGAAAGATGTGGGTTCCCTTCGCGAATTCAATTCAACTTGTCAAGCACAAAATGAAAAAAGAAATGAACCGTTGTGTTAATTTCAATTTTCTCCTTCACGTTGATCGCATTTCACTAATCCCGAACTTTCCACTGGGAAGGGGAAAGATGTGGGTTCCCTTAGCGAATTCAATTCAACTTGTCAAGCACAAAATGAAAAAGAAATGAACCGCTGTGTTAATTTCAATTTTCTCCTTCACGTCGATTGAATTATGCTAATCCCGAACTTTTCACTGGGAAGGGGAAAGATGTGGGTTCCTATCGCGAATTCAATTCAACTTGTCAAGCACAAAATGAAATAAGTAATGAACCGTTGTGTTAATTTCATTTTTCATCTCCACATTGATTTCATTGCTCTAAAACCGAACTTTACGAGGAGATAGGAATAGATATGGGTTCTCATTCGTTGATGGCGCAGGATGATGAATTTCTCAATATGGCATTTGAGGGGTCAGTGCTCTTTAAATAAACCTATGGCAAGTTTGTACTTGTTAGAGCCCGAAGATCGTTTACATAAGTATTTATGACGCTTGTAAGGCACGTGTGATTGAAAGAACGATGCAGATAAATGAAAGCCATCCAATAGAACCAGAAACCTGGGCAGGCAAGCGAGTTTCTAAAACGCCATTTCAAAAAACACTGTCTTACAACGAAATAAGCTAGGCAGAATAAGGGAAAGTATTTTTCGGCACATTGACTCAGCAGATGAACAGTAGGTAGACCAATGGCAATTACATAGAACCAACAATTTTCAAAGGGAACAACAAAATACGGGACGGGTCAATCAAGAAAAAAATGACCGGTGGTTTGAGCGACCACTTTAAAATGACTGAAGAAGCAATTCAATTGGCAAATGCGCCGGTAATCGGTCTAGGGCCAATCGGAGAAAACGAATTGAATGAAGACTCGACAGCAATTTCAAATGTGACTAGTGTAGGTAAATTGTTTACAATCATATCCTTCCCATGCAACGTTCGGTGGAAACAAAAAACAAGTGTCGGTCGTGAAACTTGCAAAGTTAGGTTTGAAGCACTCTCCTTAAAAAATTAACATGTTGATATGGAAAATCAAAAACTAACTCGTCTTCTCTTTAAAGTACTGTTATTGATCGTTTTCTATGAAAGTCGGCTGATACTTAGACTGGCTTTTTTTGTTTGGTAAAAGACCGATGTAGGCTAATGAGTAGCAAATAAATCTTAATGTGAGATTTATGTAGTACTAATCAATGTTCAATCATATAATTTTATAGTGATCAATAATTCAATATGAGACTATTTATAAAATATATGGTGAGTATCAGATGCATTTCTGCAGTAAGCGCCATTTTAAGAGACTGTAAAATTCAACCTCACAATACTCAACTTGGTGAAATAGAAATACCCGATGAGACAGACAAAGACAAAATTTTAATTTTACATGACAAACTGAAAATTGCAGGTTTCGAATTGATGGAAGATAAAAAGGCTCAGATTATCGAGAAAACCATCAATGTAATCATCGACATGATACACAACCAAGAGGATAGTCCAAAGGTGAATTATTCCGATTACATCAGCGAAAAATTGCATTTAGACTATACGTACATATCGAATGTATTTTCGCATGTAAAAGGGATGACCATCCAGCAATTCATCATCATTCATAAAATTGAACGTATAAAGGAATTAATCATTTACAATGAACTCACGATTTCAGAAATCGCATGGAAGCTCAATTATTCAAGTGCGGCGCATCTTTCGAATCAGTTTAAGAAAATTACAGGCCTAACACCTTCTACATTTAAGGCTTTGAAAATTAGATTAAGAATTCCACATGAAGAAATTGGTAACGAGGCGCACCTAAATGAAATGAGTTCTTTAATTATCCTATCAAATTCATAGAAAATCAGAAGAAAAGCCGGCATGATTGAGTTAAATAAAGAGATTAACTTACAGTGAGCATGACCTTTACATACTCACCATCAGTATATTCTATACTTTAAAATAGAATAAAAGTAGTAGAATAAAGCAATTATGTAACATTCGGCGAATAAGATGTAGTTAACAGTTCACAAAATTATCGGTGATTTGTGGTGTTGAATAAGTAATCAATATTTCATCCGCCAAAGGAATTTGTTTTAGTTAAAATAAACTAACAAATCGAGGCTCAGGTGACGGTTCAAGGGGTTAAAAGAATCCTGAAGAAAATCATTTTTAATGTTTGGCAAGTAAGATTAAGCAAATTGGCCTTGTCGGATTATCGACTCAAATAGGAATTGTATACAATTAATTAAACAAATAAAAATAAATAGATTAAATCCATGAAAACGGTTAAAAGTATTGTAATAATGACTGCGCTCGCAGGATCAATAATTGGAGAGAGTTACTCTGCACAACCAGAAAAGAAAGATTCTACGATGATTCAATCTGAAAAGAATGAAATAGAGGCGGAGAAATTGCGTCAACAAGAGAAAGAAATTGAGGCTCGTTTTGAGGAATTCAGAAAGAAAATTGATCAAGACATTCAAGAAAATGAGAAAGCAATTGCAGTGCTAAAAGAAAAGGCAGAAAAAATTGATAAGAAACAACGTAAGCAATACGATGATTCGATTGAAGACTTAGAAAGACAAAACAAAACGCTAAGAGAGAAAGCCAATTCATACAAGCGAACTGCTGGTCAGAATTGGGATGAATTTAAAAAGGAATTTGATTCAGATTTGGCAAAATTCGGGCAAGCATTGAAAGATTTTACAACAAAAAATGACAAATAAAAACATGAAAACAATTAAAATAATTATTGCGCTTTTGTTCACATCATTTGGCATGTTGAATGCGCAAACCTTTGGAGGAGAAAATCTAACTGACAACCGGGAGAAATTCAGGTTTGGTGCAAAGATTGGGATTAATGGATCCAACGTTTACGACAACGAAGGAGATCCATTTACAGCAGATACCAAATATGGTTTAATGGCAGGTATTTTTGCAGCAATCCCAATTGGGAAGTATTTTGGAGTGCAGCCAGAAGTTCATCTTTCCCAAAAAGGTTTCGAAGGTCGTGGTGCATTATTGGGAAGCTCTTATGCGGTAACAAGAACCACTACGTTTTTGGATATCCCACTTCAAGTGGCATTAAAACCAAGCGAATTCATAACAATTTTGGCTGGTCCTCAGTATTCTTACTTAATCAAACAAGTAGACAAGTTCGAAAGCTCCAGTTTTGCCTACGAGCAGGAACAAGTATTTAATCAAGACGACATTCGAAAGAATATCTTGGGTGCCGTGCTGGGATTCGATATCAACTTGAAGCACGTCACATTGTCGGGCCGTTTGGCTTGGGACATTCAGAAAAACAACGGCAATGGCTCACCAACCACACCACGTTACAAAAACAAATTGTACCAATTTGGCATTGGGTTTAATTTTTAACGACGATGAGTAACCTACTTTATGTCGTCGCTATAATCTTGGTCATTCTTTGGGCTATTGGCTTCTTAGGGTTTCACCAACAAGGCATCATCCATGTGCTCTTAGTAATTGCTGTAATTGCGATAATCTTGAGAATAATAAAGGGTGGTCCGGTAGTTAAATAAATACAATAAACACATATTATTTTGGAAATCTCTAGAATAATATGTTTTCATCAACTCAAAAGAGACATTATTAAAAAACAAAAAACATGACAACTACAGAAAAAGTATTAATCGGAACATTAACAGGCCTTGTGGTAGGCGCTATTTCGGGCATTTTGTTTGCCCCAGATAAAGGCACTGAGACGCGTAAAAAAATCTCACAAAAAAGCAATGATACAATTTCAGGTATAAAAGAAAAACTAGAAGATTTAATGAATCTTGTAAATGAAAAAATGAATTTGGCAGCAGCAGAAATTAAAGAGACTGAAGAAAATTTTAAAGCTGATGGCGAACGAATCAAGAAAGATATTAGAACAACGAGTAACTAAACAAATATTATTTAATAATTTATTTAATCAGAGCTATGGAAAATCAGCATTTATTCTTCGAACCCATATTAGAAAAAGCAGAAGACTATAGTCAAACTACGCTCAAGATTTTAAAGTTAAAAGCAACCTCCAAAATAGCGGAGGTTGCTTCTTTATTAATACTACGTATATTTTTATTCATTCCATTGGCTGTGGTAATTTTACTATTGAGCATTGCAGCATCTTTATATTTAGGTGAATTAACAGGTAGCCCATACAAGGGATTCTTGATAGTTGCTGGAATTTATATGCTTCCAGTTATTTTGATTTTAATTTTTAGGAATAATTATTTAAAAAGAAAAATTCAAAATTCAATCATTCAGGAAATACTAGTATATCGGAGAGAATCATGAAGGATCATTTGAAAATGTTGCAGGATGAAATTGCGGAATTAGAGATTTTACAAAAAAGACAATGGTTAGAAGTACTTCAAGAAACAAATGAAACTCTGTCGAATACTTGGTTAAATAAGCTATTGAGGAACAGTAAGAATGAAATTACCAGCGAAAGCACCCCATTAAAGATCGTAGTGAAAGAGTTTGCCGATTGTGTTCTCGAGCACACCCCCTTAGGCAAATCGGAAAACAAGTGGGCGGTCTTATTGAATTCAGGAATCGAGTTCATTTTACCTGAAGTTATCGACAGATTGATTAACAAAAAGACGATTTAACCTAATTTATAACACTTATTTCTCAACAATTCAGATATACTCCCAACTTTTATCCTTAATACTAACTCCTAGATCGGCATAGGTATTAACACTCATAAAGTCTTCCAGATTCTTGTAATGAAACAGAATGCACTATTTTCACGGGGTAAAGCTAAAGTGGCCCCATGGAGAACACGCCAAACATGTTGCGAAATTTTTCATCGTTATTTAAAACGTTGATTAACAACTCTTACCAGAAAAATGAATTGGAGGGCTTCGCATTGGTCAGCCTACAGGGAAAAGTTGTTTCCACCAACGAGATACTTCGCACCATAACTGGTTATTCTGAAGATGACCTTAAAACCATGTTGGCACCTGATTTTTTCAGAGGGAACGTAAGTGAACTAATGGAAATGGTTTATGCGGCTAAAGCAGGTAAAATGTTTTGGGAAAACCAATCGATAAAGACAAAATCTGGAGCTTTTGTTCATGCAGATATATCAGCTGTTTTTCTAAAACAAGGAGCTGGCTTGTTTAGCCTGTTTTTTAAATTTAAAGAAAGCCTAGATCAGCAAGTTAATACCCAGACAGAAGGAGGCCAACAAGAACTGCTTAATTATCTGCTAAAACATGTGAGCAGTGTAATGTTTGTTATAAACGATAAACTGCAAACAGAATACGTTTCTCCATCAATCACAGATTTTACCGGATATGCTCAAGCCGAATTTGAGGTTCCTGGTTTTTGGCAAAGTATCATTGTGCCCGACGACTTCAAAAAGATCGATGCATTAAGGCATAAAGGCAAAGATGAAGACAACCGTTACAATATTTCATTTCGACTTAAACACAAATTAGGACATGTTGTAGAATTAAATAATTCGGGCAAATTAATTTTCAGCGCAGATGGTCGAATCTACCGAGTTTTAGGAACCATTACCAAGGCTCAACAAAGCGAACGTTCTGAATATGCTGAAAATCACTTGAGCAACATCGAAATATTGATGGATCAATTGGGCTTGGTCTTTTTCGCAATAGACAAAGAAAATAGACTCATCGCCAAAAACAAGGCTTTTGATAGTGCTGTGGAATCGGCGGGATATTTAAATCCAGATATCGGAAGCACAATTTTTTCAAATGATCTTGAACAACCTTCAATCATAAATAAATTTAGAGAACTAATTGCTCGAGTTTATTTAGGTGATGCAATAAGTGAGGTGGTTTATTTTGATGATAAATACATCAATGTTACTGTAATAGCTCTCAAAGACGAAAATAAAATTGGCGGATTTGCTGTACTGTTGCAAAATCTAACCAAAGAACATCAACTTCAAAAAAACCTAGATATTTCGGTTGCTAATTTGTCGGCCATTATTAATTCTACCGATGAATTAATTTGGTCGCTAGACCGAGACCAACGTTTCGTAGCCTTCAATTCTGCGCTTTCTCTTTTTTACAAAAGATATTTCAACTTCGAACCGAGAATTGGCCAAACAGGATATTCGTTTTTGCATCCCAATGAAGCATCAATCATTTCTTTGCAAAAAATGTATGCCCTTGCATTTGATGGTGTTAAAAACACATCGGAAATCGCATTTGGGCCCATCATTGGTGAAGTTACTGTGAATCCTACAATCAATGAAAAGGGCGAACAAATCGGCATTTCGGCCATTGCAAGAGATATTACATCGAGAAAAGCATTTGAGAAAAAACTATCAGATAGCAATAAGCGTTACAAGGATGTTGTGAATGCCGTTCACGATATTATTTTTCAAACGAATTTAAAAGGCGAATGGACTTTCCTAAGTAAATCGTGGGAAAGAACCATGGAATATTCAATTGAAGAATCTTTAGAAAAAGAATTTGCGAGTTTCTTGCACCAAGACGACATTCAAAAAAGTTTCAACCTATTTACCAAACTTATGAATCGTGAAACAGACACCTGTTCTCACGAATCTCGATACATTAGCAAATCTGGAAAGATAAAATACATCAGGGTTTATGCGGTGATTCTTTACAATGAAAATGATGAAATTGCTGGAACGTCGGGTACCCTGCACGATTTAACCGACGAAAGAGAAAGCAAGGAAATGTACAAGCTACTTTCCGATAACATACGAGATCTCATTACCATGCACGATATTGAAGGCAATATTTTGTATGCATCCCCATCGGTTGAAAGTATCGGAGGATACAAACCAAGTGAGTTAGTTGGTCAACACATTTTCAAACTGGTACATTCGGAGGATCGTTTTGCAGTAAAGGATTTGTTTATGAAACTAATTCAAAGTAAGCACGAATGGCAACAACGAATTACCTACCGTTTCCGCTCGAAAAACAATGTTTATCATTGGTTCGAAACCCATGGAAAAACGCTCAAAGACCGTGATGGAAAAATAAGCGGAGTTGTTGCCTCATCAAGAGTTATTGATGAAAGAGTTGCTTTGGAAACCGATCTTAAAAATGCACTCAACAAGGAAAAACATCTGCACGAACTAAAAAGCAGATTCGTAACAATGACATCTCACGAATTTCGAACACCACTGGCAACAATTAAAACCAGTGCCGATATTTTGAGCATGAAAAGTGCGGCAATAAAGGATGAAGAAATGCGAAAATCCTTGAAAAAACACTTGAGCCAAATAAACCGAGAAATCGATCGATTAACGGCATTGATGACCGACGTTTTAATGCTCGGAAAAACAGAATCAGACCAAATTCAAATGCATCCAGAAATCACGAATTTGGTAGAGCTCATATACCTGATTGCCCAAAACCACAGCGAAAGGCAAAAGGATGGTAGATCGCTCGATGTGCGTGTAATTGGCATTCCTTCTTCAAAATTTATCGACCCAAATTTATTTACACATATCTTGAATAACCTGATTGCAAATGCGTTCAAATATTCCACAGGATGTAAAGCGCCTTTGCTTGTTTTGCAATTCAATGGGGATGAGTTCTCAATTCTGGTGAAAGATTTCGGCATCGGAATTCCAGTGGAAGAGCGCGAAAACATTTTTCAATCATTTTATCGGGCCAGCAATGCCGACGAAATAGAAGGCACTGGACTTGGAC
Source organism: Bacteroidota bacterium (assembly GCA_947460255.1). GTDB lineage: Bacteria > Bacteroidota > Bacteroidia > M30B66 > M30B66 > CAMCXT01. The sequence goes on from CANHIS010000102.1 coordinate 7,858, forward strand.
TGGTGATAACGAAAAATTTAGTTGAAAGACACAATGGAAAAATTTCCCTTCATCATCCATCCGAAGGTGGAACCGAATTCTTAATTGAATTTCAGGATCCAATTGTGAACGACAGAAAATTAATGTCGGCAAGCACAAATAAAAATTAAAGTAAAAAAAACGGGCTCACGGAAAAATCCGGAGCCCGCTTACACACTCACTCAAAAATTTTAGTTCAACGGTTCAGAAACTTTCTTCACCCAATCTTCAAAAGGGAGTGCAACTTGCTGAATCGTAAATTTCTCAAGGAATAATTTGTTCAAAGCTTCATTGTACAAACGATCGAATACCTTATTAGCTTCTTTTTCGTTTTGTAGCATTCTTTCTGCAATGCTTCTAGCTTGCGTTAAACCTTCTTCACCAGCTCCGGCAGCACCGCCCATGTATGCAAGAAAATCGTTTGCTACACTATCAATAGCTTGCTCACGCGTAACAGTGATTTCGTTTTCACGAATTAGTTTGTTTTCAATCAACTGCCAACGAATTCCTTTGGCGTAATTGTTATAGTTTTCTTCGATGTCTTCAGCGGTTACTTTCCCTTCATTGGTTGATGATAACCAACGTTTTAAGAAATCATCCGGAAGTACGAATGAACTGTTTTTTACTAAGTCTTCTACAACTTCATTAAAGAAGCGCGTTTCAGCATCTTTTTGAAAACGTGTATTTGAATCGGAAGCAATTCTATTCTTCAACTCTTCTTCTGAAAAAATCGTGTTAGGTCCGAAAAGTTTATCGAAGAAATCTTGGTTAATTTCTGCTTTTTCTTTGCGGCGAACTGTTTCCACTTCGAAACTGAACATCGAAGTGAGATTTGCAACCTCCTCAGTTGAAATGGCAAGTATTGCAGCAATCACAGTTGGATTCACAAATACCGCTTTCACATCGATATTTTTCACGTCGCCTTTTTTCATCCCAACAAATGCAGATGCATCACCTTCTTTTAGGTCGGCATCATGAATGTCGGTATGGCGAGAGATTCCTCCTTCTTTAACAGTACCATCTTCATTCAATTCTGTGAAAACACCATGAACTAAATCTCCGGCCGTTGAAGTCGTTTCTGTTTCAGAATAATCACCAAGACGATCGCGGTAATTTTCAATCTCTTTGGAAATAAACTCATCGTCAATCAATGGAACATACATTTCGAAAGACTTTTTCGAAGATATCTCCAAATCGAACTGAGGCGCTAAGCCAATTTCAAAAGCTAGATTGATGTGACCTGGATTTTCTAAATCAAGGCGTTCGTCATTTTCTGGCGCTGGAAGAGGATTACCAAGGATATCGATTTGATTGTCGCGAATGTATCCAAACAAACTATCAGAAGTAAGCTTGTTCAATTCATCAACAAGAATCGATTTACCATACATCTTCCTCACCATTCCAGCAGGAACCTTGCCCGGACGAAATCCTGGCATACTCACTTTCTTGGAATATTCGCGAAGTTGTTGATCGATTTTTGGTTGATAATCTTCAGGTACAAATTGAATCCTGATGATGGCATTTAGCTCATCTTTATGTTCCTTGGTGATATTCATCTGAACAATTAAAAAAAAATTTACCTCCCGAAGGAGGCTTTTTTGGTGCGGATGAAGGGACTCGAACCCCCACGCCTCGCGGCGCCAGATCCTAAGTCTGGTGCGGCTACCAATTACGCCACATCCGCAGGATCCTTAAAAAGGAAGGCAAAAGTATATCGATAGATTTAGATACACAAGCATTTTCTAAAAAAAGAGCATAAAAGATTACAACTACCTAACAGTGAAGCCAGAAGAATGATATAGAAATTTTATCTGCCGCCAATTAAACGTTCGCAGTCGTTCTGTGTTATTTTTGTCGGAAACTCAAACCCCAAGAATATGTACGAATTCATACTCAAAAGCCACAACGGATTGCGCTGGATCATGCTTGCCCTTTTACTTTTTGTTATTGTACGCTCATGGAGTGCATTTGCTGGAAAAAAACCATTTGGAAAGCTCGACAATGCAACCGGTGGCGCTTTGGTTGGCATCTCTCATCTTCAATTGTTGCTCGGTTTGATCTTGTATTTCGGATTATCGCCAATAACTGAAGCAGCCTTTGCTGACTTTGGTGCAGCTATGAAAGACAAGAATCTTCGCTTTTATGCTGTTGAACACATTCTTACCATGATTATCGCCGTTGGCCTTATCCAAGCAGGCAGAATTGTTTCGAAGAAAGCTACCGATGATGCGCAGAAATTTCGCAAGATGGCAATCTTCACAACGGGTGCATTGATTTTGATTATCTCTAGAATGCCTCACTGGAAATTCTAAGCGATCATCCTAATTATAAAAACAAGAATCCCTCGAAAGTCTCAGAACTCTCGAGGGATTTTTGTTTTAAGTTCAAACCAAACTATCTTTTATTGTTCGGTCTTGGCTGCCTATAAGGCTGGTTAGCGTTTCTATTCGGATTCACATATGCATCCTTTCCAATTCTAGCTTTACCGTTTGAACTGCCACCAGAATTACCATCCAAATAAAAACCGATACCAATTTGTGCGTAAATCATATCAGTTCTTGAATTCTTCGGAAATGCATTCACGTTCAACGCATCGTCTCCCAAAGAACCCGACTGCACGTCTGATGCACCGTTCACATTTAACTGAACATCCCAATTGTTAATTTGATTTTTATCGTAATAACGCGCCCAGCCACCGCCCATATAAGTAGCGTTGATGTTCAAAAATAGATCTGGATTCAGATATATGAATGCCCCAGCACCAAATCCAGCGGCCCAAGTAAACGAACTTTCTTGCGTTTTTCGAGTGATCAATCCGTTGTCATCAGTGGCAAAAAAGCGCTGAGGGGATCTGTCGTAAACTGCTGTGCCTGTCCACAAATAATTAAAACCGCCTACAAGATCTATGTAAGGCTTGAAGAACTTTCCAGGCGCTTGAAAACGAACCAAACCATGTCCATTTAAAATATGGTTGTTCATTCTAAACTCTAATGGGATACTTAACTGATCAATGATAATGTTTCCAGCAGTAATATCTGCAGTTAACAAACGGTCAACACGGTTTCCACCTGCATGCAAGTAGGCAATTCCACCACCAAAAAGAATCGGAACCCGTGAAGATGGTTGGTGTATAATGTTGAAATTCAAACCAAAAGGCATAGAACTAGATGTTTCTGCAAACGAATACATCGGAATGCCCAAGTTGGCACTAAAATCACCGAATGTAGTAGATCGGCTCTTGGGAGCTGGCTTTTTATTGTTGGTCGGTTGCGCTATTAATGCTCCAGCAGCAACACAAAAAACTACAAGGGAGAATAATCGTTTCATAACTGCAAATTTTAAAATTCAACAATAAAAACCATGCCGTTTTCCAGTTAAATTTTCTTCACAATAATAGGAAACTCAATGCTTAAATCAGAGAATTATACGTCGATTCGATTTGCGTGTTAAGAATCTGGCTCATCAAACAAACTTCAACAAACCAATTTATCGATTTTTAAACAGTTTAACCTTATAGGTGTTATCATTTTCGAAACATCAAAACTCTCGAAGAAAATTAAGAATCTTTCACGAAAACAGACCATAA